>NZ_LYVQ01000031.1 GCF_001984095.1 Pelomonas sp. KK5
GGGTCAGGGCATTCAGGCGCATCGAGGAGACCGGGTGGGCTTGTCGAAAGGGGGCGAGCTTAACCGCGGCGCCGGCCGGTCCCGCAAGTCATGCCGGCTCAGGCGAACCGGGCTTCGCGCTTGATGATGCGGTCGATGTTGGTGGCGTCGACCACCTCGGCGCCGGTGTCGTAGTCGCTGGCCGGATAGCCGGACTCCATCTGCATGTCCAGTAGCGAGGAAGTCACCCAGCCCTGGGCGTAGGGGTTCTGCCCGATGGTCCATTGCGCGCCGCCGGTCTTGATCGCCTCCAGCACGCCGGGCACCAGGTCGAAGCCGCCGTTGGCGATCTTGCCCTTCATGCCGTTCTGCTCCAGCCAGGGGCTCATGAACTGGTGGCCGGACACCATGTCGGTGAAGCCCGCGAGCTTGCCGCCCAGGGCCTTGATCCGCGGCTCGATGCGCGCGATGGCGTCGCGCTGGATGTTCGAGGTCTGCAGCCGCTCGACGACGAAGGTCGTGCCGTGCGCGCGGTTGTAGGCCTCGATGCCCTCCTGGGTGCCGCGGGCCCGCTCGTCGAGTGCAGTGGAGTTGATGGCGGGGAGGCCGACCAGGATCACGCCGTCGCGGCGCCCGAGCTTGACGGCATGGATCGCCGCCTGCAGGCCGTTGATCCGGCCGGCGGGAATGAAGTCCTGGCCCACGAAGGCGTTCACGCCCAGCTGCTTGTAGCCGGCGCTGGCGATGTTGAAGAGCACCAGCGGGATGCGCTGGTCGAGCGCCCGGCGGATGTTGTCCTCGAACGAGGTCTCGTTGATACGCGTGAAGGCCAGTGCGTCGGGCTTGGCGGCGATCGCCTCGGCCTGGAAGCGGACGACGTCGGCGATCACCGGCGGCGTGCCCCGGGCCACGTACTGCATGTCCCAGCCACGCAGGTTGCCGAAGTCGCGGAAGCCCGCCTTGACCTGGTTGAAGAAGGGAATCTCCGCGTGGGCGACGAAGATCACCTTGCGCTTCGCCGGTGCCGCGTGCACCGCCGGCGCGGCCAGCCCGCCCACCGCCACGCTGCCCAGGAAGCCGCGCCGGCCGGCGCCGCGGATCACATCGTCGCTGCTCATCGATTCCCCCTCGCGCATGGATTGCCGAGCGCATTGTTGAGGCGATCCGGCTTCCAGATCAATCGGTTGCCCTGCGCTGGATGCCGTGGTGTACTTGCCGCTGAACATAAGGGTTAGGAGGCCCGCCCGGGGAGGCGCATGCAAGCCACGATCCAGCTGCTGGAGTCCCTGTTCGCCGGGTGGTCGCTGGGCTTTCTGAGCGCCTGGGGCCGCCTGGCCGGCCTGGTGGGCGCCGTGCTGGTGGTGTGCGCCTATGGACGCCTGACCCTGCGCAGCGAGGGCCGCTGGCGGCTCGCTCGCGATCCGCAGGCCTGGGACGCGCAGGCCTTCACCGGCATGCTGGCGAGCTTCGCGCTGGTGCTGCTGGCGGTCTTCGGTGACCTGAACTTCCCGGGCGTGGAGGGGCTGCAGCCGCTGGGGCCGGTGCGTGGCGTGGCGGTGTTCGTCTGCATCGCGCTGTGGGGCTATCCGGCGCTGGTGGGCATCCCGCCGGCCAGCCTGCTGGCGCACCTGATCGGTGGCGTGTCGCCGGACTTCGTCGCCGACTGGCTGGGCGGCTATTTCCTCTGGCCGGCCGTCGCCTGGATGGGCCGCCGCTGGATCCTCGGCGCGCAGGCGCCGGACTTCGGCCGCTGGCGCACGTGGGCGGGTTTCGCACCGTTCGCGCTGCTGGCGCTGCTGGTCGTGCCGGCGATGTGGGGCTGGCTCTGCGCGGACATCGTCGGCCCCCGGCTGGCCTACAGCGCGCTCGTGCCGAAGCTGCTCGTCACGCTGCTGGCGGCCTGCGTGCTGGCGCCCTTCGTGATGCTGGCGCTGCTGCCGCTGGCGCGGCGCCTGGGCCTGCTGCCGGCCGCGGGTGGGGCCGCCGGGCAGGCCGCGGCCGGCGCGATGCCGCTGCGCATGGCCCTGGGCGGCAGCCTGGCCGCCATGGTGCTGGCGGTCTCCTGCGCGGTGGCGCTGCTGGCACTGCGCAGCGGGGAGCAGGGCGCGACCAAGCTGGCGCAGCGGCTGAACCAGGAGCTGTCGGACAGCATCGACGTGCGCCTGGCCGACTACCTCGAGGACGCGGCGGCGATCCCGGAGGCCGAGCGGCTGCGGGGCATGTCGACGCTGCTGTCGGGCCTGTCGACGCCGCCGGGCGGACGGGCGCTGGTGCTGGATCGCCAGGGGCAGGTCCTGGCCGGCAGCGTCGCGGGGGCGGGCGACCCGGTCGCCACTGCCGCGCTGGCTGCCTTGCGCGAGCAGGCGCCGGCGCTGCGCGAGCCGCTGGACTTCGGCTTCGCCGTGCTGAGCGAGCGGCCGCTGGGGCGCGAGAGCTGGCTGGCGCGCGCCACGCCGCTGGCGGACAAGCCCGGCCGGGTGGGCCTGGTGGAGCTGACGGCCTTGCCCGAGCGCTACTACCTGGCCGAGCTGCGCGCCGGCGTCGCCCGCGCGGCGCTGGTCTGCGCGGTGTCGCTGAGCCTGGCGATGCTGGTGGCCGCGGGCCTCGCCGCGCTGGTGGCGGCGCCGACCCGCCGCATCATCCAGGCCTCGCAGGCGCTGGCCCGCGGCGAGCTGGACCGGCCCGTGCCGGCCAGCCGGCTGGCCGAGATGGGCGCGCTGGCCGCGGCATTCAACGGCATGGCGCGGCAGCTCAAGGCCTCCCTGCTGGGCAGCCAGCGCACCAGCGAGACGCTGCAGGGCATCTTCGGCGCCTCGCCGGTGGCGATCGCGGTGTTCCGCGTGGGGTCGGGCGAAGGGCAGGGCGCCCCTCACGGCGGGGAGCTGTTCTTCGCCGACATCAATGCGGCCTGGGAGCGCACCACCGGCCACAGCCGCGAGGCCACCATCGGCCGGCCGGGCGCGGCGCTGCAGCTCTGGATGGACATGAACGTGCGCCTGCAGTTCATCGGCCAGATGCGCGAGCTCGGCCGGGTGCGCCGGCTGGAGGCTCGCATGCGGCGGGCCGATGGCTCGGCCTACTTCGCGCAGGTGTCGGGCCAGGACGTGCGGGTCGGCGAGGAGCGCTTCAACGTCGTCGCCATCGACGACATCACCGCCCAGAAGGAGGCCAGCGACCAGCTGCAGGCGCTGAACCGCCAGCTCGGCGCGCTGCTGGACGCGGCGGTGGAGGTGGCCGTGATCGCCACCGATGCGCAGGGTCGGGTCACCGTGTTCAACCGCGGCGCGGAGCGCATGCTGGGCTACGCGGCGGCGGAGCTGCTCGGCGAGCCGGTGCTGCGGGTGCACCTGCCGGACGATATCGCCACCCAGGCGCCGGAGCTGGCGCTGGCCGGCGGCGCGGCCTTCTACGCCGGGCAGGCGCAGGACGGCGCGGCCCGCAACCGCATCCTGCGGCGCAAGGACGGCACGCCGGTGCAGGTGTCGATGGCGCTGTCCACGGTGCGTGACGCCCAGGGCGCCGTCGCCGGCTACCTGGGCATCGCGCGCGACATCACCGAGCAGCTGGCCGCCCAGGCCGGCATGCTCGAGCTGAACACCCGGCTGGAGCAGCGCGTGCGCGAGCGCAGCCAGTCGCTGGAGGCCGCGCGCAGCCGGCTGGAGCAGACGATGACCCATCTGCAGCAGATGCAGGGCAAGCTGGTGCAGTCGGAAAAGCTGGCCGGGCTCGGGCATATCGTCGCGGCGGTGGCGCACGAGCTGAACACGCCGATCGGCAACTGCGTCACTGTGGCCAGCACGCTGCTGGGCGATACGCAGTCGGTCAGCCGCGACGTGGCGGCGGGCACGCTGCGCAAGCAGCGCTTCGGGGAGTACCTGGCGGGCATGCAGTCCGGCACCGAGCTGCTGCAGCGCGCGCTGCAGGTGGCGGCGCGCCTGGTCAACAACTTCAAGCGCGTGGCCGACGATGCCGGCGGCGCCGAGCGCCGGCAGTTCGACCTGCGCGAGGTGATCGAGGACGCGGTGGCGCTGCTGCAGCCGATGTTGCGCAAGACGCCGTATCGCCTCGACATGGAACTGCCCGCCGGCATCGTGATGGACAGCCACCCGGGCGCGCTCGAGCAGGTGCTGAACAACCTGGTCAACAACGCCGTCCAGCACGCCTTCGCGGAGCGCTCGCACGGGCGCATGCTGCTGCGGGTCGAGCGGGGCGAGGGCCGGGACGGCGAGCTGGTGCGGCTGATGTTCAGCGATGACGGCCGCGGCATGAGCGCCGACACGCTGGCCCGGATCTACGACCCCTTCTTCACCACCGCCCTGGGCAAGGGCGGCAGCGGCCTGGGCATGAACATCAGCTACAAGCTGGTCACGGCCCAGCTCGGCGGCGACATCGACGTGAGCAGCGTGCTGGGCCAGGGCAGCCATTTCACGCTGACGCTGCCGCTGAAGGCGCCCGAGCACGCAGCGGCGAGCCCGATCGGATGACGCGCCACATGCAGGACGTCCTTGCCTGGCTGGAGGCCCTGTTCGCCGGCCTGCCGCAGCCGCTGCTGGAGGCCTGGGGGCTGGTGGGCGTGGCGCTGGGCGTGCTGCTGTCGCTGCTGTGCTTCGGGCGGCTGACGCTGCGCGTGGGCCGGCGCTGGCGGCTCGGTCGCGAGCGCCAGGCCTGGAACGCGCGGGCCTTCTTCGCCGCCGGCTTGAGCTTCGTGCTGCTGCCGCTGGCGGGCTGGCTGGGCTCGGGCATCGTGCTGGTGGAAGGGGCGCAGACCTTCGAGTCGCTCAAGGACCTGGTGTTCTTCATGGCCGTGCTGCTGTTCGGCTACCCGGCGCTGCTGGTGCTGCCGCCGGCCTACATGCTCTCGGACCTGATCGAGGGCACGCCGCCGCTGTGGGTGGCGGGCTGGACGCCGGGCTACTTCTTCCTCAGCGCCTATGCCTGGCTGGGCTGGCAACTGATCGGGCAGGACCCGGACTTCCGCCGCGCCCGCACCTGGGCGCTGTACGTCCCCTACGCGCTGGGCCTGGCCTTCTTCGATCCGGTCATGTGGGGCTTCATCAGCAGCGGCAGGTTCGCCGACGGCATCGCCTACCAGAGCGTCACGCCGGCCATGCTGGCCACCAAGGGCCTGACCTGGCTGCTGCTGCCGCTGTTCATGCTGGCCGGCCTGCCGCTGGCGCGCCGGGCCGGCCTGTTCTGGGCCGAGATCCCCGGCCATGTGAAGCGCCGCCCGCTGCGCGTGCAGGGCTGGACCTGGGAGACCCGCCCCCGCGGCAGCGACGACGAGGCGGTGCCGCGCGATGCGGTCAGCGACATGCCCGGGGCACCGCTGCGCGTGGTGCTGGCGGGCAGCTTCGTGGTGCTGGTGCTGGGCCTGGCCGGGGCGGTCGGCTTCGTGATGCTGGGCAGCGCCAATGCGGTGGCCAACAAGCTGGCCCTGCGCCTGCACCAGGACATCTCGGCCAACGTCGAGGCCCGGATGGACGACTACCTGGCCCATGCCGCCACCCTCACCGAGGGCGAGCGGCTGCGCGGCCTGAACGGCCTGCTCGCCACGCTGCCGATCGCCCGCAACGGCCGCGCCCTGGTGGTGGACGAGCGGGGCCGGCTGCTGGCCTCCAGCGCCGCCGGGGGCCGCGGCGAGCCCGTGGTGAACCTGGCGCTGGAGCAGCTGAACCAGCGCGTGCAGCATGCCGCCGATGCGACGGCGCAGGGCCTGAGCTTCCGCTTCGACGTGGTGAGCACCCGGCCGCTCGCGCGCGAGACCTGGCTGGCGCGGGCGGTGCCCTACACCGCCAGCTACCAGCACTGGATGCAGCTCACCGCCATGCCCGAGAGCTACTACCTGGCCGAGGTGGAGCGGGGCAACAGCGCGGCCGCGCTGCTGTGCGTGGCGGCCCTGGCGCTGGCGCTGCTGGGCGCCGGCCTGCTGGCCACCAGCGTGGCCTCGCCGCTGCGCCGCGTCACCGAGGCCGCCGGGGAGATGGCGGCCGGCCGGCTCGACCAGCGCGTGCGCGGCAGCGCGCTGGCCGAGGTGCAGGCGCTGGTCAGCGCCTTCAATGCCATGGCCGAGCAACTGCAGGCGGCCTTCCTGAGCCGCAAGCGCGTGGAGGAGACGCTGACCGGCATCATCGGCGCCTCGCCGGCCGCCATGGCCGTGTTCACCGAATCCGCGCAGCGCAGCGCCGGCAATGTGCTGGAAGGCCGCACCGTGCTGCGCGTCAACGAGGCCTGGGAGCGCATCACCGGCCACCGCGCGCATGACATCGAGGGCCGGTCCAGCAGCCTGCTGAACCTGTGGTCCGACGTCGAGGCGCGCCGCCGCTACAACACGCTGATGTTCGAGAACCAGCAGGTGTCCGGCTTCGAGGCGACGCTGCTGCGCGTGGACGGCACGCCCTTCCAGGCCCAGCTGTCCGGCGCCGAGCTGCGCCAGCAGGACGAGGTGCTCACCCTGCTGGTGATCGTGGACATCACCGAGCGCAAGCATGCCGACGAGCAGCTGCGGGCCCTCAACCACCGCATGCAGACGCTGCTGGATGCGGCCATCGAGGTGGCCATCGTCGCCAGCGACACCGAGGGGCGCATCACCGTCTTCAACCACGGCGCCGAGCGCATGCTGGGCCACGAGGCGGCGGCGATGCGCGGCCAGCCGGTGCTGGGCCTGCACGACGCGGACGACCTCGCCGCCGCACTGGGCGGCGCGCCGCTGCAGGATGCCTATGCCGCGCTGACCCGCGACGGCGCCTCCTGCGTGCGCAACGGGCGGCTGCTGCGCGCCAATGGCGAGCCGGTGCAGGTGTCGATGTCGCTCAACGCGGTGCGCGACGAGCAGGGCGCCACGCTGGGCTACCTGTGCATCGCGCTGGACATCACCGAGCAGCTCGCCGCCCAGGCCGAGCTGCAGGAGATGAACGCCAGCCTCGACCGCCGCGTGCACGAGCGCACCGTGGCGCTGGAGGACGCCAACCGCGCGCTGGAGGCCAACTTCGAGCACCTGCGCCAGATGCAGGCCAAGCTCGTGCAGTCGGAGAAGCTCGCCGGCCTGGGCGAGATCGTCAGCGCCGTGGCCCACGAGCTGAACGGCCCGATCGGCAACGCCGTCACCGTCGCCAGCACCCTGCACGGCGACACCACCGAGATCAACCAGGAGATGAGCGCCGGCACGCTGCGCAAGCAGCGCTTCGGCAGCTACCTGGAGGCGGCGGCCCAGGGCGCGCAGCTGCTGGAGCGCTCGCTGCAGCAGGCGGCGACGATGGTCAGCAACTTCAAGCGCGTGGCGGTGGACCAGGGCACGGCCACGCGGCGCCTGTTCGACCTGAAGAGCGCCGTGGACGACACGCTGATCCTGCTGCGCCCGACGCTGCGCAAGACGCCCTGGCAGGTGCAGTTCGACGTGCCGGCCGGCATCGAGATGGACAGCTGCCCCGGCGCGCTGGAGCAGGTGCTGGCCAACCTGATCGGCAATGCGGTGACCCATGCCTTCGCCGGCCGCGAGACCGGCGCGATGAAGCTGGACGCCCGCGTGCAGGGCGACGCGGTGGAGCTGCAGTTCAGCGACGACGGCATCGGCATGAGCCCGGCCACGCTGGCGCGCATCTACGACCCCTTCTTCACCACTGCGCTGGACCGCGGCAGCAGCGGACTGGGCATGCACATCACCTACAACCTCGTCACCGGCCCGCTGGGCGGGGAGATCGAGGTGTCGAGCGTCGAAGGGCAGGGCAGCGTCGTCACGCTGCGCCTGCCGCTGGTGACGCCGCAGCAGGCCGTCTCCACCACGCCGCTGGTCGGCTGATCTTCCGCCGTCTTGTCATGCAAGCAAATGCTTGCCTATAATCTTCATGCAAGTATTTGCTTGCCTATTGGAACGACTCTCCACGTGACCCGCGGCCCCGACATCGACAAGGTCTTCAAGGCACTGGCCGACGCCAGCCGCCGCGCCTTGCTGGACAGCCTGCACGCGCGCGACGGCCAGACGCTGACCCAGCTCTGCGAAGGCCTGGCCATGAGCCGGCAGGCCGTCACCCAGCACCTGAACCTGCTGGAGGCGGCCAACCTCGTGGCCGTGCAGTGGCAAGGCCGCGAGAAGGTCCACTACTTCAACCCGGTGCCGATCCACGAGCTCTCGCGGCGCTGGATCAGCAAGTTCGACGAGCCCCGGCTGGACGCGCTGCATGCGCTCAAGACCCGGCTCGAATCACCGCCGCCCAGGAAAGGAAGGAAGCCATGAGCCAGAGCCGTTTCGTCTATGTCAGCTATATCCGCACCACGCCGGAGAAGCTGTGGCAGTCGCTCACCGACGCGTCATTCATCAAGCAGTTCTGGTTCGGCATGAATGTCGAATGCGAATGGAAGCCCGGCGCCTCCTGGGCGCTGCGCTTCCAGGACGGGCGGCTGGCGGACTCGGGCGAGATCGTCGAGTTCGACCCGCCGCGCCGGCTGGCCATCCGCTGGACCAACCAGTGGAAGCCCGAGTTCAGCGCCGAAGGCCCGTCGCTGTGCGTGATGGAGATCGAGCCGCATCCGAGCGGGGCGGTGAAGCTGACGATCACGCACTCGATGGACAAGGCGGACTCCGGCCTGATCGGCGCCGTCGGCGGCGGCTGGCCGCTGATCATCTCCAATCTGAAGTCGCTGCTGGAGACCGGCACGGTGGCCGTGCCCGAGAAGTGATCGCTCAGATGATCGAGCCGACGACGCCGTCCAGCAGGTAGTTCATCCCGTCCAGCGAGGGGTCGTAGTTGCCGATGCCGGCCGGGATCACGACCTTGCCGGTGTTGTCCTTCAGCGGGCCGGCGTACATCGGCTTGCCGGCCTTCAGCGCCTTGACCGCCGCCAGGGCTGCGTTGCGCGCCTGCTCGGAGGCGCCGGCACCGAAGGCGGTGTTGGCCACCATGTCGGCGTCGTAGCCGCCGGTGAGCATGTTCGGCAGCTTGCGGCCCTGCTGCAGGTCGGCGGCGTAGGCCTTGTAGATGGTCTCGTACTTCAGCTCGGCGCCGGTGATGAAGCCCTTGGGCGCCAGGCCCGCCTGCGAACAGTTGTGGCCGCAGCTCTTCGCGCCGCGGCGCTCGGCGGTGGCGACGATCACCTTGGGGCTGTCCACGTGGCTGGCGATCACGTCGCAGCCGGCGTCCACCAGCGCGTTGGCAGCCTCGGCCTCGCGCACCGGCGCCGACCAGTCGCCGGTGAACACCAGCTGCACGGTGGCGTTCGGATTGACCGAGCGGGCGCCCAGCAGGAAGGCGTTGATCGTGCGCAGCACCAGCGGGATCGGCTTGGCGGCGATGTAGCCGAGCTTGTTGCTCTTCGTGGAGAGGCCCGCGGCCACGCCGTCGATGTAGTGGGCCTGGTCGATGAAGCAGAAGTAGCTGCCGAGGTTGGCCGGGTGCTTGTTCCTGTCCCACAACGTGGTCGGGTGGCGGAATTCCACGTTCGGATACTTGCGCGCCAGGTCCACCATGAAGGGGTTGAAGTAGCCGAAGGAGGTGCCCAGGATCAGCCTGGCGCCGTCCTGCTGGATCATCGACTCCATCGTCGAGACGACCGCCTTGGTCTCCGGCACGCGCTCCTCCTGCACGACCTTTACGCCCGGCACCGACTTCAGTACCTGGATCGCGCCGGCGTGGGCGTTGTTCCAGCCGAGGTCGTCCTTGGCGCCGACGTAGACGACGCCGACCACCAGTTCGTTCGCCGCCTGCGCCGCGGGCAGGAAGCCCGCACCGGCCACGGCGGCACTCTGGATCAGGAAACCGCGGCGGGACGTGTCGGTCATGGCAAAGCTCCTTGTGGGTTGGAAATCTCGTATGCATGATTCGCATGCATGACCAGCCTTTAGCAATGCTTGTGCCAATCATCCATAGGAGTCAGGCATGGATACTGCTCTCATTGCGTGCGTGATCTAATTAATCACGTATACAAGGAGCGTCGATGAATTCCCCCCACCGTGTCGTCCTGAGGCTCAACCAGCAGCAGCTCGAGCTGCTGGACCGCACCGCCGCCCGCGGCGTGGCGCCGGACCGCGCCGCGCTGGTGCTGCATGCACTGCGGGCGTACGCGGCGGCGCACCGCGACAAGGCGCAGCAAGGAGCGGCGAAATGATCCAGCGCAAGCTCGTCGACAGCTGGGTGCTGGAGCCCGGCACCGGCAAGGCCATCGAACTGCTGCGCGGCCAGATCCTGCGCATCGAGCAGATCGAGGGCGGCCAGTGCGTGGACTTCAACTGCTTCAACCTGCACGACTACAAGGAGTACATGCACTGCGGCCGCACGCGCACGCTGCACGGCCTGCACCCGACCTGCGGGCACTTCATGTGGTCCGCCCCGCCGCGGGAGCGGGCGCTGGTCTACATCCTCGAAGACACCGCCGGCTGCAACGACGTGATGTTCCCGCGCTGCAGCGCCAACCTCTACGAGAGCGTCTACGGCTTCGACGCCCACACCAACTGCCACGACATCCAGGCCGAGGCCCAGCGCGAGTACGGCCTGACGCCGGACGACGTGCACGACTCCTTCAACCTGTTCATGAAGACCGGCGTGGATGCGGCCACCGGCAAGCCCTGGATCGATCGTCAGGCCAGCAAGCCCGGCGACCACGTGGACCTGCTGGCCCTGCACGACCTGCTGGCCGTGCCCAATGTCTGCGGGGCCGACATCATGAAGACCAGCAACTTCTCGATCAAGCCGGTGCGACTGACGATCTTCGAGGCGACCGAGGCGGATCTCGACGCCGTGCCGCCGCTGCGCGCCTGGGCCACGCAACGCACGCCGGCGGACTTCAAGGTCAAGAACATCAAGGCCGAGCGCGAGCTGCGGCGCGACCCGGACTACCTGCCTTCATTCACCAACACGCCGATCGTCTACCAGGATCTGGTGGTGGAACTGTCCGCCGAGGATCATGCGCTGCTGAAGGCCCACGCGCTGACCGAGCTCTACGGCGATGACGAGGGCGCCGCGCTGCGCGACATCGTCTTCAGCTGGTGGCACGAGACCTACGCGAGCTGAGCCCATGGACTTCGACTTCTCCACGCTGAGCGAATACCAGCGCTACAAGCTGATGGCCAGCCTGATCGTGCCGCGGCCGATCGCGCTGGTGACCACAGTGGACGAGGCCGGTACCGTCAACGCGGCGCCGTTCTCGATGTTCAACATGCTGGGCGAGGAACCGCCGCTGGTGATGATCAGCATCAACAAGCTCAAGGACGGGGCGCTGAAGCACACGGCGGCCAACATCCTGGCCAGCGGCGACTTCGTCGTGCACATCGCCGACGAGCCGATGGCGCTGCAGATGCACCGCTGCGGCGAGTCGATGCCGGCCGGCGTCAGCGAGCTGGCGGCGGTGGGGCTCACCCATGCGCCCTCGATGGCCGTGCGGCCACCGCACATCGTCGAGGCGCCGGTGGCCTTCGAGTGCAGGCTGCACGAGACGCTGGAGACCGACAGCCGCTACATCTTCCTCGGCCGCATCGTCTGGCTGCATGCGCGCGACGGGCTGATCGACCTGGAGCGGCACCGCGTGCGGCTGCAGGAATACTTCCCGGTGGCGAGGTTCGGGGCGAGCTTCTACATCCGCACCCGCGATCGCTTCTCGATGGAAGAAGAGGGGAGCAACTCGACGCGAATCGACGAGATCTGAGCCGAGGGCAAAATCCCGGCGATGCTCCCCGATCGCCTCAAGTCCTTCTTCGTCGACAACCGCATCTCGCTGATCGTCGCCGCCGCCTTCTTCATGGAGACGCTGGACGGCAGCATCATCGTCACCGCGCTGCCCGCCATCGCCCACAGCTTCGGCGAGGCGACGCTGGCGCTCTCGGTGGCGATCAGCGCCTACATGATCGCGCTGGCGGTGTTCGTGCCGGCGGCCGGCTGGGCCAGCGAGCGCTACGGAGCGCGCCGGGTGTTCGCCTCGGCCGTCGCCGTGTTCACCATCGCCTCGCTGCTGTGCGGGCTGAGCCCGAACTTCTGGAGCTTCATCGCGGCCCGCGTGCTGCAGGGCTCGGCCGCGGCCTTCATGTCGCCGGTGGGCCGGCTCGTGGTGCTGCGCGAGACGCCCAAGCACCGGCTGATCGAGTCGCTGGGCCTGATCGTCTGGCCGGCGCTGATCGGCCCGGTGGTGGGCCCGCCGCTGGGCGGCCTGATCGCCACCTACGCGAGCTGGCACTGGATCTTCTTCCTGAACCTGCCGATCGGCGCGCTGGGCCTGTGGCTGGTGCTGCGCTACGTGCCGGCGCACGAGCCGGCGGATGAGAGCAAGCAGCGCTTCGACGTCTACGGCTTCGCCATCACCTCGCTGGCCCTGGTGACGCTGCTGCAGGGCCTGGCCTTCATCGCCGAGTCGCCGGCGCAGCGCTGGGCGGGGCTGGCGCTCGTCGTGGCCGGGCTGGTCGTGGGCGCGCTGGCGGTGCGGCATGCGCAGCGGCATCCGGCGCCCATCCTCAACCTGCAGTCGGCCCGCGAGCCGACCTTCGTGATGAGCACGCTGGCGGCCGGCTTCTGGGGCCGCGTAGCGATCAACACCGCGCCCTTCCTGCTGCCGCTCATGTTCCAGATCGGCTTCGCGGACAACGCGCTGCGCGCCGGCCTGATGCTGCTGGTCTACATGGCCGGCAACCTGGCGATGAAGGCGGCCACCACCTGGATGCTCAAGCAGCACGGCTTCCGCCGCGTGCTGGTCTACAACGGCTATGCGCACGCGGCCACGCTGCTCGGCTGCGCGCTGATGGGGCCGGGCTGGCCGCTGCCGGTGATCTGCGTGGTGCTGGTGCTGGCGGGCATGACGCGCTCCATGCACTTCACCGCGCTGAACACGATCGCCTTCGCCGACATCCCGGCCAGCGCGCGGGGCGGGGCGACGACGCTGTCGGCCGTGTCCTCGCAGGTGGCGGCGGCGCTGGCGGTGGCCTTCGCCACGCTGGCCCTGGCGCTGGCCCAGCGCATCGCCGGCGGCGAGGGCCTGCAGCTGCGCGACTTCCAGATCGCCTTCGGCATCTCCGCGGCCTTGATGGCGGGCGCCTCGCTGTGGATGATGCGGCTGGCGCACGATGCCGGCGCCTCCGTCACGGCCCGGGCCTGATGTCGATTCCGATCGGTGTCATTCGTCGTGTCGACATGAACCATCAGCCAGGAGACTGAACCATGCCCAGCACCATCCGCCTGCACCGCGTCATCAAGGCGCCGCCCGAGCGCATCTACCGCGCCTTCACCAATCCGGATGCCTGGTCCAAGTGGCTGCCGCCGCATGGCTTCATCGGCAAGGTCCACGAGATGGAGCCCCGGGTCGGCGGCCGCTACCGGATGAGCTTCATCAACATGAGCAACGACGCCGGCCACTCGTTCGGCGGTGAGTACCTCGAGCTGGTGCCAAACGAGAAGCTGCGCTACACCGCCGCCTTCGACGACGCCAACCTGCCGGGCCAGATGCAGACGACGATCACGTTGCGCGAGGTCTTCTGCGGCACCGAGTTCACGGCGGTGCAGGAGGGCATCCCGGACATGATCCCGCCGGAGATGTGCTACCTGGGCTGGCAGGAGTCGCTGCAGCTGCTGGCTCAGCTGGTCGAGGCGAACGTGCCCGGGTAAGCGAGAAAATCCGTTCGGGATTCAGCTCGCGCGTCAGACCAGCAGCCGCCCCAGCTCCGCCGCGCAGCCGCGCAGCACCGGCAGGAAGCGCTCCAGCATGTCCTCGCGGCTCACCCGCGCCGCGTGGGCGCCGATATTGATGGCGGCCACCGCCTTGCCGCGCCCGTCGCGGATCGGCACGGCGATCGAGCAGACGCCGGCCTCCAGCTCCTGGTCGATCATCGCGTAGTCGTCCTCGCGGGCCTGCAGGATCAGCTTGCGCAGCCGCGTGACCGAACCCACCGTGCGGTCGGTGCGCGCCACCAGGCGCAGTCCGTCGAGATAACGGTCCAGCTCGACGGCAGGCAGCTGCGCCAGCAGCACCCGGCCCATCGAGGTGCAGTAGGCCGGCAGCCGGGTGCCGACGATCAGGTTGATGGACATGATCCGCGTCTCGGCCGAGCGGCAGATGTAGACGATGTCCTCGCCGTCCAGCGTGGCGATCGAGCAGGACTCGCGCAGCGTGCCGCTGACCCGGTCCAGGTGCGGCTGGGCGATGGCGGCCAGCGGCGTCGAGGCCAGGTAGCCGTGCGCCAGGGCCAGCACCTGGGGCCGCAGCGAGAAGCGCCGACCCTCGGGCTCCTCCTGCACGTAGCCGAGCTTCTTCAGCGTGTGCAGGCAGCGCATCACCGCCGCGCGGGACAGGCCGGTGGCCTGGCTCACCTGTGCCATCGTCAGCTGCCGGCGGAACTCCGAGAAGGCCCGCAGCACCTGCAGGCCGCGGGCCAGCGAGGTCATGAAATACGGGTCGGGCGTCGCTTCGGTGTCGTCCATCGTGCCGGCATGTTGTTCGATGATCGAACTGTAATTCGATGATCGAACTTGAAGCAAGGCGCTGCGCTCCTTAGACTTTTCGCAACAGGAGTCCAAGGAGCAAGACCGTGATCGACAAGATCGTCCCCGACGTCCATGCCGCGCTGCGCGACGTGCCGGACGGCGCCACCGTGATGATCGGCGGCTTCGGCACCGCCGGCCTGCCCAACGAGCTGACCGAGGCGCTGATCGAGCAGGGCGCCCGCGAGCTGACCATCGTCAACAACAACGCCGGCAACGGCGACACCGGCCTGGCCGCGCTGCTGGCCGCGGGCCGCGTGCGCAAGATCATCTGCTCCTTCCCGCGCCAGGCCGACAGCCACCACTTCGACGCCCTCTACCGCAGCGGCAGGATCGAGCTGGAACTGGTGCCGCAGGGCAACCTGGCCGAGCGCATCCGCGCCGCCGGCGCCGGCATCGGCGGCTTCTTCACGCCCACCGGCTACGGCACGCAGCTGGCCGCGGGCAAGGAGACGCGAGAGATCGATGGCCGCATGTACGTGCTGGAGTCGCCCATCCATGCGGACTACGCGCTGATCAAGGCCGAGCGCGGCGACCGTTGGGGCAACCTGACTTACCGGATGACGGCCCGCAACTTCGGGCCGGTGATGGCGATGGCGGCCAAGGTGACGGTGGCCAGCGTGCACGAGATCGTCGAACTCGGCGCGCTGGACCCGGAGGCCGTGGTGACGCCGGGGCTCTTCGTACAGCGCGTCGTGAAGATCGCCCGCGTGGCGACCACCGGTGGAGGTTTCAAGCAATGAATAAGTGGACCAAGGATCAGATGGCCGCGCGCGTGGCGCAGGACATCTTCGACGGCGCCGTTGTCAACCTCGGCATCGGCCTGCCGACGCGGGTGGCGAACCACCTCCCCGAAGGCCGCGAGGTGATCCTGCACAGCGAGAACGGCGTGATCGGCATGGGCCCGGCGCCCGCCGAAGGCGAGGAAGACTACGACCTGATCAACGCCGGCAAGCAGCCGGTGACGCTGCTGCCCGGCGGCTCCTTCTTCCACCATGCCGACAGCTTCGCGATGATGCGCGGCGGGCATCTGGACATCTGCGTGCTGGGGGCTTTCCAGGTCTCGGCCGGCGGCGACCTGGCCAACTGGCACACCGGCGCGGCCGATGCGATCCCGGCGGTGGGCGGCGCGATGGACCTGGCCATCGGCGCGAAGAAGACCTTCGTGATGATGGAGCACCTGACCAAGACCGGCGAGAGCAAGCTGGTCGAGCAGTGCAGCTACCCGCTGACCGGCGTGGCCTGCGTCAGCCGCATCTACACCGACCTCGCGGTCATCGACGTGACGCCGTCGGGCCTGAAGGTTATTGATATCGTCGAGGGCCTCGGCCGGGAGGAGCTGCAGAAGCTCACCGGCGCGCCCCTGCAGTTCTGAATTCGATACGGAGACTCTGACGATGAAAAGCAACGAAGCCTTCATCTGCGATGCGATCCGCACGCCCTTCGGCCGCTACGGCGGTGCGCTGTCCTCGGTGCGCACCGACGACCTCGGCGCCATCCCGCTGCGCGCGCTGATGGAGCGCAACGCCGGCGTCGACTGGCAGGCGGTCAGCGACGTGATCTACGGCTGCGCCAACCAGGCCGGCGAGGACAACCGCAACGTCGCCCGCATGTCGGCGCTGCTGGCCGGCCTGCCGATCGAGCTGCCCGGCAGCACGCTGAACCGCCTCTGCGGCTCGGGCATGGATGCGATCGGTACTGCGGCCCGCGCGATCAAGGCCGGCGAGGCGGCGCTGATGATCGCCGGCGGCGTCGAGAGCATGAGCCGCGCGCCGTTCGTGATGCCCAAGGCCGAGAGCGCCTTCAGCCGCGCCAATGCCATCTACGACACCACCATCGGCTGGCGCTTCGTCAACAAGCTGATGAAGGCCCAGTACGGCGTCGACTCGATGCCCGAGACGGCCGAGAACGTCGCCGTCGATTTCAAGATCGAGCGCGAGGCGCAGGACCGCATGGCGCTGGCCTCGCAGCTGAAGGCGGTGGCTGCGCAGAAGGCCGGCTTCTTCGACGCCGAGCTGGTCTCCGTCACGATCCCGCAGAAGAAGGGCGACGCGATCATCGTCGCCAAGGACGAGCACCCGCGCGAGACCAGCCTGGAAGCGCTGGCCAAGCTGAAGGGCGTCGTGCGGCCGGACGGCTCGGTGACCGCCGGCAACGCCAGCGGCGTCAACGACGGCGCCGTGGCCCTGCTGCTGGCCAGCGAAGCCGGCGCGGCCAGGCAAGGCCTGACCCCGCGCGCCCGCGTCGTCGGCATGGCCACTGCCGGTGTGCCGCCGCGCATCATGGGCATCGGCCCGGCGCCCGCGACCCGCAAGGTGCTGGAGCTGACCGGCCTGACGCTGGCCCAGATGGACGTGATCGAGCTGAACGAGGCCTTCGCGGCGCAAGGCCTGGCCGTGCTGCGCGACCTGGGCCTGCAGGACGACGACCCGCGCGTGAATCCGCACGGCGGCGCGATCGCGCTGGGCCATCCGCTGGGCGCCAGCGGCGCGCGGCTGGTGACGACTGCCGTCAACCAGCTGCACCGCACCGGCGGGCGCTACGCGCTGTGCACGATGTGCATCGGCGTGGGGCAGGGCATCGCGCTGATCGTCGAGCGCGTGTGAGCGGGGCCGTGACCGAGATCCACCGCGAGGTGGCGGGCCGGGACGGCGGCAAGGCCCCCGTCGTGCTCTCGCATGCGCTGGGGCTGGACGTGTCGATGTGGGACGCGCTGGCCGCCAAACTGGCTGCCGCGGGCCATCCGGTGCTGCGCTACGACCATCGCGGCCACGGCCGCTCCGGCGTGCCTGCGGGGCCGTACACGATGGACGACCTGGTCGCCGATGCGGCCGAGGTGATCCGCGACTGGGGCGTGGGCCCGGTCGTCTGGATCGGCCTGTCGATGGGCGGCATGGTGGGGCAGGGCATGGCCATCCACCATCCGGAGCTGCTGCGCGGGCTCGTGCTGGCCAACACCACGGCGCAATACCCGCCCGCCGCCCAGTCGGGCTGGGCCGAGCGCATCGCCAAGGTCGAGGCAGGCGGCCTGGCGGCCATCGTCGAGACGGTGCTGGAGCGCTATCTGAACGCGAGCTTCCGGGCGGCGAATCCGGGGGTTGTCGATGCGCTGCGCCGCAAGGTGCTGAGCGTCGATCCTCGGGGTTATGTCGGCTGCTGCCATGCGGTATCGAAGGTGAACTGGCTGGATCGGCTGCACGAGATCCGCCGCCTGTCCACACTCGTCATCGCCGGCCGGCTCGATGCCGGCACGCCGGTGGCGATGGCGGAGGCGATTCATCACCGGGTTGCCGGATCGCAGCTGACCGTGCTGGAGGATGCCTCGCATCTCAGCGTGGTGGAGCAGCCGGCGAGGTTCGAAGAGGTAGTGACAGGGTTCCTGGCGGGCTGCTGAGTGGGCGCTTGAGCGCAGAGTGGATCGGGGATCGTTCGCGTTGACTTGGGTCAAGGGCGGTGTCTAGGATGCCGAGATCCAGATTCTGATGAGACCGCTGACGCCATGAGCGCAGTCCAGCCGACGCGCAATGGCGCGGCTGAACGCAATCGCTAGGCCTTCTCGCAAGCCATGAGCCCATATCTCGCCGCAGTGCTTCTTGGAGGGTCCATCGCGGGCGCGCTGGACATCATCTTTGCCATCTCGTTTGCCGCCTACAACGGGGCCACGCCGGCCCGTCTGCTGCAGACCGTTGCCAGCGGCCTGCTCGGCACCGCGGCCTTCACGGGTGGCGTGTCGGCCGCGGCCCTCGGTCTGGCACTTCACTTCTTCATGTCGTTTCTGTGGGCCGGCGTGTTCCTGGCTCTGGCGAGACTTCTTCCGGCGCTTGCACTGCATCCCGTCGTGTCCGGCATCGCCTTCGGCGTCGTGGTGTTCTTCTCCATGCGGCTCGTCGTCTTGCCGCTCTCCGCCTTTCCCTATCCAGTCACGTTCAAGCCGCTCGCTACCGCCCTTGATCTCTTGTCGCATGCACTGCTATTTGGCGTTCCGATCGCTTGGGCGGTTCAGAGAGCGTTGCTCAATGTGCCGGGCAAGGCCTGATCCCTCCGTGAAGAGGACTGGCCTGCTGCCAGCCCCTCACGTCGAACTAGCACCATGAAAATCGTCGTACATCACACGCTTGACGACTTCGAGTTGATCCGAGGAGTCATGGCGGCGCGGCAAGGCCCGATAGGCGTGCGGGCTTTGGTGCTCACCCTGGTCAGTGCAGCAACTACCTGCTTGCTTATGGCAGGCTGGGTACTTGTCGTGTCGAGTTGGATGCTCGCAGTCCCTGATCCGAAGATTTCGGTAAATTGGGCTGGCGTCCTAGTTTGCTCGTCCTTTGCTTTCGCATTTCTGGCCAGCTGCTTGCGAAGCCGATTCACGGAGCACCGGTTTCTCGGTGAATCTGGTGCAGCTGATGCCGAGTATGAGTTGAACGCCGAAGGCCTTGTGCGAACGACCAGGTCATCGCGGTCACTTTTTTACTGGACGCCCGAATTTTCGCTGGAGAGCGATACGCAGCGGTACTTTCTCAGTTTCGGGGCGGATGTCTTGCTTGTCGTTCCCGCAAGAGCCTTCACCACATATGCTGAGTTCGAGGCATTCGGTGTCACCGCCAACCAGCTTGCACATGGCTGACCCGCAGTTCCAGCCGGCGGCAAACGGCGCTGCTGAGCTGACTCGTTAGGCGTCCCCACCACCAGTCGCCCGTTCAGCAAAGCGCTCCACCATGAAGTCCGCCGCTTCACCCCCCGCTTCCGCCGCCTCACCCGCGGAACAACTCGAAGCATTCATCGCGAAGTTCGAGCCGGCAACGGCGGCGCTCATTCGCGAATGCAGGGCCGAGCTTCAAGCGCTCCTGCCCACCGCGATCGAACTTGTCTACGACAACTACAACTTCTTCGTGATCGGCTACTGCGCCACTGAGCGCCCCTCCAGTTGCGTCGTCTCTCTCGCTGCGGCTGCCAATGGCGTGGGTCTTTCCTTCTATCGCGGGGCGTCGCTGCCTGATCCAGAGCAGCTTCTGCAGGGCAGCGGAAAGCAGAACCGCTTCGTGCGCCTTCCCAGCGCCGAGACGCTGCGCATCCCCGGGGTCCTGGCCCTCATCGCCGCCGCCGTCGCCCTGGCCGAGCCGCCGCTTCCCGCCAGGGGCGGCGGGCTGACTGTCATACAGTCCGTGTCGGCGAAGCAGCGCCCACGTCGCAAGGCTCAAGGAAAAGGGGCCGCCTGACCGGTATCTCGAAGCGAGGACACCATGGGACTCCTGACCTTTGCCATCAACGTCACGCTGGACGGCTGCATCGACCACCGGGAGGGCGTCGCCGACGACGAGACACACGCCTTCTTCACCCGCCTCATGGACGAAAGCGGGGCGATGCTGTGGGGCCGCGTCACCTACGAGATGATGGAGAGCTACTGGCCGGCGGTCGCCCGCGGCGACGCGCAAGCGCCGCCAGCGATGCGCGAGTGGGCGCTCAAGCTGGAGGCTAAGCCGAAGTACGTGGTGTCGTCGACGCGAAAGGACTTCCCGTGGACCAACAGCCACCTCGTCGGCGGCGACCTGGGCGCGGGCGTGCAGAAGCTCAAGGACACGACGCCGGCCGGCGTGCTCCTCGGCAGCGGCAAGCTGGCGGCCGAACTGGACCGGCTGGATCTGATCGATGAGTACCGCCTGCTCGTCCATCCCAGGATCGCGGGTCACGGCCCGACCCTGTACGAGGGTGGGCTGCCCGGCACGCGACGGCTCGAGTTGATCTCGGCGAGGCCGCTGGGCAGCGGCGCGGTCGCCATGCACTACCGGCGCGCGCGCTGACCCGGATCGGAGATGGCTCATCATGTTGCCTGAGCACCCCGCCGACACCCTCCTGCTGTACGGCGCCGCCGCCTCCGGATCGGTGGCCGTCGAAGCGGCGCTCAGCCTGCTCGACATCCCGTTCCGGCTCATCGAGGGCGAGACCTGGTCCTCCGAGGCCGCCCGCCTGCAGGTCGGCGCGCAGAACGTGATGCGCCAGATCCCGACCCTGGTGCTGCCCGGTGGCGAGACCCTCACCGAGAGCGCCGCGATCCTGCTCCACCTGGCCGACACCCATCCGCAGGCGAGGCTCTCGCCCGGCCTGGCGGACCCGTCGCGCGCCCAGTTCCTGCGCTGGATGTTCTTCGTCTCGTCGGCGATCTATGCGCTGCACTGGATCAAGCCGGACGTGGGCCGGATCGGCGCGCCGCAGTCGGCCCGGGACGATGTCGTCCGGGCGGTCCACGAGCGCATCGCCTTCTGCTGGCGCACGATGGATGGCCAGCTCGAGCCGGCGCGCTACCTGCTCGGCGACGAGCTGAGCGTGCTCGATATCTACGTGGCGGTGGTCTCGCGCTTCGGCCCCTGGCGCGAGCGCTTCTACGCCGAGGCACCGCGCATGACGCCGGCGATCCAGCGCGTGGACGAGGATCCGCGTTTGAAACCGCTCTGGGCCAGCCGCTTTCCAGAGTAGGCTCGCCCACTCAGGAGAATCACCGCATGACCATCGAAACCGAAGACGACGTCCTGGCGCTCAAGCGCATCGGCAGCATCGTGTCCCGCGTGCTGCAGCAGATGCTGGACGCCGCGGAGCCCGGCATGACGACGCGCGAACTGGATGCCCTCGGCGCCCGGCTGCTCGACCAGCACGGTGCCCGCTCGGCGCCGCAGCTCACCTACAACTTCCCTGGCGCCACCTGCATCAGCATCAACGAGGAGGCCGCGCACGGCATTCCGGGCGACCGGGTGATGCGCGCCGGCGATGTGCTGAACGTCGACGTGTCAGCCGAACTTGACGATTATTTCGCCGACACCGGCGGCACCCGCGTGCTGCCGCCCACCACGCCGCAGAAGACCCGCCTGTGCCACGCCACCCGCACGGCGCTGGCGCTGGCGATGAAGCGCGCCCGCGCCGGCGAGCCGATCAGCGGCATCGGCGCGGCCATCGAGCAGACGGCCCGCAACTACGGCTTCAAGGTGATCGAGAACCTCGGCAGCCACGGCGTCGGCCGCGCGCTGCACGAGGCGCCCGAGCACATCCCCGGCTACTTCGACCCGAAGGACCGGCGCCTGCTGAGCGAGGGCATGGTCATCACCATCGAGCCCTTCCTGTCGACCCGCAGCCGCATCGTGACCGAGACGGACGACGGCTGGACGCTGGTGGGCGCCGCCGGCAACCTGTCGGCGCAGTACGAGCACACGATGATCATCACGCGGGGCGAGCCGATCGTCGTGACCCGGCACTGAGCGCGCGGGCCGCTCAGGCCGAGAACTTGCGCACCCAGTTCAGGTACGTGTCCAGCCAGCCCTGCAGGAACTTGCGGCTGCCTTCGCCGATGTTGCCGTCGGCGTCGATCAGGCCTTCTTTCATCTGCACGAAAGCCTCGGGCTGGCCCAGCGTGGGCATGTCGAGATAGCCGAGGATCGGGCGCAGGTGGGCCTGCGCGAGCGCCGTGCCGATGGCGCCCGGCGAGGTGCCGATGATGCCGGCCGGCTTGCCGGCCCAGGCGCTGCTGCCGTAGGGCCGCGAGCAGTTGTCCAGCGCGTTCTTCAGCACGCCGGGGATCGAGCGGTTGTACTCGGGCGTCACGAACAGCACGCCGGCGCTGGCGGCGATGTCCGCCTTCATCTGCTTGACGGCGGGCGCCTGGTTGGCATCGTCGTCCTGGTTGTAGAGGGGCAGGGCGCCGATGTCCAGGTGCTTGAAGCTGGCGCTGCCGGCCGGGGCCAGCTTCTCCAGCGCGAGCGCGAGCTTGCGGTTGTAGGAGTCGCGGCGCAGGCTGCCGACGACAACGGCGATCTGGAGGGGAGAGGAACTCATGGATGCGGTCCTTTCTTTCGGTCAGGCGATCGGTGAGGTGATGGCGGGCTCAGTATGCCGCGCGGCGCGCCGGCGTGCGGGGCTGGCGCTGCGCCGCGTGCCGACCAGGCGGTGGATGAAGCCGAGCTTGTCCACCACCGGCGCCGGCAGCACGAAGGGATAGCTGTCGCGCGCACCCAGGCCGCGGTCCATCGCGTTGACGAACTGCGACAGCGGCAGCCACTGCTCGATCAGCTGCGCCGCCAGCGGCTGGCCCAGGTCCAGCGGCAGCGGCTGCACCGGCGCCGCCTCGCAGTGCTCGGGCAGCGCGCGGTCCAGCCGCAGGCCCCAGGCAGCGGCCGTCTCCAGCGCGTCCTGCATGTGCAGGTAATGGGCGAAGCATTCGGCCCAGTCCTCCCAGGGGTGGGAACTGGCGTAGGCGCTGACGTGGCGCTGGGGCCAGTCGGCCGCCGGGCCGGCCTCGTAGTGGCGTTGCAGCGCGGCGCCGTAGTCGGCCCGCTCGTCGCCGAACAGGCGGCGGAACTCGCCGATCCACTTCGGCCGGCCGCGCACCAGCCGGTCCCAGTAGTAGTGGCCGATCTCGTGGCGGAAATGGCCCAGCAGCGTGCGATAGGGCTCGTGCATGCTGGCGCGCATCTGCTCGCGGGTGGCGTCGTCGGCCTCGGCGATGTTGAGCGTGATGCGGCCGCCGGCGTGGCCGGTCAGCACGCTCTCGCCGGGCGCCAGCGGCTCCAGGAAGTCGAAGGCCAGGCCGGCCTGCTCGTCGTCTTCCTTGCTGGGCACGGGCAGCCGCAGGGCCAGCAGGCCGTAGATCAGGCGGCGCTTGGCCTGTTCGATGCGCGTCCAGGCCTGCAGGTTGCCGGGCTTGTCCAGCGCGGGGATGGTCGCCGTCGTGCGGCAGCTCAGGCACAGGCCCTCGGCTGAATCGGCCGGCAGCATCCAGTTGCACACCGGCATCAGCGGGCCGCCGTAGTTGGCGCAGGGCTTGTGCGCCGCGCCGGGGCCCAGGCGCTGCCAGGCGCCATCGGCCAGCGTGTCGTCGAAGGAGGCCATCGCCATTTCCGCCGGCACGAAGCCCAGCCGCGCGCCGCAGCCCTCGCAGACGGTGTTGTCGAAGAAGATCCGCTGGCCGCAGCGGCTGCAGGTCATCATCCGCATCGTCGTCGTTCCTGTTCTTCACAAACGAATGCCCCATCCGGCTGCGGATGGGGCATCGGCGGGTGTGCCGGATTGTGCGGCCGTCAGTGTGACTTGTTCATGGCGTCCTTGGCGGCCTCGCGGGCATCGCCGTAATTCTTCTGCGCCTTGCCCTCGGCCTGCTTCACGAGGCCCTTGGCCTGCTGGCTGGTGCTGCCGACCACCTGGCCGGCCTTCTGCTGGATCTTGCCTGCGGCGTCCTTGGCGGCGCCCTTCACCTGGTCCTTGTTCATGGCTTGTCCTTCAACAACAAAAACGAGGCGTCCAGCTTAGGCCGGCTGCCGTCGGGCGCGCTGCGGGACGAGGCCGGGCCCGTGCGTCGGCCTGCTCCTACCATCGCCGTCCTACGCGCCCACGCGGGCCGCGCCCACACCGCGGCACGCCGCTAACGCAAAGAATCAGCGGCATGGCGAACCTGGACAGCGCAGCAATCGACGAAGCCCCCGAGGCCTCGCCCCGCCGCCGCGCCGGCTGGTGGCGCAAGCTGGGCCCCGGCCTGATCACTGGTGCTGCCGACGACGACCCCAGCGGCATCGCCACCTACTCGCAGGCCGGCGCGCAGTTCGGCTACGCCACCAGTTGGGTGCTGCTGCTGACCTGGCCGCTGATGGCCGGCATCCAGTTGGCCAGCGCGCGCATCGGCCGCGTCACCGGCAAGGGCCTGGCCTGCAGCTTCGCGCTGTTCTGCCCGCGCTGGCTGGTATGGGCGCTGGTGAGCCTGCTGCTGGTGGCCAACGTCATCAACCTCGGCGCCGACCTGAACGCGATGGGCGACGCCGCCAGCCTGCTGGTCTTCGGCGGCCATGCGGGCCACGCCGGCACGGTGGCCTTCGTGCTGGGCTTCGGCGCGCTGTCGCTGCTGCTGCAGGTGTGGCTGCCCTACCGGCGCTATGTGCAGTTGCTGAAATGGCTGACGCTGCCGCTGCTGGCCTATGTGGCGCTGGCCTTCGCGGTCCATGTGGACTGGCCGCAGGCGCTGCGCGCCACGGTCTCGCCCTGGCAGGCGCCCTGGGGCCAGCGCGACTACCTGACCGGCCTGGTCGCCATCCTGGGCACGACGATCAGCCCCTACCTGTTCTTCTGGCAGGCCTCGCAGGAGGTGGAGGAGATCGCCCGCGTGCCGCAGGACCACGCGCTGTGCGAGGCGCCCGAGCAGGCACGGCGCCAGAGCCGGCGCATGAAGCTGGACACCTGGGTCGGCATGGGCTTTTCCAACCTGATCGCCTTCTTCATGATCGTGGCCACCGCGGCGACCCTGCACGCCCAGGGCGTGCAGCACATCGAGAGCAGCACGCAGGCGGCCAGCGCGCTGCAGCCGATCGCCGGGCGCTGGGCCTTCCTGCTGTTCGCGCTGGGCGTGATCGGCACCGGCGCGCTGGCGCTGCCGGTGCTGGCCGGCTCGGCCGCCTACGCGCTGGCCGACCTCTGCGGCTGGCGCGCAGGGCTGGACCGCAGCCTAAGGCGCGCGCTGCCCTTCTACGGCGTGATCGCCGCGGCGATGCTGCTCGGTGCGGCCATCGGCAGCGCGGGCTGGAACCCGATCTCGGC
The DNA here is from genome assembly GCF_001984095.1 of Pelomonas sp. KK5. Classification (GTDB taxonomy): domain Bacteria; phylum Pseudomonadota; class Gammaproteobacteria; order Burkholderiales; family Burkholderiaceae_C; genus KK5. The sequence goes on from NZ_LYVQ01000031.1 coordinate 24,984, forward strand.
GCTGGTCTGGTCGGCCGTGATCAATGCAGTGATCTCGGTGCCGATCATGGCGGCGGTGATGATCGCCGCCGCGCATCCCCGCGTGATGGGCAAGCTGCCGCTGGCGCCGCGCTGGCGCGTGCTCGGCTGGGGGGCCACGGCGGTGATGGCTTGCGCCACCCTCGCCATGGCCGTGCTCTCCCTGAGCAAATAACTCGTTATTTCAGTGGTCTGCGCTCGTGGCGCGGCCGGCGCCCGTCGGACTCGGCGAAGTGCCTGGCCCAGGCCGGCTTGCCGGCGCGCTGGCGGCGGCCGTCTTCGTCGACGAAGCGCTCCTCGTCGATGAAATCGGACAGCGGCTCGTCGTCGTGGTCCGCCTGACGGTTGAAGAGCGTCGGGTTCACGCCCGGGTACATCCTTTGTCCCATCGTCGGTGCCTCGCAGGGAATCAGTGGTGACAGGTGCCGCGCGGGCAAGTCGCGTGCCCGCGGCGGAGCGCAAGAATGACCGACAGGACTTTGCCGGCTCGTCCTACAGGACCGGCTGCTGCCGCCGCTGACACTGAAGGCAAGCGAATCCAGACAAGGAGTTCTCCATGCTGAACAGCGTCAGCCGCATCCGCGGTACTCGAATCCATGCCGTGGACGGCGACATCGGCCAGGTGAGCGAGGCCTACTTCGACGATGACAAGTGGGTCATCCGCTACCTGGTGGTGGACACCGGGAGCTGGCTTGCCGAGCGCAAGGTGCTGATCTCACCGTATTCGGTCAAGCATCCGGTGGAAACCGGTGAACCGCTGAACCTGAGCCTCAGCCGCGAGCAGGTCCGCAACAGCCCCGACATCGACACCCACCAGCCGATCTCGCGCCGCCACGAGCGCGAGGTGCTGGGCTACTACGCCTACCCGGACTACTGGGACGGCGCCGACCTCTGGGCCATGGGCGGCTACCCCTTCCTGCCCCTGATGCCAGTGGTGCCGGTGGCGGGGCAGCTCGCGCCGCCGGTCGACGAGAGCAAGATCCCGCCCGAGGAACTGCACCTGCGCAGCTCCGCTCACGTGGACGGTTATGACATCCAGGCCACCGACGGCAGCATCGGCCACGTCAAGGACTTCGTCTTCGACGACGAGTCCTGGGCCATCCGCTACCTGCTCGTGGACACGCGCAACTTCTGGCCGGGCGGCAAGAAGGTGCTGATCGCCCCGCAGTGGATCAAGGACATCAGCTGGACCGAGGGCAGCGTCGCCGTCAGGCTCAGCCGCGAGCAGGTGAAGGCCAGCCCCGAGTTCGACGAGAACATGGTGCTCGACCGGGACTACGAGCGCCGGCTGTACGCGGCCTACGGCCAGCGCGGCTACTGGGACGATCACGAGCCTTGATTGAGCCAGCCGCCCGTGAATCCGGCGCGCAGCAGGCCGCGGCGCAGCGGCTCGCAGCCGCGCATCAGCTTCCAGATCATCGCGCTGCGGTAGTTCTCGATCATCAGCACGGTCGGGCCCTCGTTGATGCCGAAGTGGTAGGGCGAGACCCAGCCGATGTCGTCGCTCGGGTCGCCGTGGAACACCGGGTTGAACGAGGCCTTGAAGCCATACGGGTTGGGCACCGACAGGTGCAGGCCGGCCATGTGGGTGATGGTGGGGGCGACGATCTCCGGCGCGAAGGGCAGGGAGGCGGCCACGGCCCAGGGGGCGATGGTGCCGTCGTCGGGCCCGTAGGGCGCGCCGCGGGCGATGTAGTCGTAGAAGCTGCGCTCGATGCCGTCGATCTTCTTCGTCATGCAGCCGGGGCCGTCGCTGGCGGTGATGCCCCAGACCAGCGGGCCCAGGTGCCGGAACCCCTGCGGATTGCGGATCGCGTACTGCTGCTGGACCAGCGTGGCGCGGCGGCTGTTCTCGAAATAGTCGCTGCCACGCTCGCGCATGAAGGCGTCGCGGATGCCGCGGAAGTCGCACCAGATGTGGGACATCTGGTGGATGAACAGCGGGCCGGCATAGAGGTGCTCGATGCCGTAGATGCGCTTCCACTCGTAGGTGGCGCACCAGGCGGCGTAGCTCTCTGGCGGGATCGGATGGGTGGGCGAACCCAGGGCCAGCAGGTAGAGGATCAGCGCCTCGTCATAGCCTTCCCAGCGGAAGGGCAGGAAGCCGCCGGCCGTCTCGCCCGGCGGCCGCCAGCCGTGCCGCAGCGTCGGCCCGCCGTCCAGCATCCAGGCCCAGTCCACGCGCTCGTAGAGCTCGCGGCCGAGCCGGCGGATCTCGGCTTCCTCCGGGTCGTCCTCATGGTCGAAGAACTCGGCGGCGGCCAGCACCCCGGCGATCAGCAGGGCCGTGTCGATGCTGGACAGTTCGCACTGCCAGGCGCGGCGGCCGCTGTGCATGTCCAGGAAGTGGTAGTAGAAGCCGCGGTGTCCGGTGGCCTCGGGGCCTTCGCCCTGTTCGCTGGCGGCGAGGAAGCGCAGCATCGCCAGCGTCCGGGCGGCCGCGTCGTCGCGGGTGATGAAGTGCCGGCGCGCCCCGACCAGCCAGACGGTCAGCGCCATGCCCATCGCGGCGATGCTGGCGGGCCAGTTGTCGCTGGTCTTGTCGAGCACCAGGCCCAGCTTGGGGTTGGTCTCCTCGACGAAGTAGTTGAAGGAGTTCATCTGGAGGCGCCGCAGCGTGCGGGCGTCCAGCGAGTCGCCGAGCCGGTCGGGTGGCCCGGCCGAGGCGGGGGACAGGGTTCTCGCCGTTGCGACGCTACTGCTCAATTCGTCGATGGCCATGGGTTCCTCGTGAGCGCTGACCGGCTGAATCATCGAGGCGCGGCCGCGCGCGCCTTGTAGGACTGGGCCTGCTTTGCGAGGGGGCAGATTCCCTTTGCATGGCCGCAGGACGGGCACGCCGAATGCCCCGCTGCGTTTTTCACCTGCTGCGGAGCATGCCGTCATGAGCAAGAAATACCGGGACCACGCCTACGTGGTCGAGGCGTTGCTGGACGGCGGCGTCTGGACCGGCCGCTACCGCCTGCTCGGCGACCCGGCCGCCGTGCCGGCGGGCCACGCGCAGAAATTCACCTGGGTCTCGATGGAGCACGGCTGGGCCACCCGGCAGGAGGCCGAGACCAATGCCGAGGAGGCCGCGCATGCCGCGATCGACGCGGTCTACGGCATCCCGGCGCGCATCGACATCTAGCCCGTCCTGCACGCCGCCCAGTGCGCGCCGTCCGCGATGACGAAATCGCGGAAGGCCGCCGGCACGCCGGCCAGCAGCGTGTCGCGCCGCTGGACGAAGCACCAGTCGATGGTCTTGGGCATGTCCACCACGTCCAGCACGGCCATCAGCCCGGCCTGAAGCTCCACCTGGAAGGTGTGGGCCGACAGGAAGCTGATGCCCATGCCGCACATCACCGCCTGCTTGATCGTCTCGTTGCCGGCCAGCTCCAGGCCGGCCTTGACCTGGATCGCCTGGGACTGCAGCAACTGCTCGAGGAACTGCCGCGTGGCCGAGCCCGGCTCGCGGAAGATGAAATGCTCGTCGCGCAGGTCGGCCCAGCGCAGCCGGCTCCGCTGGGATAACGGGTTATCCGGATGGGCCACGATGCAGTGCGGGTGGCGGGCGAAGCTGGTGGCCTCCAGGTCGCTCTCGGAGGGCGGGTAGCCGGCGATGGCGATGTCCAGCCGGTGCTCGTTGAGCATCGCCAGCACCTCGCCGCGGCTGGCCACCGTGAGCTTCAGCCGCACCTCGGGGTGGAGCTGGTTGAACGCATGCATCAGCCGCGGGGCGAAGTAGTGGGCGGTGGAGACCACGCCCAGGTGCAGCAGGCCGCGCTGGCCGCGCCCCTCCTGCGCGGTGTAGCCGGCCAGCGATTCCTCGGCCATGCGCAGCTGCGCGCCGATGATGCGGGCGTGCTGCAGCAGCTCGCGGCCGGCGTCGGTCAGGCGGCTGCGCTGCGGGCCGTCGAACAGGGCCACCGCCAGTTCCGTCTCGAGCTGGCGGATCTGCATGGAGACGGCGGGCTGGGTCATGGCCAGCACCTCGGCGGCGCGCGAGAAGCTGCCATGCCCGGCCACCGCCTCGAAGACGCGCAATGCGCGCAGATTCATCATCAGGAGTTTCCCGAGGTTTGGTGGGCCAAAGGGTCAGGTCTTGCTGGGCTATCGGTCAATTGCTGCAACTCTATATTGATTTGCTTATGGACTGAATCAGGATTCATCAATTGTCCCGATACGGCAGCCTGCCTAGAGTGCGCAGCCAGGAGACGACGTGATGACCGACGACAACAAACCCTTCCCGCGCTGGGACGACCAGCGCGCCGCCACGCTGGATGCACCGAACCTGCTGCTGTACCGGAGCAACCTGCTGGGCTCGGACCTGCGCATCACCAACTACGGCGGCGGCAATACCTCGGCCAAGCTGGTGCAGGCCGATCCGCTGAGCGGCGAGCCGGTGGAGGTGCTGTGGGTCAAGGGCTCGGGCGGCGACGTCGGCTCGATGAAGCTGGACGGCTTCTCGACCCTCTACATGGACAAGCTGCGCGCGCTGAAGAAGCTCTACCGCGGCATCGCGCATGAAGACGAGATGGTCGGCTACCTGCCGCACTGCACCTTCAACCTGAACAGCCGCGCCGCGTCCATCGACACGCCGCTGCATTCCTCGCTGCCCTATGCGCATGTGGACCACATGCATCCGGACGCGGTGATCGCGATCGCCGCGATGGAGAACTCCGAGGCGATCACGAAGCAGGTGTTCGAGGGCACCGTCGGCTGGATGCCCTGGCTGCGTCCAGGTTACGAGTTAGGGCAGCAGCTGGCGGCCTATGACGCGGCCCACCCGGGGCTGCGCGGCATCGTGCTGGGCGGGCACGGCCTGTTCAGCTGGGGTGATACGGCCAAGGCCTGCTACGAGAACACGGTGGACCTGATCGAGCGGGCCCAGGCCTGGCTGGAGCAGCAGCGCAGCGCGCGCAAGCTGCAGGTGTTCGGCGGCACGAAGCTGCAGGCGCTGGCGGATGCAGAGCGAGACGCCACGCTGGCGCGGCTGATGCCGGTGCTGCGCGGCCTGTCCGCCGAGGGCGGCTCGGCCAAGCTGCTGCACCTGGACACCTCGCCGGCCGTGCTCGAGTTCGTCAATTCGCAGCAGCTCGAGCCACTGGCGGCGCTCGGCACCTCCTGCCCGGACCACTTCCTGCGCACCAAGATCCGGCCACTGATCGTGCCCGAGTCGGTGTACGCGCAGACCGGCGCCGCGCTGCGCGACGGCCTGAAGCATCTGCTGGCCGGCTACCGTGCCGACTACGCCGCCTACTACGAGCGCTGCAAGCGCCCGACGAGCCCGCCGCTGCGCGACCCCAATCCGGTGGTGATCCTGCTGCCACGCATCGGCATGGTGACGATCGCCAAGGACAAGGCCACCGCCCGCATCGCCGGCGAGTTCTACGTCAATGCGATCAACGTGATGCGCGACGCCGATGCGGTGGACCGTTATGTCGGCCTGCCGGAGCAGGAGGCCTTCGACATCGAATACTGGCTGCTCGAGGAAGCGAAGCTGCAGCGGATGCCGAAGCCGAAGCCGATGGTCGGCAAGGTGGCGCTGGTGACCGGCGGGGCCGGCGGCATCGGCCAGGCGATCGCGAAGCGGATCCTGGCGGACGGCGGCTGCGTGGTGCTGGCGGACATCGATGCCGAAGCCTTGGGCAGCGTCGGCGCCGAGCTGGCCAAGGCCCACGGCAGGGACCACGTGCGCGGCGTCGCCTGCGACGTGACGTCGGAGGCCAGCGTCATCGCCGCCTTCAACCGCGCCGCGCTGGAGTTCGGCGGCGTTGACATCCTGGTCAGTAATGCCGGCATCGCCTCGGCCGCGCCGCTGGAAGACACCTCGCTGGAACTCTGGAACCGCAACCAGAGCATTCTCGCCACCGGCTACTTCCTGGTGGGCCGCGAGGGCTTCCGGCAGATGAAGGCACAGGGCACGGGCGGCTCGATCGTGATGATCGCCAGCAAGAACGGCATGGTGGCCAGCAACCAGGCCACGGCCTACTGCGCGGCCAAGGCGGCCGAGATCCAGCTCTCGCGCAGCTTCGCGCTGGAAGGCGCGCCGCTGGGCATCCGCAGCAACGTCGTCAACCCGGACGCGGTGATCCGCGGCTCCAAGATCTGGACCGGCAAGTGGAGCGAGGAACGCGCCGCCGCCAACAAGATCGACGAGCAGGACCTGGAGGCCTTCTACCGCGAGCGCTCGATGCTCAAGCGCAGCGTGTTCCCGGAGGACATTGCCGAGGCCTCGTACTTCTTCGCCGCGGAGCATCTCAGCGCGAAGAGCACCGGCAACATCCTGAACGTGGACGCGGGTAACCTCGCCGCCTTTACGCGATGAACGTTCCTCCGTTTGCCCTGAGGTATCGAAGGGCCCATGCGAATGTTCGGCTGAGGGCTTCGATACCTCAGCCCGGACGGACGGACGGCTGAGCCGCGAGAAGAAATCAAAGCCACAGGAGACAAGCCATGGCACGCATCACTCAAGACCACATCGCCGCTCATAACGACAAACTTCAGCGGCACGTCAAGAACGACTACGAAACGCTGGGCGAACAGCTCGCCCGCCGCGGCGTGGACATCGAGACCGTCCGCGCCCAGGTCGCCGCCTACGGCGTCGCGATCCCGAGCTGGGGCGTCGGCACCGGCGGCACCCGCTTCGCTCGCTTCCCCGGCCAGGGCGAGCCGCGCAACGTCTTCGACAAGATCGAGGACTGCGGCGTCATCCAGCAGCTGGCCCGCGCCACGCCGACCGTCTCGCTGCACATCCCCTGGGACAAGTGCGGCGACTGGTCCGAGCTGCGCCAGGCCGCGGCTGCGCAGGGCCTCGCCTTCGACGCGATGAACTCCAACACCTTCTCCGACCAGAAGGGCCAGGGCCACAGCTACAAGTTCGGCAGCCTGAGCCATACCGATGCGGCGACACGGGCGCAGGCGGTGGAGCACAACCTCGAGTGCATCGCGATCGGCAAGGAACTGGGCTCGAAGGCGCTGACCGTCTGGGTCGGCGACGGCAGCAACTTCCCCGGCCAGAGCCACTTCCGCCGCGCCTTCGACCGCTATCTGGACAGCGCCCGCCAGATCTACGCCGCGCTGCCGGGCGACTGGCGCATGTTCCTGGAGCACAAGATCGCCGAGCCGGCCTTCTACAGCACCGTGATCCAGGACTGGGGCAGCAGCTACCTGGCTGCCACCGCGCTGGGCCCGCAGGCGCAGTGCCTGGTAGACCTGGGCCACCACGCGCCCAACGTCAACATCGAGATGATCGTGGCCCGGCTGATCGCCGCGGGCAAGCTGGCCGGCTTCCACTTCAACGACAGCAAGTACGGGGACGACGACCTCGACGCCGGCAGCGTCTCGCCCTACCGCCTCTTCCTGGTCTTCAACGAGTTGGTGGCCGCGGCGCACGAGAAGGTGGCGGGCTTCGACCCGGCCTACATGCTGGACCAGAGCCACAACGTCACCGACCCGATCGAGAGCCTGATGAGCAGCGCCGTGCAGGTCTGCCGCACCTATGCGCAGGCACTGCTGGTGGACCGCGCCGCGCTCGACGCGGCGCAGGACGCCAACGACGCGATGACCGCCTCGCAACTGCTGAAGACCGCCTTCCAGACCGACGTGACGCCGCTGCTGCAGCGCGTGCGGCTCGATGCCGGCGGCGCGATCGACCCGGTCGCCTGCTACCGCGCCAGCGGCTATCGCCACCAGGCGGCCGAGGAGCGCCCGGCGGTGCAGGGCGGCGGTGGCGGCATCGTCTGAGCACCTGAAGAATCTGTACCAGGAGGGGCGCTGGACAACTGCCTCGCAACATCAATACCGGAGACCGAAGACCATGATGAAGAACAAGCGCAGCCTGCTACTGGGCACCGTCCTTTTTGCCGGCGTCACGATGCTGGCCCAACCCGCCTTCGCCGCCGACAAGATCGCGCTGGTCGTCAAGAGCCTGGGCAACGGCTTCTTCGACGCCGCCAACCAGGGCGCGCAGGACGCCGCCAAGGAGATCGGCGGCATCGAGATCATCTACACCGGCCCGGCCAAGGCCACCGCCGAGGGCCAGATCGAGATCATCAACACGCTGATCGCGCAGAACGTCAAGGCCATCGTCATCTCGGCCAATGACCCGGATGCGCTGGTGCCGGTGCTGAAGAAGGCGATGCAGCGCGGCATCAAGGTCGTCTCCTTCGACTCCGGCGTGCGCAAGGACGGCCGGCTGATGCACCTGGCCCCGTCCTCCACCGAGCTGATCGGCCAGAAGCTGGTGACCATGGCCGAGGACGCCGGCGGGAAGAACGCCGAGATCGCCGTGCTCTCCGCCACCGCGCAGGCCACCAACCAGAACGCCTGGATCGCCGTGATGAAGAAGGTGCTGGCCGAGCCGGCGCACAAGGGCCTGAAGCTGGACGCCGTGGTCTACGGCGACGACCAGACCGACAAGAGCTACCGAGAGGCCCAGGGCCTGTTCAAGAGCCATCCGAACCTGAAGGTCATCGTCGCCCCGACGACCGTGGGCATCGCCGCCGCCGCCAAGGCGGTGCAGGACGAGAAGAAGGTCGGCCAGATCTTCGTCACCGGCCTGGGCCTGCCCTCGGAGATGGCCGGCCATGTGCACAGCAAGGCGGTCAAGAACTTCGCGATCTGGAACCCGATCGATCTGGGCTATTCGTCGATCTACGCGGCGCAGGCCTTCATCAAGGGCGCGAAGAGCGAGGCGGGAACCAAGATCTCGCTGGGCAAGGTGGGCACCGTGACCCTGGACAAGGAGAACGAAGCCGCCATGGCCGAGCCCTTTACCTACGACGAATCCAACGTCGACAAGTTCGCCAAGTTCTTCTGAAGAAGCATGGAAGAGGCACCGAAGCCGCTGCTGACGCTGCGCGGCCTGCACAAGCGCTTCGGCGCCACCCATGCGCTGCGCGGCGTCGACCTGGACCTGCATGCGGGCCAGGTGCTGGCGCTGATCGGCGAGAACGGCGCCGGCAAGAGCACGCTGGTCAAGACACTGACCGGCGTGCACCAGCCGGACGAGGGCGAGATCCGCTTGAACGGCGAGTCATGCGCCTTCGCCCGCGCCCAGGATGCGCAGGCCGCCGGCATCGTCGCCGTGCACCAGGAAACGGTGATGTTCGAGGAGCTGTCGGCCGCCGAGAACATCTATATCGGCCGCCAGCCGATGAAGCGCAGCTGGGCCGGCCTGCAGGTGATCGACTGGGCGCGGATGAACCGCGAGGCGCAGGCGGTGCTGGACCAGGTCGGCGCCGGCTTCGCCGCGACGACGATCGTGCGCGAGCTGAGCCTGGCGCAGCGCCACCTGATCGAGATCGCCCGGGCGCTGTCCCAGCAGGCGAGGGTGGTGATCCTCGACGAGCCGACCGCCGCGCTCTCGCACGCCGAGATCCATGATTTCTACGGCATCGTCCGCGGCCTGAAGGCCCAGGGCGTGGCCATCCTCTTCATCACCCACAAGTTCGACGAACTGTTCGCCGTCTGCGACCGCTACCTGGTGCTGCGCGACGGCGCCTCGGTCGGCGCGGGGCTGATGAGCGAGGCCGACGAGCCGGGCCTGGTCAGGCTGATGGCCGGCCGGGCGATCGAGCAGATCTACCCGCCGGTGAACAGCCAGCCCGCCGGGACCGTCCTGCAGGTGAAGGGCCTCTCGCACCCGACCGAGTTCGAGGACCTGAGCTTCGAGCTGCGCAAGGGCGAGATCCTGGGCTTCTACGGCCTGGTCGGCGCCGGCCGCAGCGAGGCGATGCTGGCCCTGATGGGTCTGAACAAGGAAGCCAAGGGTCAGGTCTTGATCGAGGGCCGGCCGATCGACATCCGCGAGCCGGCCGACGCGATCGCCGCCGGCCTCGCCTACGTGCCCGAGGAGCGCCAGCGCCAGGGCGGCGTGCTGCCCTTCAGCGTGCGCCACAACATGAGCCTGGCCGCGCTGGCCGGGCCGCGGCATGCGCTGCATGGCCGCATGTCGCGCGGCGGCTGGCTATCGCCTCACCTGGAGCGCGCGTTCGCCGAGACGATGATCAAGCGCCTGTCGGTGCGCACCGCCTCCGACGAGGCGCCGCTGTCCTCGCTGTCCGGCGGCAACCAGCAGAAGGTGGTCATCGCCAAGTGGCTGGGCCTGGCGCCGCGCATCGTGATCCTGGACGAGCCGACCAAGGGCATCGACGTCGGTGCCAAGCAGGCGGTCTACCAGCTGATCGCCGAGATGGTGGAAAACGGGCTGGCGGTGATCCTGGTGTCCTCGGAGCTGCCCGAGGTGATGAACCTGGCGCACCGCGTGATCGTGATGCGGCGCGGGCGGCAGGTGGCGGAATTCGGCAAGGGCGAGGGTTCGGCCGAGGCGATCGTGGCCGCGGCCTCCGGCCTGGCCCATGCGGCGGTGGCCGAGGAGATGGCCGCATGAAGCGAATCAAACGTGAATGGATCCTGCTGGCGATCATCGCCGCGATCACGCTGGGCGTCGGCGCGCGCGCGCCGATCTTCCTGACGCTGCGCAACGCGCTGGACATCGGCAACGACTCGGCCATCCTCGTGATCCTGGTGATGGGCCAGATGGGCGTGCTGCTGACCCGCGGCGTGGACCTGTCGGTGGCGTCCAACCTGGCGCTGACCGGCATGTTCTGCGCGCTGGCGGGCAAGGCCTGGCCCGGCATCGGCCTGCTTGAATTGCTCGTGATGGCGGTGACGATCGGTGCGCTGCTGGGCGCCTTCAATGGCTGGCTGATCACCCGTTTCGCGCTGCCGTCCATCGTGGTCACGCTGGGCACGATGTCGCTGTACCGCGGGGCGATCTTCGTCGCGAGCCACGGCGCCTGGGTGTCCGACCAGGACATCCACCCGCTGATCAAGGGCCTGCCGCGCGATACGCTGCTGGGCCTGCCGATGCTGCTGTGGTTCGCCGCGGCGGTGGCCCTCGGCGCCGCCTGGCTGCTGCGCTGGCGGCGCGAGGGGCGGGAGCTGTATGCCTATGGCGGCAATCCGTCGGCCGCGCTCTACGCCGGCATCCCGGTGAACCGGCGGCTGCTGATGGCGTACACGCTCTCGGGCGCGCTCGCCGGACTGAGCGGGCTGCTGTGGGTGGGCCGCTATTCGATCGCCTTCACCGAGCTGGCCTCGGGCTACGAGCTGACCGTGATCGCCGCCTGCGTGATCGGCGGCGTCAGCATCGGCGGTGGCGTGGGCACGGTGACCGGCGCGCTGCTGGGCGTGCTGTTCATCGGCGTCATCAACGGCGCGCTGCCGGTGATCCAGGTCTCGCCGTTCTGGCAGCAGGCGATCGCCGGCTTCGTGATCCTGGTGTCGGTGGCGCTGAATGCGCGCTCACAGCGGCAGGCGGGGCGGCAGATTCTCGAGCGGAGGGCAGTGGCATGAAGGCGCTGGGCATGTGGGAGCGCGTGCTGATCGCGCTGATCGTGGCGGTGTATCTGGTCTTCGGCCTGGGCATCGAGGGCTTCCTCTCGCCGTATGCGATTGCCGACAGCACGACCAATATCAGCGAGAAGGCGCTGATCGCGCTGGCGATGGCGCTGCTGGTGATCGCCGGCGAGATCGATCTGTCGATCGCCGCGACGATGGCGCTGTGCTCGCTGGCGATGGGCAGCGCGATGCAGGCCGGTGCCGGGCTGCCGGTGATGCTGCTGGCCGCCGCGGGGACAGGTCTTGCCTGCGGGGCGCTGAACGGCTGGCTGGTGACGCGCTGGCGGCTGCCGGCGATCGTGGTGACGATCGGCACGCTGTCGCTGTACCGCGGCCTGGCGCTGGTCGTGCTGGGCGACCAGGCGATCACCGGCTACCCGGAGGCCCTGAGCACGCTGGGCAACGGCACGCTGGGCGACCTGCTCGGCGTGCCGGCCTTGATCGTGCCGATCGAATTCGTCGTCATGACGGTGATGGCCGTCGCCGTGGGCCTGTTCCTGCACCGCACCGTGCACGGCCGCCGCGTCTACGCGATCGGCGCCAACGCCACCGCCTCGCGCTTCTCCGGCATCGCCGTGGACCGCTACCGCTTCGGCCTCTTCATGTTCGCCGGCCTGATGGCCGCGCTGGCCGCCGTGCTGCTGACCGGCCGCATCGGCAGCACCCGGCCCAACCTGGCGCTGGGCTGGGAGCTGGATGCGGTGACCATCGTGATCCTGGGCGGCGTGGCGATCGAGGGCGGGCGTGGCAGCATCGTGGGCACGGTGCTGGCGGCGGTGCTGCTGGGCTGCTTCACCTTCGCGCTGGGCATGCTGAACGTCTCGGGCATCGTGATGTCGATGATCGTGGGCGCCTTGCTGGTGGTGTCGATGGTGTTGCCGAAACTGGTCCCGAAGCTGAGAAAGGCCCACGCATGACGACGAAGATCGCCTTCCGCATGTTCCTGAACCCCGGCCAGCGCGAGGAATACAAGCGCCGCCACGACGCCATCTGGCCCGAGCTGGTCGACCTGCTGAAGACCAGCGGCATCAGCGACTACAGCATCTTCCTGGACGAGGAGCGCGACGTGCTCTTCTCGGTGATGCGGCTGGCCGACGACCACACGATGGACACGCTGCCCCAGCATCCGGTGATGGGCCGCTGGTGGGTGTACATGGCCGACATCATGCGCAGCCACCCGGACGGCTCGCCGGTGATGGAGGCGCTGCCGCTGATGTTCCACCTCGACTGAGATGCAAGACCTGACCCTGGTCATCGACATCGGCAAGAGCAACGCAAAGCTCGCGCTGATCGACGCTGCCGGCGAGGTGCTGGCGTCGACGAAGACAGCCAACGTGTCCGTCCAGGATGAGCGTTACGGCTATCTGGCGCTCGGCACCGGGCGGCTCGCCGACTGGCTGCACGACGGCGTGCCCGCGCTGCTGGCCGGCCGCGTGCCGTCGAGGATCAGCGTCACGACCCATGGCGCCGCCTTCTGCGCGCTGGGCGACGATGGCCTGCTGCTGCCTCCGATCGACTACGAGTGGGATGGCTACGGTGACACGACCGCCGGCTTCGAGGCCTCGCTGGCCAACTTCGCCCATCACGGCTCGCCGCGCCTGCCGCTGGGCCTGAACGCCGGCCGCCAGATCGACTACGTGGAGCGCCGCTGGCCCGAACTGCTGCCGCGGCTGCGCTGCTGGCTGCCCTATCCGCAGTACTGGGCCTGGTGGCTTGGTGGAGAGGCCGTCAGCGAGCTCAGTTCGCTGGGCTGCCACACGGGCCTGTGGGCGCCGGCCGAGCGTCGCTTCAGCGACTGGGCCCTGGCCCGCGGCGTGGCCGGCCGCTTCGCGCCGCTGCGCCAGGCCTGGGAGACGATAGCCACGCTGCGTCCCGCCCTGGCAAGGGCCTGGCGATTGCCGGAGACGGTCGAGGTGCTGGCGGGCGTGCACGACAGCAATGCCTGCCTCGCCCGCTACCTGCGCGAAGAGCCGGAGGCCACCGTGGTGTCCACCGGCACCTGGTGCATCGTGATGGCGCCCGGCGCCGATACGACGCGGCTCGCGCCGCAGCGCGACGAACTGGTCAACGTGGCCATCGACGGCCGGCCGGTGGCCACTGCGCGCTTCATGGGCGGGCGCGAGTTCGAAGCGATCTGCGACGGCGCCGATCCGGCCCTCGCCACCGCCCAGGCGCTGGCCGAAGTGCTGCGCGGCGGCTGGATGGCGCTGCCGGCCTTCGCCGATGGCGGGGGGCCGTTCATGGGCCGGCGGGGCAGCATCGTCGGTGGTGAGCCGCCCGAGCGGCTGCGCCCGGCGCTGGCCGCGCTGTACTGCGCCGGGA
>NZ_LYVQ01000032.1 GCF_001984095.1 Pelomonas sp. KK5
CCGGGGGCATGAGCCCTGCCCCCGCCCGCCTGCTTGCCGCGCTGCTCACGGTGCTGCTGGTGGCTGCCTGCGGCGGCGGCGGGGGCGGCAACAACACCACGCCGACGCCGCCCGATACCAGCGGCGTCCTGCAGGACAACACCGCCTACTCGACCGCCGCCACCGCCGCGCTGGCCAGCGCCATCGAGCAGGCCGTCGACACCGACCACACGATCCAGCTCGCCAGCGGCCCGCTCACCTACAAGGCAACGGTCGGCCACCTGACCGCCGGCACCGCGCCGCTGCAGGCCAGCATGTTCTACGTGGCCTACAGCGTCGCCAGCAGCGCCGCCAACGCACCGCCGAGGCCGCTGATCTTCTTCTACAACGGCGGACCGGGTTCGGCCTCGGTCTGGCTGCACCTGGGCTCCTGGGGCCCGCGCCGGCTGGTCACCAACGACCCCGGCGTCAATGTGCCGCTGCCCTACTCGCTGGTGGACAACCAGGAGACCCTGCTCGCCGTGGCCGACCTGGTCTTCGTGGACGCGGTGGGCACCGGCTTCTCGCAGGCGATCGCCCCGGCCACCAACGCGAGCTTCTGGAGCGTGGACGCCGACGCCGCGATCTTCCGCGACTTCATCGGCCGCTACCTGGCCAAGTACCCGCGGCCGGCCAACACGGCGCTGGTGCTCTACGGCGAGTCCTACGGCGGCCTGCGCACGCCGATCGTGGCCCAGGAACTGCTGGCGGCCGGCATGGCGCTGCAGGGCATCGTGCTGCAGTCGCCGATCCTCAACTACAACAGCAACTGCGGCGTGCTCGATCCCGGCCAGCTCAGCTGCGGCAGCTTCATCCCGAGCTATGCCGCCACGGCCGCCTGGTTCCAGCTCTCGCAGCCGCTGGTGCTGGACCTGAACAGCGGGCTGCCGACCTTCGCCGACCTGGTGGCCGGCTTCGTCGACAGCGTCTACGAGCCGGCGGCGCAGCTCTACATCACGCTGCACCAGCCGCTAGGCGGCAGCCTGAACAGCCAGTTGGCCGCCTTCACCGGTCTCACCAGCGCCAACTGGCTCTCGTCCCCGCTGCTGCCGCCGGACCCGTTCCGCAGCCTGCTCAAGCCCCAGCAGTTGCTGGGCCGCTACGACGCGCGCATGAGTGCCGCGGTGGGCAGTGCGCTGGCGGCCGACGGCGATCCCTCCAGCACCGCCACCAACCCGGCCTTCAAGAACGCCATCGCCGCCGTGCTGTCGGACCTGAAGTACCAGGCCACCGTGCCCTATGCGATGAGCAACGACGCGGCAATAGCCCGCTGGGGCTGGCAGCACGACGGCAAGGCCCTGCCCGACGCGATCCCCGACCTGGCCCTGGCGATGACGCTGAAGCCCGGCCTCAAGACCCTGGCCCTGCTGGGCCTGCACGACCTGGCCACGCCCTACCACCTGACCGAGTCGGACCTGGGCCGGCTGGGCACGGCGCCTGCCGTGCAGGTCAAGCGTTACGTAGGCGGCCACATGACCTATCTGGACGACAAGTCCCGGCCGGTCATGCGGACCGACCTGGGCAGTTTCCTCGCCGGACTCTCACCATGAAGACCTGCATTCTGCTGACCGCTCTGTTCGCTGCCGGCGCGTGCGCCCAGCCGACCCAGGATCCCTGGCTGCCGCCGGCCGCGCGCGCCGCCGCAACACCGGAGCCCGAGACCCGCGGCGCCGCGCTGCAGGCCCAGGTGCTGGCCAAGCTGCAGGCGCAGTTCCAGCGCGCCGATAGCACCGGCCGCGGCGCATTGACGATCGAGGAGGCCCGCCGCGCCGGCTGGGCCTTCGCGGTGCAGAACTTCGCCGAGATCGACACCGCCGGCCGCGGCGAGATCCGCCTCGCGGACCTGGGCGGTTTCGTCACGCGCCGCGCGGCGATGGTGGCCTCGGGAGCGGCCCGGTGAGGCGGGGGCTCGGCTTCTTCCTCCTTCTCGCCCTCGCAGCCGCCGGCCCGGCCTGCGCCGATCCCTACGCCTACGTGATGACGCCCTACAACGAGAAGGGCGAGGTCACGCTGCGCCTGAGCTGGGGCACGCAGGACGAACGCACGCGCAGCGCCTCGGGCCAGGCCGTCGCGCTGGGCTGGAGCCCGACCACCTGGTGGTACACCGAGCTGTGGGCCGCCGAGGAGCGCGAGCGCAGCCGCCCGATGCAGTACGACGGCTGGTACTGGAGCAACCAGCTCCACCTCGGGAGCAGCGAGCGCAGTGACTTCTCCTTCTACGCCAGCTACTGGAAGCCCCGCCCCGGCACCGGCGGCTGGAACTGGACGATCGGCCCGATGTGGCAGTACTCGGCCGCGCGGGTGGACTTCAACCTCAATGTGCTGGTCAGCCGCTGGGTGCATCCCTCGTTCCGCCAGCAGCCGGCGGACCTGTCCTACCAGGCCCAGGCGAAGACCTTGCTCGCGCCCGGCTGGGAATGGGGCGCGCAGATGTACGGCGACCTGGGGCCGCTCGCGAACCCCTCGCCCTGGCGCGAGCAGGAGCACCAGCTGGGCCCGGCGATCTTCGGCCACCGCGCCGCCGGCTCCGCTGGAACCTGGCGTTATGACGCGGCGCTGCTGTTCGGCCTGAACAATGCCTCGCCGCGAGCGCTGATGCGCGCCGAGATCGCCTATTCGTTCTGAGGGGACAATCGGGGCATGAAAGTCCATACCGTTGAACTGAACAAGTTCAAATCCGCCTCCAACTCCGTCAACGGCCTGGTGGTGTTCAAGGTCGACGCGACCGTCACGCCCAAGGAGCCGCTGGAAGGCATCGAGCCCAGCACGATCCTGACGATGACCGAAGCCAATGCCCGCGTGCTGATGCAGTTGCTGAAGACCCAGCTGGCCGAGTTCGACAACAAGAAACCGAAGAGCCGCCACGGCCGTCACGGCTGAAAAAAAGACCCCGATGGAATATCCGAGCTACAACCCCAACTCCGACCTGCTGCCGCTGTCCGACGACGAGCTTTCGTCGCTGGACGAGATGCTGCTGGACCTGCCGGTCGACGGCGCGATGAACATCGAGGCGCTGGACGGCTACCTCGCCGGCCTGCTGGTGAGCCCGCAGCCGCTGGCCGAGCTGCCCGGCGCCGCCTGGCTGCCGCGCATCTGGGGCGGCGACGGTGAAGAAGGCAATGCGCCCTTCGCCAGCGGCAAGCAGCGCAAGCGCGCCCAGTTGCTGGCGCTGCGCCACCTGCGCTCGATCGCCTGGCTGTGGGAGAAGAAGCCCGACGGCTGGGAGCCGATCTTCAGCGTCGCCGAGACCGAGGAAGGCGAGGAAGTGACCGATGCCGAAGACTGGGCCGCAGGCTTCATGAGCGCCGTGGACCTGGCCCCCGAGGCATGGGCGCCGCTGTTCGAGAACGCCGAGACCGCGGCGCTGCTGGAGCCGATCGTGCTGCTGGGCAGCGACGAGGATCAGCTCGAAGCGGCCGACCGCGCACGCCTGGCCGACCCGGCCGCCCGCGACGAGATCAGCCGGGCGATACCGGAAGCGGTGCTGGCGCTGTTCGGCAGGAAGTAAGAGAGCAAGACAACAAAAGAAAAGGGGCCCGATCGGGCCCCTTGCTCATTCGCCCAGATGGGCCAGCCAGAAGGCTTCCATCTTGCGATGCAGGCCCACCGGCTTCACCGTGCCGCCCAGCGCATGCACGCCGTCCGGATCGAGATACAGGTCCACCAGCGCGTCCTTGCCGCTGGCCAGCAGCTCGCGGTAGACGTTGACGGTGTCCTGGTACAGCACGTTCGGATCCTGCATGCCGTGGATCAGCAGCAGCGGGTGCTTCAGCTCGCGCGCCAGCGGCAGCAGCGAGAACTTGCGCAGCACCGGCTTCGTGCGGTCCACCTTGCCGATCGTGCGGCCGCTGTACCAGCTGTTGTAGTTCTCCCATTCGGTCGGGCCGGCGCCGGCGATGCCGGCGGCGAACAGCTCGGGCTTGGTGTACAGCGTGTACTGGGTCTCGTAGCCGCCGAAGCTCCAGCCGGTCAGGCCCACGCGCGCCGGGTCGATGCCCAGGTGCTCGTTCATGTACGCGTGCAGGTCTTCCAGGTCCTCGGCCTGCGAGGCGCCCGGGTTCTCCCAGTTGGCGTCGCTGAACTTGCGGCCGTAGTTCGAGTGGCCGCGCGGGTCCACCGCCACCGTCACGTAGCCGTGCTTGACGGCCATGTACATCGCGAACACGTAGCCGGTCTGCTGGAAGCTGTCCACCTCGACGATGTGGCGGTCGTTCAGCGGGCCGCCGTAGGTGTAAACCACGGCCGGGCGGCGGTCGCTCGCCTTCCAGCCGGCGGGCTTGAAGACATAGGCCTGGATCAGGTCGCCATGGCGGTTGCGGTAGCTGAAGCGCTCGGGGCGCAGCTGGTCCACCGCGGCCCAGCCGGTGGCGTCGTGGCTGGCGGTCAGCACCTTGGCCGGCGCGGGCTTCTCGGCATTGAACAGCTTCAGCTCGGGGCGCACGGCCCAGTTGCCGGCGTTGGCGGCGAGCAGGCGGCCGTCCTCGGACACGGCGGCATCGCGGTGGTAGTCGCCGGCCTCGCCCAGTGCCGTCATCGCGCCGCTGGCCATGTCCACGCGGAACACGTTCATCGCCGCGAAGTCCTGCGGGTTGGCGGTGACGAACATCGTCTTGCTGTCCGGCGTGAAGCCCAGCACGCGGGTGGACTCGAAATCGCCCTTCAGCAGCGGGCGCACCGCCTTGGTCGCCACATCCAGCGCGTAGGGCTGCCGGAAGCCGCCCTCGTCCAGGCCCAGCACCAGCGTCCTGCCATCGGGCGTGAAGCGCGGCTGCAGCACGTTGACGACCTCATGACCCACGTCGCCGCGGCGTTCCAGCACGATCTCGGGCTTGGTCCCGGCGTCGTCGGCCTTGCCGAGGTAGACGCGCAGCAGCTCCTTCTCGCGCTCCCAGGTGGCGAAGGCATAGCGGCTGCCGTCGCGGGCCCAGGCGATGGGGCTCAGCTCGAACCAGCCGTCGCCGCCGGCCTGGGTGAATACCGGCTCGCCCTGGCGGCGCGGCAGTTCGCCGGCGGCGGGCACACGGCGGATGTAGATCGCGTAGGGCTTCTCGGTGCGCTTGTCGTCCGAGACCTCGCGCGGCACCTTCTTGGCGGTGGCCCAGCGGTCCGCGTAGTCCATGATCTCGACCTTGCGACCGGCCTCGTCGGGCGCCGCGGCCTTGCTGCCCTCTTCCGGATTCTTCAGCGGGGCACGTGCCACCAGCGACATCCAGCGGCCGTCCTCGCTGATCTCGGTCGACTCGATCTTGTACTTCTTGTCCGCATCGTCGGCGTTGACGATCTCGCGGTTGACCACCTCGACGCCGCCGCGCTCGAAGCGGCCGCGAAGCACGCGGGTGCCGTCGGTGAACACATAAGCCCGATCGTCAGCGGCATACGCGACGATCTTCAGCTCGCGCTGAGTCTGCTGCAGCGGCAGCACCGCCTCGGAGCCGGCCACCCAGCGGAACAGGCCGCCGCGGTACTGGAAGATCAGCTCGTCGTGCGCATGCGCCCAGGCGAGCTGGGCCACGCCCGGATACAGGTCGCTGTCCTTGAGCTTGTTCTTGGCCAGCGACTTCTTCAGCTCGTCGCGCCATTCCCAGGCCTCGCGCGCCTTCTCGGGCTTGGCCGCATCGGCGGCGGATGCAGCCGCATCGGGCGGCACCGGCTTGCCGCTGCGGCGGGCCTCCAGCGCAGCCATCGCGGTCTTCTCGGCGGCGGCCTCGGCCTTGTCGGCGGCCTTCTGGGCGTCGTCGCGGGCCTTCTTCTCGGCCACTTCCTTCTTCACCCGCTCGATGCCGGCGGCTTCCCACTGGCCCAGGTCCACCGCCTGGCCGGCCAGGTAGGCCTGCTGGGCCACTTCCTTCGCCTGGCGCTCGGCCGTTTCATCCTGCTTCTGGCGCAGCTTGCGGTCGAAGCGGTCGAGGTCCTCGGGCGCATCAAAGGCGGCCATCAGCGCGCGGGAGGTCAGGCGCTGGGTCTTGCCGGTCTTGGTGTCGTAGACGTAGAGGTCGGTGCCCGGCTCGCCGAAGGGGTTCCAGCGGTAGGCCAGGTAGCGGCCGCTGTGGCTGAACTCGGCTTCCTTGGCGTTCTCGCCCTTGTAGGGCTCGGCGCGGAACAGCTGCTCCAGGGTCAATGTCGAGGACATCGGGGCGGGCACACCGGCTGCCCCCGTGGCAAAGGAGTTGTATGCGCTGAAAAAAGCGGTTATGACACAGGCTGTGCGCGCCCAGTTCATCAACCCGTTTTTCTTTCCCTGCTTGTCTGCTGTGAACAAAATCACGCTCCGGTACCGCCTCGCCTCCGAGGCAACCTGCCATTCTAGGAAGGCGGTGTCGGGTACCCATTGGTCACGGTGCAAACGGGTGGACACTGGCGCGACCGATCGCCGGCATCAACGCAGCTCGTCGTAGTCCTTCTTCACCATCATGTTTGAAAAAGCCATCGCCCTCATCGTCCTGCTGGCCTGCATCGTCGTCGCGGTGCACATGGCCCTGCCCGCGGCCAAGCGCCGCTGGATGGAAGAGCGCGGCCGCCGCGCCTGGTTGAAGGTGCAGCGAGCGTGGTACTGGGCGGCCGGCTGGCGCCAGCGCCGCGAGATGCACAAGTACGCCCAGGCGGAAGCCGACGCCGCGATCAAGCGCGCCCGCCGCGGCAGCCAGATGGTGGAGGGCGAGTGGGACGGCAATGTCTACCGTCCCAAGTCATTCGACGGCAAGAAGCGCGACAAGCGAGATTTGCACTGAGCTCGATCAGGCGAAAGCCGGTTCCTTCTCGCCGATCTTGAAGGCAGCCACGATGCCTTCCAGGCGCACCGCCTGATCCTTCAGGCTTTCCGCCGCCGCCGCCGATTCCTCGACCAGCGCCGCGTTCTGCTGGGTCATCTGGTCCAGCTGGCTCACCGCCCCGTTGACTTCATTGATGCCCTGGCTCTGCTGGCGCGAGGTGGCGCTCAGCTCGGCCATCATGTCGGTGACGCGCTGCACGCTGTCGACGATGTCGCCCATGCTGCTGCCGGCTTCCGAGACCTGGCGCGAGCCCTCTTCCACCCGCTCCACGCTGGCGCCGATCAGGCTCTTGATCTCCTTGGCGGCCTCGGCGCTGCGCTGGGCCAGCGAGCGCACCTCTGAAGCCACCACCGCGAAGCCGCGGCCCTGCTCGCCCGCTCGTGCGGCTTCCACCGCGGCGTTCAGCGCCAGGATATTGGTCTGGAAGGCGATGCCGTCGATGGTGCCGATGATGTCGCTGATGCGGCGGCTGGACTGGTTGATCTGGTCCATCGTCGCCACCACCTGGGCCACCACTTCGCCGCCGCGCTTGGCCGCGCCGGAGGCGTTGCCCACGAGCTGGTGCGCGCTGGCCGCCGCGTCGGCGCTGTGCTGGACGGTGCTGGTGAGCTGCTCCATCGAGCTCGCCGTCTGCTGCAGGTTGGTGGCGCTTTCCTCGGTACGCTGGCTCAGGTCCTGGTTGCCGACGGCGATCTGGCGCGAGGCCACCGCGATCGACTGGCTGGTCGAGCGCACGTCCACCATCACCGCCTCGATCTTGCCGACGAAGAGGTTGAACGAGCGGGCGATGTCGGCGATCTCGTCCTGGCCTTCGGCGGGCAGGCGCTGGGTCAGGTCGCCGGTGCCGGAGCCGATCTGGTCCATCGCGTCGCGCACCTCGCCCAGGCCCTTCAGCAGCACGCCGATGGCCAGCGCCGACAGCGCGGCCGCCACGGCGGCGATGCAGACCAGCGCGATGCCGGCGGCGCGCAGCACGCCGCTCAGCGCCGCCAGCGCCTCACCGCGTTCGGCGGCCAGCACCAGCGTCCAGTCGGTGCCGGGCACCGGGGTGGACTTCAGGAAGAACTCGTTCTCGCCGATGCGGGCCAGCGGCAGTGCGCCATTCACCGATTCGGCGGCCTGCTTCAGCAGCGCGCCGTCCACCTCGGCCGACATGTCCTTGACCGGCTTCAGCGTCAGCGCCGCGTCCGGGTGGGCAATGATCTTCCCTTCCTTGTCGAGCAGGAAGGCCAGGCCGCTGGCGGTGGGCTTGATCGACTTCATCGTCTCGATCACGTCGTCCAGCGTCACGTCGATGCCGCCGACGGCGACCAGCTTGCCGTCATCGCCCTTGATCGCGCGGGCGAAGGTCACGACCAGCTTCTTCGACGAGGCCGCGATATAGGGCGCGGTGATCACCGGCGCGTCCGGCGTCTGCTCGGCCAGCTTGAACCAGGGGCGGGCCGTCGGGTCGTAGTCCGGCGCGCGCTTGCGGTCGGGGAAGGAGACCATGCGCTTGTCCGCGCTGCCGATGTAGGCCAGGTCCAGCCGGCCCGACTTCAGCGCCTGCTCCAGCGGCGCGGCGGGGTTCTCCAGCGCGGCGGCCGGGGCCAGCGCGGCGACGATGTCCTGCTGCTTCTTCACCCAGGCGCCCATCGCGGCGGCGTGGGCCTGGCCGAGGTCGTTCAGCTCGGTGCTCAGCTGCTGGCGGGCGTGCGTGCGCACGGTCAGGTAGCTGGCCAGCGTGGCGATGCCGACGGCGGCCACGACGATGAGCATGCAGATCGCGATCAGGCGCTGCTTGATGGTTCTGAAAATCATGGTGGCGCTGAAGTAATTGGTTACGTCGACGGGGCGAAGCGGCGGATTCTAGATAGCGCTATCCCGTCGACCAAGGGTTTACCCGAGAGCCGAACCTGCTTCCGTGCGATGAGTCACAAAGCCCGGGCCGGACAGAGAGAATGCCGGCCCATGAACCTGCACCGGCTGGACCTCGTCTCCCTGCACCTGTTCAACCTGGTGGCCCGCACCGGCAGCATCAGCAAGGGCGCGGAGCTGGCGCCGCTGGCGGTGGGCGCGGCCAGCAAGCGCATCAGCGAGCTGGAGGCGGCCGTCGGCGCCACGCTGCTGGAGCGGCACTCGCGCGGCGTCACGCTGACCGCTGCCGGCGAGGCGCTGCAGCGCCATGCGCAGCGCATCCTGGCCGACGTGGACCAGCTCGAGGCGGATCTGTCGGACCATGCCAAGGGCCTGGTCGGCGTCGTGCGCCTTTGGGCCAACACCTCGGCGGTGACGCAGTTCCTGCCCCAGGACATCGCCCGCTTCGTCGCCGCCAATCCGGAGATCCGCATCGAGCTGGAGGAAGCGGACAGCAACGAGATCGCCAGCGCGGTGCTGGACGGCCGGGCCGACTTCGGCATCCTCGCCGACCGCACGCCGGTGCCCGGTCTGCAGACGATGAACTACCGGCAGGACCGGCTGGTGCTGGTGGTGCCGCAGGGCCATGCGCTGGCGCGTCGGCGCCAGGTGCGCTTCGAGGAGGCGGTGGAGTTCGACTTCGTCAGCCTCGCCAAGAACACCTCGCTGGCCCGCCGCCTGCAGGCCGAGACCGACGCGCTGGGCCGGCGGCTGAAGATGCGCATCCAGGTGCGCAGCTTCGATGCGATGTGCCTGATGGTCGCCGCGGGCCTGGGCGTGGCGGTGCTGCCCTCGGACGCGATCCGCCCGCACCTGCGCTCCATGCACCTGAAGGAGATCGCGCTGCTGGACGAGTGGGCGAAGCGGCGCCTGCTGATCGCGCTGCGCGACGCAGCGGCGGTGCCCCGGCACGTGCGCCTGCTGATCGATCATCTGTCAGGCTGAGTTCCGGGTTAGCCCGGGGTCGCTTTCCCGTTCCGCGAAAGCTCGTTGACGATCCCCGTCATTCCGTCCGGCCGGGTGCGGCTCCCAGAATGCCGCCACACGACAACGATGGAGACAAGCCAGATGGCCCTATCGATCCCTTCCGCGGGCGCCCTGCCCGCCACCGACGCCTCGCAACCCGACGAGGCCCGCATCGTCCGCAAGGTGGCCTGGCACATCATGCCGCTGATCATGGTGTGCTACCTGTTCGCCTTCTTCGACCGCATCAACATCAGCTTCGCCAAGTTCGCGCTGCAGAGCGACCTGCACCTGAGCGACACCGCCTACGGCCTCGGCGCCGGCCTGTTCTCGCTGGGTTATGTGCTGCTGGAGGTGCCGTCGAACCTGATGCTCTACAAGGTCGGCGCGCGGCGCTGGATCGCGCGGATCATGGTCTCCTGGGGCATCGCCACCGCGCTGATGATGTTCGTCAACAGTGAGTGGCAGTTCTACGCGCTGCGCTTCCTGATCGGCGCCATGGAAGCGGGCTTCGCGCCCGGCGTGCTGTACTACCTGACGCTGTGGTTCCCGACCGCCTACCGCGGCCGCATCACCTCGATGCTGTTCGTCGCCTCGGCCTTCGCCGGCCTGTTCGGCGCGCCGACGGCCGGCCTGGTGCTCAAGCACATGGACGGGCTGATGGGCATGGCCGGCTGGCACTGGCTGTTCCTGGTCGGCGGCCTGCCCTGCATCGGCCTGGGCGCACTGGTGTACGGCGTGCTGAAGGACCGCATCCAGGATGCGCACTGGCTGAGCGCACCCGAGCAGCAACTGCTCTCGAGCCGCATCGCCGAGCAGAACCGCCACATCGGCAACCACTCGCTGCTGGGCGCGCTGAAGGTGCCGGGCTTCCTGACGCTGGGCCTGGTGTACTTCCTGATCCAGGTGGCCTCCTACGGCCTGAACTTCTGGGCGCCGCACCTGATCCGCGCCTCCGGTGCCACCGACCCGACGACGATCGGCCTGCTGACCGCCGTGCCCTACCTCTGCGGCGCGATCACGATGGTGGTCATCGGCCGCATCTCGGACGCCAGCGGCCGGCGCAACACCTTCGTCGCCGCGCTGATCGCGCTGGCCGCCTTCGGCTTCGTCGCCGCCGGCCTGTTCGACAAGAGCACGGTGATGGTGGTGATCGCGCTGGGCGTCATGGGCACCGGCGTGGTCGCCTCGATCCCGGCCTTCTGGGCGCTGCCGCCCAAGCTGGTGACCGGCGCCGGCGCGGCCGGCGGCATCGCGCTGATCAATACGTTGGGGCAGCTGGGCGGTATCGTCAGCCCGGTGATGGTGGGCCGCATCAAGGACCTGAGCGGCAGCACGACGCCGGCGCTGTACGTCATCGCCGCGCTGGCCCTGCTCTGCGCCGCCATCCTGCTGTGGGGCCTGCCCGAGCGGCTGCGCCAGCGGGAACAAGCTTGAACCTCGAGGACTGATTCACCATGGAAGCTTTGCAAGGACTGCGCGTCATCGAGATGGGCCAGTTGATCGCCGGCCCCTTCGCCGGCAAGACGCTGGGCGACTTCGGCGCCGACGTGATCAAGATCGAGGCCCCCGGCGCCGGCGATCCGCTGCGCAACTGGCGGCTGCTGCAGGACGGCACGTCCGTCTGGTGGCAGGTCCAGTCGCGCAACAAGCGCTCGATCGCGCTGGACCTGCGCAGTACCGAAGGCCAGGACATCGCCCGCAAGCTGATCGCCGAGGCCGACGTGCTGATCGAGAACTTCCGCCCCGGCACGCTGGAGGGCTGGGGCATGGACTACGAGACGCTGTCGGCGCTCAACCCCGGCCTGATCATGCTGCGCATCTCCGGCTACGGCCAGACCGGCCCCTACCGCGACCTGCCCGGCTTCGGCGCCATCGGCGAGGCGATGGGCGGCCTGCGACACCTGACCGGCGAGCCCGGCCGCGTGCCGGTGCGCTGCGGTATCTCGATCGGCGACACGCTGGCCGCGCTGCACGGCACGATCGGCGTGCTCACCGCGCTGTACCACCGCAAGGTCAACGGCGGCCGCGGCCAGGTGATCGACGTGGCGCTGCATGAAGCCGTGTTCAACGTGATGGAAAGCCTGGTCCCGGAGTACAGCGCCTTCGGCGCGGTGCGCGAGGCCGCGGGCAGCGCGCTGCCGGGCATCGCCCCGTCCAACGCCTACCGCTGCAGCGACGGCTATGTGCTGGTGGCCGGCAACGGCGACAGCATCTTCAAGCGGCTGATGCAGCAGATCGGGCGCGATGACCTGGGCAACGATCCGGCGCTGGCCGACAACGCCGGCCGCGTGGCCCGCGTCGGCGAGATCGACGCGGCGATCGAGGCGTGGACGCTGCCGCAGACGGTGGCCGCCGTGCTGGAACGCCTGGGCGAGGCCCGCGTGCCGGCCGGCAAGGTCTACACGGCGAAGGACATCGCCGAGGACCCGCACTACCGCGCCCGCGACATGATCCTGACGCAGCGGACCCGCGACGGGCATGAAGTCGAGGTGCCCGGCATCGTGCCCAAGCTGATGGGCACGCCGGGCAGCATCCGCAGCTCGGCACCGAAGCTCGGCGACGACACCGACGCGGTGCTGGCCGGCATCGGCTTCTCGGCCTCCGACATCGCGGCGCTGCGCATGCGCAAGGTGGTGGCATGAACATGATGTCCACGCTCTGGCAGGGTGCAGGCCGCCGCATCCATCTCCAGGAAGTCGGCACCCGCGACGGCCTGCAGGCCGAGGCCGCCTTCGTGCCGACCGAGGACAAGATCGCGCTGGTGAACGCGCTGTCCCGTACCGGCCTGGCCAAGATCGAGGTCACCTCCTTCGTCTCGCCCAAGGCCATCCCCGCGCTGCGCGACGGCGAGCAGGTGATGCGCGAGATCGAGCGCCGGCCCGGCGTCGTCTACAGCGCGCTGGTGCCCAACACCCGCGGCGCCGAGCGCGCCATCGATGCGCGCACCGACGAATTCAACCTGGTGATGTCGGCCAGCGAAAGCCACAACCTCTCGAACCTGCGGATGACGCGGGCGCAGTCCTTCGCGGCGCTGTCGGAGGTCAACGCGCTGGCGCGCCAGGCCGGCGCGGCCGTCAACGTCTCGCTGTCCTGCGCCTTCGGCTGCCCGATGGAGGGCGAGGTGACGGGCGTGCTCGACTGGTGCGCGCGCTATGTCGAGGAGCTGGGCGTGCGCGGCGTGACCCTCTGCGACACGACCGGCATGGCCTTCCCGACCCAGGTGGCCGCGCTGACCGCCGCCTTCCGCGCGCGCTGGCCGCAGACGGAGCTGACGCTGCACTTCCACAACACCCGCGGCCTGGGCCTGGCCAATGTGCTGGCCGCCATCGACGCCGGCGCGGACCGCTTCGACGCCTCGCTGGGTGGCATCGGCGGCTGCCCCTACGCGCCCGGCGCCAGCGGCAATGTCTGCACCGAGGAGATCGTGCACGCGCTGGACCTGATGGGCTACGACACCGGCATCGAGCTGCCACTGCTGATCGACGCCGCCGGACACCTGCCGGTGCTGCTGGGCCACGACGTGCCGAGCCAGTTGCTGAAGGCCGGCCGGCGGCTGGACCTGCATCCGCTGCCGGCGGATTTCGAGGCCATCCGCGAGCGGGCGATGGCGCGCACGTAACGCGCTACTTGCGCGGCGGGCCCATGCTGCGCGCGCAGAACTTCTCCACATGGGCCAGCGCCGTCTCGCAGTAGGTGGCGATCTGGGCTCGGGTGCCGCCCTCTTGAGCGAAGGCCTTCAGCTGCCGCTGCAGGTCGGCCTTGTAGACGGCGGAAGCGCGGATCTCGGCCGCGAGCTTGCTCTCCACCTTGCCGCAGGCCCGCACCGGATCGAGCCGGCGCATGAACTCGATGCGCCGGCCCGGCTCGTTCTTCGAGCAGATCGCGATGTCGGTGTCGAAGCTGGCGAAGCCGTGGGCGGTGGGGGTGTAGTCGGCGGCCAGTGCTGGCAAGGCGACCGCCAGCAGCAGGCCCGCCGCGCGCCGTCTCACGCCATGCGCCGCAGGGTGTCGTCGGCGGTGGAGCGCTTCACCGGCAGCTTCATGAACACCAGTTCCTCCGTCGACGAGGCCGGCACCGGCACGAAGCCGAGCTTGGCGTACATGCGCAGCGCGTCGGTGTTGTCCCGGTAGGCGCGCAGCGTCACGGTGCCGGCGCCGGTCGCCTTGACCGCCGCGGCCACCAGCAGTTGGCCCAGTTGGAGGCCGGCGCCTTTGCCGCGCAGCTTGGGCGAGACGATGATGCGGCCCAGGTGCACCTGGCCCGGCGTGGAGACCCAGAACTGGCCGAAGCCGCCCAGCGTGGTGGTGCCGGCCGCGTCCTTCTCCACCATCGTCAGACTCTCGCCGCCGCCGGGAATGGCCAGCTCGCGCGCCAGCTCATTGGGCTTGAAGGGAAAGTGCACGCGAGGGCCGGCCCAGCGCAGGCAGGCCGTCGCATCGGGCACCCAGCCCGCGATGGTGGTGTAGTCGGCGGGCTCGGCGGGGCGGAGAGAGGCGGTCATGGCGACGATTCCTACTGCAAGAACGATGTCCTGACGATGAATCTACTCCAGGGGAGTGCCACTACGGGCCCCGCGATGACCCTGAAGTGGGTGGAAACAACGACAGCCTGCATCCGCCGGGCAAGCCGCGGACCGGGTTGTCTTGAATTTCCGGCCGGTGAAGCGCATGACAAGATGTGGCCCGTGAATGCCAGACCACCCCTGACCCTCCTGCCGCTGGCCGCGATCGCCGCGGCCGCCTGGCTGCTGGCCGCCGGTCCGGCGGAACAGCAGGCGCCGGACGAGCCCTCGTGGCCGCAGGCGCCCGCCCGCGCGCACATGCCCCAGCCGGCCCGGCTGCCCGCCGAGCCGCAGGCGCCGGGCCGCCAGCGGACGCTGCCCTCGTCCAGCACCCCGACGAAGGTCGACCGCCTGCCGGCGGAAGTGCCCACGCCTGCCGTCGGCGCAGAGGGTTATGGCCCGCAGATCCTGCGCGCCATCGAGACCGGCGACGCGCGGCAGGCCTTCGAGGCCGCCCAGCAGATCGACGCCTGCCGCGCCAGCAACGAGCAGCAGCTGGACGCGCTCTACCAGGCCCGCGCCGCCTCGCCGCGGCTGGATGTCCAACGCCTGATCGAACTGATGCAGGCCGAGATGCGCCGCTGCCAGACGCTGACGCCGGACCTCGCCGCGCAGCAGACGGCCCTGGCCCGGCGCGCGATGCGCGGCGGCGTGCCCGGTGCCGCGGCGATGTATTCGCAGCTGACCAACGCCCGCCCGCCGGCCGAAGACCGCAGCCAGCTCGCCAGCCAGTTGCAGGCCGACGCCCAGGACGGCGACGCCGCGGCCGTCCAGCAGATCGCCACCCAGGCCGAGCCGCTGCAGCTGCCGCCGGACACCGCGGCCGTCTACCAGGCGAGCTACGAGCGCCTGCGCCGCGCGGCCGTTTTCCCGGAGCGCGACGGCAGGGACATGGCGCCGCAAGCGCCGTCCCCCGCCCCCGGCCAGTACGTGGATGGGGAACGGGTCGGGCGCATCGTCGAGCGGGTGCTGATGCGGCAGCAGATGCCGCCGCCACGCCGCTAACGCCTCAACGCGCCAGCACCGGCTTCAGCGCCACACCCGTGTGGCTGCCCGAGGCCACCACCTGCTCCGGCGTACCGGCCACGACGATCCGGCCGCCGGCCGTGCCGCCTTCCGGCCCCAGGTCCAGCACCCAGTCGGCCTCGGCGATCACGTCCAGGTCGTGCTCGATGACGACGACCGAATGCCCGCCCGCCACCAGCCGGTGCAGCACGCGGATCAGGCGCTCGACGTCGGCCATGTGCAGGCCCACGGTCGGCTCGTCCAGCACGTAGAGCGTGTGCGGGGCCTTCTGGCCGCGGCGCGTGACGTCGTCGCGCACCTTCACCAGCTCGCTGACCAGCTTGATCCGCTGCGCCTCGCCGCCCGACAGCGTCGGGCTCGGCTGCCCCAGCGTCAGGTAGCCCAGACCCACATCCTGCAGCAGCTTCAGCGGATGGGCGATCGAGGGCATCGCGGCGAAGAACTCGACCGCCTCGTCCACCTCCATCTGCAGCACCTCGCCGATGCTCTTGCCGCGCCAGGTGCAGCCCAGCGTCTCCGGGTTGAAGCGCTGGCCGTGGCACTGGTCGCACAGCACCTTCACATCCGGCAGGAAGCTCATCTCGATGGTCTTCATGCCCTGCCCTTCGCAGCCGGGGCAGCGGCCCTCGCCGGTGTTGAAGCTGAAGCGGTTGGCCGCGTAGCCGCGTGCCTTGGCTTCGAGCGTCTCGGCGAAGAGCTTGCGGATCGCGTCCCAGAAGCCGATGTAGGTGGCCGGGCAGGAGCGCGGGGTCTTGCCGATCGGGGTCTGGTCGACTTCCAGCACGCGGTCCACCTGCTCGTGGCCTTCGATGCCGGCGCAGCCGATCCATGCCGCGGGCGCCTTCCTCAACGGCACTGCCATGGCCATATTGGCGAGCAGCACGTCGCGGGCCAGCGTGGACTTGCCGGAGCCGGAGACGCCGGTGATCGCCACCAGCCGGTGCAGCGGCACGTCGACGCTCACATGCTGGAGGTTGTGCAGCGTCGCGTCGCTCACCTTCAACTTCGGCGCATCCCGCAGCATCTCGCGCCGCTCCTGCAGCGGGTGCACCAGCGGATTGGCGAGGAAGCGGCCGGTGACCGACTCCGCCACCGCCGCCAGTTCCGCCGCCGAGCCCTGCGCGACCACCGAGCCGCCGCGCTTGCCGGCGCCGGGGCCGATGTCGATGATGTGGTCGGCGCGGCGGATCGTGTCCTCGTCATGCTCGACGACGACCAGCGTGTTGCCCTTGTCACCCAGCGTACCCAGCGCCTTCAGCAGGATCTGGTTGTCGCGCGGGTGCAGGCCGATGGTCGGCTCGTCCAGCACGTAGCAGACGCCTTGCAGATTGCTGCCGAGCTGCGCGGCCAGGCGGATGCGCTGGGCCTCGCCGCCGGAGAGCGTCGGCGCCGCCCGGTCCAGCGTCAGGTAGCCCAGGCCGACCTCTTCGAGGAACTCAAGCCGGCCCTGGATCTCGACGACCACGTCGCGGGCGATGTCGGCATCGCGGCCGACCAGGTTCAGGCTATCCACCCATTCGCGCGCTTCCTTGACGCTCCAGCCGGCGACCGTGCTGATCGCCTGGTCCTCGAAGGTGACGGCGCGGGCGGCGGCGTTCAGCCGCGAGCCGTGGCACTCCGGGCAAGGCTGGTCGGCCAGGCCTTCTACTTCCGCCTCCTCGGCCGGGAAGCTCTGTTCGCGGCCCTTGTTGTCCTTCTCGGTGACCGAGTCGTCCAGCGCCTTGCGCTGCTCGCGGGTCAGCGCAAGACCCGTCCCCACGCAGTGCGTGCACCAGCCGTGCTTGGAGTTGTACGAGAACATGCGCGGGTCCAGCTCGGCATAGCTGGTGCCGCAGGTCGGGCAGGCGCGCTTGGTCGAGAAGACCTTGACCGCGCCGATGCCCGCCGTCGAGCGACCGGCGGCGATGGCCGACTGCAGATCGTCCAGCGGCGACAGCAGGTGCAGCACGCCCTTGCCGATGTCCAGCGCCTTGGCCAGCAGCTCGCGCAGCTCGGCCTCCTTCGCCGGCGTGATCACCAGGTCGCCGACCGGCAGCTCCAGCGTGTGCTCCTTGAAGCGGTCCAGGCGCGGCCAGGGCGAGGTGGGCAGGAACTCGCCGTCCACCCGCAGGTGCGTGTGGCCGCGGGCCTTGGCCCATTTGGCGAGGTCGGTGTACAGGCCCTTGCGGTTGACCACCAACGGCGCCAGCAGGCCCACATGCTTGCCGCGGTAGTCGCGAAGCAGCTGCGCGGCGATCGACTCGACGCTCTGCGGCCGCACCGGCGTGCCATCGTTGACGCAGTGCTGCACGCCCAGCTTCACATAGAGCAGGCGCAGGAAGTGCCAGACCTCGGTGGTCGTCGCCACCGTGCTCTTGCGGCCGCCGCGCGACAGGCGCTGCTCGATCGCCACCGTCGGCGGGATGCCCCAGACGGCGTCCACCTCCGGCCGGCCGGCCGGCTGCACAATCGAGCGCGCATAGGCGTTCAGCGATTCCAAGTAGCGGCGCTGCCCTTCGTTGAACAGGATGTCGAAGGCCAGCGTGCTCTTGCCGGAACCGGAGACGCCGGTGATCACGTTGAACTTGCCGCGCGGGATCGCCACGTCCACCGACTTCAGGTTGTGCTCGCGGGCGTTGACGATGCGGATCGCCTCATCATTCGCCTTGCGGCGGGCGCGGAAGACGGTCTGCAGCGGCCGGCCCTCCTCCACCGCGAAGGCGGGCCGGTCCATGTGCAGTGCATATTCACGTAGCGCCTGTGCGGTATGCGACGTGGGGTGATCCTTCACCTCCTCCGGCGTGCCCTGGCAGACCAGTTCGCCGCCGGCTTCGCCGCCCTCGGGGCCGAGATCGATCAGCCAGTCGGCCGCGCGGATCACGTCGAGGTTGTGCTCGATCAGGATCAGCGAGTGGCCAGCCGACAGCAGCTTGCGCAGCGCACGCATCAGCTTGGCGATGTCGTCGAAGTGCAGGCCGGTGGTCGGCTCATCGAACAGGAACAGCGTGCCCTTCTTGGCCAGTGCCTGGCGCGGCTTGGTGGCCGCCTCGGCGAGAAAGCCGGCCAGCTTCAGGCGCTGGGCCTCGCCGCCGGAGAGCGTGGGGACCGGCTGGCCGAGCTTGATGTATTCGAGGCCGACGTCGACGATCGGCTGCAGCTTGCCGAGCACTTCGCGGTCATTGGCAAACAACTCCACCGCTTCGCTAACGGTCAATTCGAGCGCATCCGACACGCTCAGCTCCCGCGTGCCGCGATGCAGCTTCACATCGAGCATCTCGGCGCGGAAGCGCTTGCCGTCGCAGTCCGGGCAGCGCAGGTAGACGTCGCTGAGGAACTGCATCTCCACGTGCTCGAAGCCCGAGCCGCCGCAGGTCGGGCAGCGGCCGTCGCCGGCGTTGAAGCTGAACATGCCGGCGGTGTAGCTGCGCTCGCGGGCCACCGGCGTGTCGGCGAAGAGCTTGCGGATCTCGTCCCAGGCGCCGACGTAGGAGGCCGGGTTGGAGCGCGCGGTCTTGCCGATCGGCGACTGGTCGACGAAGACCGCGTCGGACAGCCAGTCGGCGCCGAGCAGGCTGTCGTGCTCGCCGGGCGATTCGGTCTGCTGGCCGAAGTGCCGGGCCAGCGCCGGGAACAGCACGTCCTGCATCAGCGTGCTCTTGCCCGAGCCGGAGACGCCGGTGACGACCACCATCCGCTGCAGCGGGAACTCGACCGAGACGTCCTTCAGGTTGTTGGCGCGCACGCCCTGCAGCAGCAGCTTGGGCGTGCTGGCTTCCACCAGCCGCTTCAGGCCCATGCCCACATGCTTGCGCGCGCCGAGGTAGGCGCCGGTCAGCGTGTCCGCGCCGCGGATGCTCTCGGGCGTGCCGTCGAAGACGATGGAGCCGCCCTTCTCGCCCGGGCCCGGGCCCATGTCGATCAGGCGGTCCGCCGCCAGCATCACGGCCGGGTCGTGCTCGACGACGACCAGCGTGTTGCCCGCGTCGCGCAGCCGCTGCATCGCCTGCACGATGCGGCCCATGTCGCGCGGATGCAGGCCGATGCTGGGCTCGTCCAGCACGAACAGCGTGTTGACGAGCGAGGTGCCCAGCGCCGTCGTCAGGTTGATCCGCTGCACCTCGCCGCCGGACAGCGTGCGGCTCTGGCGGTCCAGCGTCAGGTAGCCGATGCCCACGTCGCAGAGGTACTTGAGCCGGTTGCGGATCTCGTCGAGCAGCAGCTTCAGCGCCTCGTCGAGGATGCCGCCGGGCAGCTGCAGCTCGTCGGCGAAGCGGCGCAGCCGGTGGATCGGCATCTGCATCATGTCGTGCAGGCAGAGGCCCGGCAGCGCTTCCAGCTGCTCGCGGCTCCAGGCCACGCCGGCGGGCATGAACCTTTGAGACGCCGGCAGCACCGAATCCGCCAGCGCCTTCGAGCCGACGCGCCACAGCAGCGCCTCGGTCTTCAGCCGCGCGCCCTGGCAGGTCGGGCAGGTGGTGTAGCTGCGGTACTTGGACAAGAGCACGCGGATGTGCATCTTGTAGGCCTTGCTCTCCAGGTAGTCGAAGAAACGCCTGACCCCGTACCACTGCTTGTTCCAGTTGCCGGTCCAGTTGGGCGAGCCTTCGATGACCCAGTGGCGCTGCGCCTCGGTCAGCTGGCTCCAGGGCGTGTCGCGCGGGATGCCGGCCTCGCCGGCGTAGCGCAGCAGGTCGGCGAAGCTGTCGCTCCAGGCCGGGGTCGACAGCGTCTTGATCGCGCCGCCGCGCAGCGTCTTCTTCTCGTCCGGGATCACCAGGCCCAGGTCCACGCCGATCACGCGGCCGAAACCGCGGCAGGCCTCGCAGGCGCCCATCGCCGAATTGAAAGAGAACAGGGGCGGCTGCGGGTCGGCGTAGCGGATGTCGCTGTCGGGGCAGTGGAGTCCGGTTGAATAACGCCATATGTCAGCGTCATCGACGTAGACGGCCAGGCGACCCCCGCCGCGCTTCAGGCCCAGCTCGATCGCTTCCATCGCGCGCTGCCTGTCGGCGCCCTGGATGCGGAAGCGGTCGGCCACGACGTCGAGCACCTTGCGGCCGTTGGCCTCGCGCTCGGCCTGCACGCGGGTGAAGCCGCTGGCGGCCAGCCACTGCTCGACCTGCTCGGCGGACGTGTCCTTGGGCAGTTCGACCGGGAAGGTCAGCACCAGGCGGGGATCCCTCGCCTTCGTGCGCTCCATCAGCTCGGCGTAGATCGACTGCGACGAATCGTGCCGAACCGCTTTGGCCGTCTGCCGGTCGAACAGCTCGGCCGCGCGGGCGAACAGCAGCTTCAGGTGGTCGTTCAGCTCCGTCATCGTGCCAACGGTGGAGCGGCTGGTGCGCACCGGGTTGGTCTGGTCGATGGCGATGGCGGGCGGCACGCCGTCCACCTTGTCCACGGCGGGGCGGTCCATCCGGTCCAGGAACTGGCGGGCGTAGGCCGAGAAGGTCTCGACATAACGCCGTTGTCCCTCGGCGTACAGGGTGTCGAAGACCAGGCTGGACTTGCCCGAGCCGCTGGGGCCGGTAACGACGGTGAGCTCGCCGGTGCGGACGTCCAGGTCCAGGTTCTTCAGATTGTGTTGGCGGGCGCCGCGGATGCGGATCAGACCTTCGTCGTCGGACATTGCTTACTGCCTGCTGGAAAGTGGGACCGGACATTCTAGGAAGGGCCGACGACCCTTCTTGTCAGCAGCCGCAATGCCCCAACCCGGTAATAACGTCTAAGTCAAGCGGCATATGGCCACAGCTCTTCATTGCGCGGCGGCGCGGCTGCGGCAACAATGGCCATCGACCCGCATTTGATCGGCCCAGCCGGCGCGCGAGTCACGGGGAGGGCTTCCGGCAAAGGCCGGCGGCGCAGTTCTGGCGAGGTGGAAAGCAAGCATGGATGAGATCGCAATCCGGAACCGAGGCAACAGCACTTACAAGGTGCCAGCCTGGTTGGGTGCCCCGGCCGACGACGACGCCGAGGACGCGGGCAGGCCGGCGGCCAAGCCCTCCGGCGAGAGCGCCGGCGCCGCGCGCAAGCCGATCGTGCTGCTGGTCGAGGACAACCACATCAACCAGGTCGTGGCCCTGGAGTTCCTGAGCCTGATGGGCGTGCAGGCCCGCCTGGCACGCAACGGCCTGGAAGCGCTGGCCGCCTGTGCCGAATCCGCCCCGGACCTGGTGCTGATGGACATCCAGATGCCCGGCATGGACGGCCTGGAATGCACCCGCCGCATCCGCGACCAGCAACGCGCCGGCACGCTGGCCCCGTTCCCGATCCTGGCGCTGACGGCCCATGCGCTGGACAGCGACGTGGCCGCCAGCATGGCCGCGGGGATGGATGAACACCTGACCAAACCGCTCGACTTCTCGGCCCTGCGGGCGCGGCTGGCGAAGTGGCTGACCCTGCCCTCGTCAAACTGACGCGGATTCGTCAGGCCCAGGCCAGCAGCCAGGCCAGCACACGCGGCTTCCACGCGAAGACGAAGGCCACCGCGCAGGAAGCGGCCGACACCGACATCACCCACACCAGCACCGCCATCGAGGCGTGATCGGCGCGGCAGCACAGCAGCAGCGCGACGATCCAGGCCGCGGCGCCGAGCGCGCGCAAGGCCCTCGCCTGGCGCCTGCCGGGCGCCGCGCTGGCGCGCAGCTGCTGCCAATGTGCTTCCAGCGAGGCGGCCAGCCAGACGGCGCCGGCCAGGCAGCACAGCAGCGCCGCCAGCATCAGCAGGGACTCAGGACGCATGGGCCTGCTCCGCTGCCATCGCGCGCCTCGCGCCCATCGGCGCCAGCCGCCGCGCCAGCCCCGCCGCGATGAAGCCGACCGCCAGCAGGGCCAGGTCCACGCCGGCCACCGGCCAGTAGCGCTCGATGAAAAGCGTCTTCAGCAGATGGTCGCCGGTCGTCAAGGCGTTCAGCAGCACCGCCCCGAAGGCCAGCACGGCGACGACGCAGCACTGCTCGAACCAGGCAGCCCGGCCGCGCCCGAAGGCATGGGCAAAGGACAGCAGCCAGACACCCCAGAAGGCCTCGCGTTCGATCTCGGGCATCAGCCGGTTGGCCACCAGCATCGCCAGCGCCGCGGCCAGCGGGCCCAGCACGGTGCCGACCGCCATCGCATCGGCCCAGCGGGCGCCCGCCGGATGCCTGCGCTTGCGCTTCTCGACGAAGAACAGGAAGCCGGTGGCGATGCAGGCGCAGCCGGCCAGGCCGCCGAACAGGTAGAACCAGCGCAGCGCCCAGTGCTCGAACTGCTGCAGGTGCAGGCCGGTCAGGAACTCGTTGACCTTGGCGATGGCCGAGGGCTGCGGCTCCTCGTAAAGCACCCGGCCACTCGTGCCCTCGAAATGGATGGCCTGGCCCAGCAAGGCCACGCGGTCGCTGCCGCCGCGGTAGATGGTGACGTAGCTGTTGCGATCGCCGGGATGGTTGATGACGAGGTAGCCCACCTCGCCGGCCATGTCGTGCGCCGCCCAGCGGCGCTTGGCCTCGGCCACCATGGCGTCCACGGATGCCAGCGGCGCCGGCACGCCGGCCGCCGCGTAAGGCAGGTTCCTGGCCTGCGCCTCGGCCATCATCGCGGCCGTCGCCTGCGGCTTCAGCATCGTCTCCGACACCGGCAGGTACATCGCCGCGAAGATCGTCAGCCCGGTCAGCGCGAAGAAGAAATGAAAAGGCAGCGCGACGACGCCGGTCAGGTTGTGCAGGTCCAGCGTGCTGCGCTGCAGATGCTTCCTCGGGCGGAAGGTGAAGAACTCGCGGAACAGGCGGCGGTGGATGATGACGCCCGACACCAGCGCCGCCAGCATCACCAGCGCCGCCGCGCCGACGATCCAGTAGCCGAGGTTCTTCCATGTGAGATGCAGCCCGATGTGCATCGGGTAGAAGAACTCGCTGCCGATCTTCAGCTGGTCGTCGCGCAGCAGGCGGCCGTTGCGCGGGTCGACGGTGACGTGACCGTGGACATGGTCGTCCGGATCGTTCGGGTTGCCGGGCACGGCGTACTCGGCATAGAGGCCGACGACCGGGTCGCGGTGGGTCGTGTAGGCGGCGAAGTTGACCGGCTTGAGCTTCTCCGGCAGCGGCGTGGAGACCCGGCCCCGCGCGGCTTCCAGTTCCTGGGCCTCGGGCGCCATCTGCGCGAACAGCGGCAGCAGCATGCGGTCGAAGGACGGCATCGGCTGCGCGGGGAAGCGGGTCTCGGGCAGCGCCCAGCGGTCGAACTCGCGGTCGAACACCGACAGCGAGCCGAAGAAGAAGATCACCACCAGCAGGTAGCCCAGCACCAGGCCCAGCCAGGTGTGCAGCCAGCTCATGGACTGGCGCAGGTTCGACAAGGACATCGCGTTCACCGCGGCAGCGGGGCCAGCCAGGCGCCCAGGGCGGTCATCGCGGCGCCGCCGCCCAGCAGCACCAGCCACACGCGCAGCGCACTGGCCGCGGCATAGGACCAGCAGAACGCCGCCAGCCAGACCAGGAAGGCGAGCAGGACCATCGCCGTCTGCGCATCGGCATAGGGCAGGCCGGCGCGCAGCAGGGCCACGGTGCCAAGCATCACCAGGCCCCAGACGAAGACCCAGCCGCCCAGGAAGCTGGCGCCGACGCGCGAGGCGATCTGCGCCCATCGAGTTGTTCTCATATCCGAATCTTAATGGGAATTCTTCTCAATTGCGATAAAGTCGCATTTGCATTCGCATCGACTCACTCCAAGAACTCCATGAAACATCACTTCCTGTTGACCGCCTGCGCCATCGCGGCGTCGCTCGCGACTGCCGAGTTCGCCCAGGCGCAGGACAGCACCGGCAACACCCTCGAGCAGATCGTCGTCACCGGCAAGCGCGCCAACCGCGTCTCCAAGGGCGCGACCGGCCTGGCCATGGACGTGAAGGACACGCCCCAGTCGATCTCCAGCATCGACAAGGACGACATGGCCGACTTCGGCCTGAGCGGCAGCAACGAGGCGCTGCGCATGGCCACCGGCATCAACGTCGAGCAGTACGAGACCAACCGCGCCACCTTCAACTCGCGAGGCTTCGAGATCCAGCTGACCCAGGTGGACGGCCTGGGCATGACCAACTCCTGGGGCACCGTGGTCGGCCGCGAGGACACCTTCCTGTTCGAGCGCATCGAGCTGATCCGCGGCGCCAACGGCCTGCTGACCGGCGTGGGCAACTCGTCCGGCACGATCAACTACATCCGCAAGCGCCCGACCAATACCGACGGCGGCGAGGTCGGCGTCAGCTTCGGTTCCTGGGGCCTGAAGCGCGCCGAGCTGGACTACAACAAGGTGCTCACGACGGACGGCCGCTGGGCCGGCCGCCTGGTGGTGGCCACCGAGGACAAGGACTCCTGGATCCGCGACCTGCACGACAGGCGCAACACGGTCTATGGCGTCATCGACGGCCAGATCGGCGACAACGGCGTGCTGACCGTGGGCCTGACAGCCGTCGACTCGAAGCAGAACTCGCCCATGTGGGGCTCGCTGACGCTGCTGCGCGCGGACGGCACGCAGGCGGACTTCCCGGTCGGCTCATCCACCTCGGCCGACTGGACCTACTGGAACACCAAGTCCTACAACGCCTTCGCCGAATACACGCACCGCCTGGCCGACAACTGGGAAGCCAAGCTCACCTACAACGTCCGCCACGGCAACGAGGCGACCAAGCTGCTCTACGCCTACACCAACACCGGCACGCTGAACAACGACAACACCGGCCTGATCGGCTGGCCCTACCGCAGCCTCAGCAGCACCGACGACACGGTGCTGGACGCCAACGTCTCCGGCCAGTTCAGCGCCTTCGGCCGCAAGCACAGCCTGCTGGTGGGCATCTCCCGCTCGCACGAGAAGACCTCCACCGACACCTTCGCCGCCGAGTCCAACGCCTTCCTCCCGCTGCCCGCCTTTCCCTACGGCGGCGACACCTATCCGGAACCGAGCTGGGGCGCGCGCACGCCCAGCACCGCCGGCGAGCAGACGCTGACGCGGCTGTACGTGGCTTCGCGGCTGGCGCTGACCGATTCCTTCAAGGCCGTGGTCGGCCTCAATGCCGCCCGCCTGGTGCGCGGCGGTGACTCGCAGTACGGCAGCGGCGGCCAGTTGCTGGACCCGAAGACCAGCAAGCTGAGCCCCTACCTCGGCTTCACCTACGACATCACGCCCGACGTGCTGGGCTATGTGTCCTACTCCGACATCTTCCAGGCCCAGGAGCAGAACGACGTCCACGGCTTCCAGCTGGCGCCGATGAAGGGCGTCAACACCGAGGCCGGCATCAAGGCCGAGTGGCTGGGCAAGGCGCTGCTGACCACCTTCGCCGTGTTCACCGCCAAGCAGCAGGGCCTGGCCACCTACGCCGGCATCGACAGCAACCAGCAGTACTACTACGAGCCCAAGGACGTCCGCTCCAAGGGCTTCGAGGCGGAGGCGACCGGCCGCATTGGCAAGGACGCCAAGGTCTCGCTGGGCTACACCCACCTGATGCTGACCGGCCCGGACGGCAATGACATCTACGAATGGATCCCGCGCAACACGCTGAAGGCCCGCGTGGAGAGCCGCGTGCCCGCCCTGCCCGCGCTGCGCCTGGGCCTGGGCGCGCGCTGGCAGTCGGACATCAGCAAGATCGGCAGCGCCGTGCAGCCGGCCTACGCGGTGGCCGATGCCTTCGCCGCCTGGGAGCTGAACCCGAAGACCACGCTGCGGCTGAACGTCAACAACCTGAGCGACAGGAAGTACATCACCGGCCTGGCCTACGGCGCGGTGTACGGCGAGCCGCGCAACTTCGCGGTGTCGCTGGACTACAAGCTCTGACGGCGGCGCAGGCGCCAGCCCAGCGCCGCCAGCCCGAGCGCCAGCAGGCCGAAGCTGCCCGGCTCGGGCACCACGGCGGCCATGTTGACCGTCCCGGCCACCGCGCCCGGGTTGTCCCAGTACCAGGACGAGGTGCCGACGAAGTTGCCCGCGTCGACGAAGCCGATGTAGAGCCGCGTCGCGCCGGCCGGCGCGGTGAAGGTCAGCAGCGTGCCCGAGGCGTCGTTGAAGCCGGTCCGCCCGTCACCGACGAAGAAGACCTGGTACAGCCCCGGCGCCTGGCTGCTCGGGTTGTTGGCATCCCAGGCCGGCAGCGCAGCCGGCGCGGCGGTACCGAAGGGGTCGGTCTCCGAGGCGAACATCGCCACCAGCGGCAGCTGGGTGTTGCCGAAGGCGTCCGAGATGCCGTTGATGCCGGTGATCGTGGAGGTCGGACCCAGCCAGTTGCCGCCCTCTGGCGTGGCCAGCTGGCTTGGGTCGTTGCAGCAGTTCAGCCCGCCGGTGACACCGCTGAAGGTGAAGACATTGCCGCTGCCGGCCGTGAAGGCCAGGTAGGGCGCATCGGTGGCCAGGTTGTCCTCCGCGCCGGAGTGGCCGAACACCTGGTAGAGGCTCGTCGTGCCGGGCACGTTGAAGGCGGCGCTGCCGCCGGGGGCGATGGCGGTCTGCGCGGATGCAGCACCGACTGCCAGCAGCGCGGCGGCGGCAACAGGATAAGCGGATTTCATGGACGTCTCCTTCTGCTTCAACTGGTCTCGGCGACCTTGAATACCTTGACCATCTCGCCCAGCACCGCGGCCTGCTGCTTCAGCGACTCCGCGGCCGCCGCGGTCTGCTCCACCAGCGCGGCGTTCTGCTGGGTCATGCTGTCCAGGTTGGCCACCGCCTGATTGACCTGGGCGATGCCGTCGGACTGACCGATGCTGGCCTCGCTGATCTCGTTGACCGTGCTGCTGACCCGCTGCACGGCGCTGAGGATCTCGCTCATCGACTGCCCGCCGCGGCTGACCTGCCGCGCACCGGCGTCCACGCGTTCGGACGACTCGGCGATCAGCGCCTTGATCTCGCGCGCCGCCTGCGCGCTGCGCTGGGCCAGCGTGCGCACCTCGTTGGCCACCACCGCGAAGCCGCGGCCCTGCTCGCCGGCGCGCGCAGCCTCCACCGCCGCGTTCAGCGCCAGGATATTGGTCTGGAAGGCGACACCGTCGATGACGGCCGTGATGTCCGAAATCCTCTTGCTCGAGGCGGCGATGCCGTCCATCGTCGCCACCACTTCGTGCATCACCGCGGCGCCCTGCCGCGCCTGGCCGGCCGCGGTGTCGGCCAGCGCATTGGTCTGCTGCGCGGCATCGGAGGAGTGCCGCACCTGCTGGGTCAGCTCCTGCATCGAGGCCGAGGTCTGCTGCAGGTTGGAGGCCGTCTGCTCGGTACGCGCCGACAGGTCCTGGCTGCCCAGCGCCACCTCGCCGGAAGCCACGCCGATCGACTCGGTCGCCTCGCGGATGCCGCGCACCAGGTCGGCCAGGCGCTGCTTCATCGCCGCCACCTCGGCCAGCACCAGGCCGATCTCGTCGGCGCTGCCGGGCTCGACATGCCCGCTCAGGTCGCCGCTGGCTACCGCATGCACCGCCTCGCGCATGGTGCCCAGGCGCCGCCGCAGGCTGCGCACGAACAGTTCCACACCCACCAACGCCGCCACACCGGCAATAGCGACGAGGATCAGCGTCATCCGCGCGTCCTTGCGCACCACCGCCGCCACGTCGTCCACGTACACGCCCGAGCCCAGCACCCAGCCCCAGGGCTCGAACAGCTGCACATAGGAGCGCTTGGGCACCGGCTCGCTGGCGCCGGGCTTGGGCCAGAGGTAGTCGAAGAAGCCGCTGCCGCCGCCGGCCTTGACCGTGTTGACCGCCTCGATGAACACCGCCTTGCCGTTGGGATCCTTGTTGGCCGAGACGTCCTTGCCGTTCATCTCCGGCTTGATCGGATGCATCACCATCGTCGGGCGCAGGTCGTTGATCCAGATGTACTCGCTGCCCGAGTAGCGGATCTTGCCGACCGCCGCAGCAGCCTGGGCCTGCGCCTCGGCCTCGGACAGCGCGCCGGACTTGGCCCTGGACTGGAAGTCGCGCACGATCGCCGCGGCGCTCTTCACCTGGTCCACCGTCGTCAGCATGCGCACGTCCATCAGGCTGTCGGCCGAGTGCGCGCTGAGCAGCGCGATCAGGCCGATGAAGCCGAGCAGCACCAGACCCACGGCCACGCGCAGGCGCGTGGCGAGCATCATCTTGCCCATCTGTCTTGTCTCCTGTCCCCCGGACGGCCCGACTATGAGCCCGCCGCCGCCGGAAGGCAATAATTCGCGAATGCAAGCCAATCTCTATGCCGCGCTGCGCGCCGGCTTCCCCGCTGATCTGGACGCCACGGCCATCGAGTGCGCGGACGGCGCCGGCCTCAGCTACAGCTGGCGCGACCTGGAGCGCGGCAGCGCGATGCTGGCCAATCTGCTCGACTCGCTGGAGCTGCCGCCCGCCTCGCGCATCGCCGTGCAGACCGAGAAGAGCGTGGAGGCGCTGATGCTCTACCTGGCCGTGCTGCGCGCCGGCCATGTCTACCTGCCGCTGAACACCGCCTACCAGGCCGCCGAGATCGACTACTTCATCGGCAATGCGGAGCCGGCGGTGGTGGTCTGCGCGGGGCGCAATTTCGGCTGGGTCAGCAAGATCGCCTTCCTGGCGGGCACGCAGAACGTTTTCACGCTCAATGAAGACCGCAGCGGCACGCTGCTGGACCGCGCCTCCACGCTGCCCGACACGCACGAGGTGGCGGTCAAGCGCGCCGACGAGATGGCCGCCATCCTCTACACCAGCGGCACGACCGGCCGCAGCAAGGGCGCGATGCTCTCGCACGGCAACCTGCTCAGCAACGCCCGCACGCTGCAGGCCTACTGGGACTGGCAGAAGGACGACGTGCTGATCCACGCGCTGCCGATCTTCCATGTGCACGGCCTCTTCGTCGCCTCGCACGGCGCGCTGCTGAACGGCAGCAAGATGATCTGGTTCAGCGGCAAGTTCGAGCCGCGCGCGGTGATCCAGCGCCTGCCCGAGGCCACCGTCTTCATGGGCGTGCCCACGCTGTATGTGCGGCTGCTGACCGAGGGCGCGCTGGACAAGGCCGCCTGCCGCCGGATGCGCCTGTTCATCAGCGGTTCCGCGCCGCTGCTGGTCGAGACCTTCCGCAGCTGGCAGCAGCGCACCGGCCACACGATCCTGGAGCGCTACGGCATGAGCGAGACGGTGATGCTGACCAGCAACCCCTGCCGGCCCGAGGACGGCGACCGCATCGGCGGCACGGTCGGCTTCGCGCTGCCCGGCGTGGGCGTGCGGGTGCGCGACGACGCGGGCGCGGAGTGCGCCGCCGGCGAGATCGGCAATATCGAGGTGCGCGGCCCCAATGTCTTCGCCGGCTACTGGCGCATGCCCGAGAAGACGCAGGAGGAGTTCACCGCCGACGGCTGGTTCCGCACCGGCGACGTGGGCCGGCGCGACGCCCGCGGCTACTTCACGATCGTCGGGCGCAGCAAGGACCTGATCATCAGCGGCGGCTACAACGTCTACCCCGCTGAAGTAGAGGGTTACGTCAACGACATGGCCGGCGTGGCCGAGACCGCCGTGATCGGCGTGCCGCATCCGGACTTCGGCGAAGCGGTGGTCGCCGTCGTGATCGCCAAGCCGGGCGCGCAGCTGGACGGCGCTGCCATCACTGCCGCGCTGAAATCGCAGATCGCCAACTTCAAGGTGCCCAAGCAGGTCTTCATCGAGGCCGAGCTGCCGCGCAACGCGATGGGCAAGGTGCAGAAGAACCTGCTGCGCCAGCAGCATGCCGGGCTGTTCCAGTGAGCGGGGCAGCGCTCGATGACACCTGCCCGCGCTGCGGCGGCGGCTTCCACTGCGGCGTCAACGATGCGCGCTGCGACTGCTTCGGCCTGAACCTGGGCGCCGAACTGAAGCAGCGGCTCGCGGGCGAGTACCCGGGCCGCT
This sequence comes from Pelomonas sp. KK5, assembly GCF_001984095.1. Taxonomy (GTDB): domain Bacteria; phylum Pseudomonadota; class Gammaproteobacteria; order Burkholderiales; family Burkholderiaceae_C; genus KK5. The sequence goes on from NZ_LYVQ01000032.1 coordinate 30,057, forward strand.
GCCTGTGCGTGAGCTGCCTGAAGGCGCTTCAGGAAGAAGACGAGGCGGCCTTGCGCCGGCGCGAGACCACGCCCACCGCGGCCAGCCCCAGCGCCATCAGGCCGTAGGTCGCCGGCTCCGGCACCGGCGTCATCACGAAGGCGTGGGCGGTGCCGTCGGTCATCATGGCCCAGCCGGTGATCTGGCCGTTGTCGCCGATGCCCATGGCGCGGGTCGTCGTGGTGGTGCTCATGTTCCAGCCCGCGCCGTTGACCAGCAGGCTGGACAGCAGGTAGTCGGTGCCGTCGGCGTAGAGGAAGGGGTTGGCGTAGAGGCCGCTGCCGGTGCCCACGGCCCAACCCTGGCTGTTGATGCTGTAGAGCTGGCCGCCCTGGGTGCTGTTCGAGGTCTGCGGCACGATGACGGTACCGCCGGCCTGCGACCAGATGAAGTTGGACGTCCCGGCCATGCCGGTCACCAGGCCGTTCTCGCTGACGCCGAAGGCCGTGGCGGCGCCGGTGCCGGTGTTCAGCTGGGTCAGCGTGCCGCTGTTCATGTCGTACACGACCGCGACGTTGCGGGAGTCGGCGGTGGTGCCGGTGCCGACGACCAGGCCGGCGTCGTTGATGGCGAAGGCCGTCTGCATGTACGTGCCTTCCGGCGTCATCGCATTGATGACCGTGGTCTTGCCGGAGACGGTGTTGAAGATCGTGGCCTGCTCCGAGATGCCGGAGCCGACCGAGCCGACGGCGATGCCCTGGTCGTTGATGTCGCGGGCCCGGCCGGCGGTCTGGCCGGTGGGCAGCTTGAGCGCGCTGGCCACGCCCTTGGTCCACATCACCGGCACCGGGTTGGAGCCCAGCCCGTTGACCGCGGCCACGCCCACGGCCACGCCGCTGTTGTTGACGCCGTAGCCCCACTCGAAGTTGTAGCCGGCCAGCGTGCCGAGCTGCTGCATGCCGCTGCCCGCCTGCCAGACGAAGGCCGCCTGCGAGGCGCTCGCTTGCGGGAAGTTCAGCGTCGTGCCGGTGATGTAGCCGCCGCCGCTGGACATGCCCCAGGCGGCGCTGGAGTTGCCGGACGAGGCGATCGTGCCGAGATCGGCGATCGAGTACTGCGGGGCGGCGGCCAGCGCCAGCAGCGGGGCCTGGGCGGCGATCAGGGCCAGGGCGAGTCGGGACAGCTTCATCAGAGGGAACTCCGTCTACAAGATCGGGCGGAGTCTAGGCAGGGGTGCGGGGTGGGCGCTGCGGGTCAGCCCCAGGTGCGGGCGAGATCGCCGCTTTCGGGACAAGGCTGGTCAGCGGCGACGGCAGCGCCCGCGGCTCACCCCCGCGAATCGGGGGTGCGCTTCAGCGGCCTTCGCAGACCCGCGCGAGCTGTCCGGCCACCATCTCCGACATGGTCTGCGCCACCGCCTGCGGGTCCAGGCTGGCGTCGTCGAACAGCATCTCGTGGGCGGCATACAGCGCGTCGATGGCCAGGCGCAGCGTGAGGCGGGCGCGGGCCGGGTCGGCCTCCGGATGGGCGGCGCCGAAGGGCTCCATCATCATCTCGGTGAAGACCTCGCGCGAGCGCAGGCGCTGGCCCTGCAGCGCCGGCACCGCCCGCTGCGCGCGGGTGACCCAGACGCCGGCCGGCATCTGCGCCGTCAGCGCCTGCATCTGCAGGAAGAGCTCGGCCAGGCTGCGGGCGAACTCGGCCTCGGGCAGGGCCATCGTCGCGGCGCTGGCCCAGGGCATCAGCAGCTTGTTCTGCTGCTGCATCAGCCGCACGCTCAGCTCATGCAGGATCGCGTACTTGTTCGGGAAGTACTGGTACAGCGCCGGCGGCGAGATGCCGGCGCGCTGGCAGACCAGATTGGTGGACAGGCGCTCGATGCCGACCTCGCCCAGCAGCTCGGCGCAGGCGGCGAGGATGCGTTCGTAGGTCTCGACGGCTCGGGGCTGCAGCGGGGCGCGCTTGGGTTCGAGATCGGGGCGCGCGGGCTTGCCGGAGGCTGGAGTCGTCATCGGATCGGCAGTGCTCATGGCCCCAGTCTAGTGCCGTTGGGCGATCTGCAACCGTCTCCAAATTCAGACGGCCGCCTCGGCCTTGACCCGCATCAGCGCCATCTGCAGCACCCGCGCGTCGCTGCTGGCGCGGTGGCGGGCGATCTTCTGCTCGCTGCGCACCTGGGCGGCGATCTGGTGGAAGCGGGCCGCCTCGCCGTCGCTCAGCAGCCGGCGCAGGTCTTCGAGATGGAAGGCGGGCAGCCGGTCCACGCTGTCGAACAGCCGGGCCAGCCAGGGGTAGTCGTGGCCCCAGCCGTCGCAGTAGACGGTCTGGCCCTGCAGGCGGCGGTTCAGCTCGTCGGCCACCCACTCAGGCGGCTTGCCATGGGCCATCAGCGTGGCGCGGCTGATGCCGTGCAGGGCCTCGGCCTGGATGTCCCAGTGCTGCCAGTCGGGCTCGGGATGGATCAGGCTGCAGAACACCGTGCCGGACGGTCCGACGAAGCCGACCTCGATCGGATAGCTGCCGCGCCCGAAGCCCGAGGCTTCGATGTCGATGATGGCGGGCTGGAAGAACGACTCGGCCATGCAGGGGCTCCCCTGTCGATCGGGTGAGCCCAGTGTAGGGTCAGTTCAGTCAGCAATCAGCCTTGTATTCCCGCAGTTCCTGGGCCAGCACCTGGTAGTCGTGCAGCTGCGCCATCTGCAGCAGCTCGTCCACATTGCCCAGGTCCACATGCTCGTGGCCCATGCCGCGGCGCAGCAGCTGGAAGATCTCCTCGATGGAGGGCTTGCTGGGCTTCTGATCGCTCGTCGTCATCTCGTGCGCCTCCTGCTGTCGTAGTGGCTGCAGACCGGCAATCCGCGTGCCCCGGTGATGCGCGATTCAGTTCTCGGCGGCCAGCAGCCTGTCCAGCAGGCGCCGCGCCAGCGTGCCGCCGGCATCGATGTTGAGCTTCATCAGCCGGCGCTCGGGCCAGGCCTCGAGGTTGCGCTGCTGGCGCTCCAGCATCTCCAGGTCCTCGGCGAAGATCTTGCGCTGGCCTTCGCGGATGCTGTCGGTCAGTGCCGCGTCGTCGGGCTTGAAGCGCCGCGCCATGCCCCAGAAGTACCAGATCGAGTTGTCGGTCTCCGGCGTGATGAAGTCGACCACGATGCTCGAGGCCTTGACCGCGGACGGCGCCTCGTGGCCGCCCTGCCCGGCCAGCGCCACGCCGACCTCGATCATCACCTGGCTGGGCGGCGTGAAGCGGCAGATCTGCCAGCGGTCCACCGGCCGGTCGTCCGGCAGGCCCATGCCGCGCAGCGCCATCTGCCAGAAGGGCGGCGCGGGGATGTCGAACATGCGCCGCTCGGTGATCACCGCGTCGCCCTCGGCGCGGGTCTGCGGCGGCGCCTCGTCGATCTCCTTCTGGCCGATGCTGTTCGCATGGACGTAGGTCTCGTGCGTCAGGTCCATCAGGTTGTCGATCATCAGCCGGTAGTCGCAGCGCACGTGGTAGAGCCCGCCGCCGTAGGCCCACTCGGGGTGCCCGGCCCAGTCGAGCGGCGGGATGGCCGCCTCGTCCGCCTGCACCGCATCGCCGGGCCAGACCCAGACGAAGCCGTGCCGCTCCACCACCGGATAGCGGCGCACCGCCGGGAACACGCTGATGCGCTGGCCCGGCATCGCCACCGGCTGGCCTTCGGTGCCCAGGCGCAGCCCGTGGTAGCCGCATTGCAAGGTGCCGTCGACGACCCGGCCCAGCGAGAGCGGCGCGCCGCGGTGCGGGCAGAAGTCCTCCAGCGCGGAGACCATGCCATCGGCGCCGCGGAAGAAGGCGATCGCCTCACTGCAGATGCGGCGGCCGAGCGGCTTGTCGGCCGGGATCTCATCGGGGGTGGCGGCGACGTACCAGGCGTTCTTCGGGAACATGTCGTCGCCTCCCTTGGCGTGATCTCAGGCGTGATTCTTCAGCGGCACGGCCGGGTCGCAGGCCACGTCGGGCGCTACGACCTTGCCGGTCTCCAGCAGCTTGCGCGCCGCCATGTGGTCCAGCGGCGCGCTGACGCTCTCCACGCAGGCCAGCCGCTCGCCGACGTAGTGCAGGATCGAGAAGCTCGCGGCGCTGGCGCCGGGGCGGCGATAACGCCGAACTTCAGCGGTATCGGCCGGCGGCATCAGGCCCGCCATCTGCAGCCGCATCGCGCCCTGCTCGGACCAGAACCAGGGCAGCGCCTTGTAGGGCTCCTCGCGGCCCTGCAGCGTGGCGGCGGCGGTGCGGGCCTGGTCGTTGGCGTTCTGCACCGATTCCAGCCGCAGGTGGCGGCCGCTGTGATGCTCGTCGAAGCTGCAGCAGTCGCCGATGGCGAGGATGTCGGGGTCGGAGGTGCGCAGGTAGGCGTCGACGGTGATGCCGTTGTCGCACAGCAGGCCGGCCGCGCTGGCCAGCGCATGCTCCGGCATCGCGCCGATGCCCATCACCAGCAGCTCGACCTTCTCGCGCACACCGCCCACGCCCAGCGCCACCAGCCGGTCGCCCTCGATCTCGAACTCGCCGACGGTCACGCCCAGGCGCAGGTCGATGCCGCTGGCCAGATGGGTCTGCAGCACGTGCTCGGCCAACTCCGGCGAGACCGAGCGGGCCAGCAGCCGCGGCGCCGATTCCAGCACCGTCACCGGCTTGCCCTGCGCCCGTACGGTGGCGGCGATCTCCAGGCCGATGAAGCCGCCGCCGAGCACGGTCAGCGAGGAGGCGGCCTGCAGCCGCTCGCGCAGCTTCAGCGCATCGGCGCTGCTGCGCAGGATCAGGACATTGCTCAAGCTGGCCGGCAGGTGCGACAGGCGGCGCGCGCGGGTGCCGGTGGCCAGCACCAGCTTGCCGTAGGGCAGCACGGCGCCGGACCGCAGCGTCACCGTGCGCGCGGCGCGGTCGATCACCACGGCCGCATCGCCGCGATGCAGCGTGATGCCGGATTGGGCGTACCAGTCCTCGGCGCGGTGCGGCTGCAGCTTCTCGTCCGGCGTCTTCAGGAAGGCCTTGGACAGCGGCGGGCGGTGGTAGGGCAGCTCCGCCTCCTCGCACACCAGGTGCACCCGCGTACCCAGGCCGGCCGCGGCCAGCGCGCCGCACAGGGCCGCGCCGGCATGGCCGCCGCCGATGATGACGATGTTGTCGTTGCTGCTGCTCATTCAGGAATCTCTTGCCAAGCGAAAAGCAGCATTCTCGGCCATCAGTACTGCCGCTCGGGCAGACGCACGACCAGGCCCTGCAGCTCGGGCGTCAGCGGGATCTGGCAGGACAGCCGGCTGGTCGGCTCGCGCGGCACGGCGGTGACCTCGAGCATCTCGTTCTCGCTGGCCGAGGGCGGCGGCAGCCGCGCCGCCCAGGCCTCGTCGACGATGACATGACAGGTGGCGCAGGCCATCGAGCCGCCGCACTCGGCCACGATGCCGTCGATGCCGTAGCCGGTGGCGGCCTGCATCAGGCTGACGCCCACGGGCGCCTCGAAGCCCTCTTCGCGGCCGTCGGGATGGATGAAGGTGATGTCAGGCATGGACCTTGGTGCCGCACTTGGAACAGAAGAGATCGTCGCCGGCCAGGCCCGCTCCGCACTTGCGGCAGAAGCTTGCAGCCAGGGCCGGGGCCGATGCCGGCTCGGGCGCCAGCCGGATCTGCGGCGCGGCGTTGTCATTGCCGACCAGCCGCTCCGCCGCCCCCAGCGCCTGCAGGCGCTCGGCATCGGCCTGGCTGCCCGGCGCCACCAGCGAGGCGCGCGACTGGCCGAACTCCGCCAGGTGCTGGGCCAGCTCCCGCGTGCCGGCGTCGGACGAGAACATCGCCGTCACCTGCCGGCGCTCATCCTTGCCGAACACCACCGACTCGATGCGGGCGCGCCAGATGCGCAGCGTCATCGCCTCGGTGCGCACGATCTGGTTGCTGGTCTGCACGCGGGCGCTGACCATATTGCCGGTGCCGACGCTGGCCGTCATGTAGGTGCCGGCCATCTCCACCCAGACCAGCACAGACTCGAAGTCGAAGCGGCCCCACAGCCGTGCCGACGACTTGAAGCAGAAGGTCGCCACCAGCAGCAGGATGCTGGCCGAACCGAGCCAGGAGAAGGACGCGCTGCCGCGCTCGGCCGCGGAGTCAAAGCTGGAGGGGTCGCCGAACTGGCGCACGAACATCAGCGCCGCGATCACGCCGGCCAGCACCAGCAGCGTGGCGAACAGGTCCAGCACCGCCAGCCACTTGTGCGTGCGCGAGCCCAGCGCCTGGCCGATGCCGGCCGGCGTGGTGCCGCTCATCGGCATCGGCTGCGATTCCTCGAACAGCTCGCCGCTGAACGGGCCCGAATGCAGCTGCGGGTCGATCACCGGCACCTGGCGCGCATAGCGGCGGTTCGGGATCTTCTCGGTCCACTGCTCCTGCAGCCGGCGTTCGAGCTCGTCGATCAGCAGGCTGGGCGGCACGTTCAGCGAGAGGCGCAGCTGCTCCGAGCTGGTCTGCGTGGCCGGCGGCGGCTTGACCTGGCCCAGCACCGCCAGCATCGACAGCGCCACTGCAGCCAGCGCGGAAAGCAGCATCACCGTCGTCTGCGGCGCCAGGCTCCAGTGCAGCGCCGGCAGCACCTTGCTGGCCGCGCCGACCAGCGCCGGGCCGAGGATGGCGCCGACGATCAGCGCGATCACCGCCGGCAGGCTCAGCGAGGCCGGGCTGGACGAGAGGATCGGCTTCAGCAGGAAGATGAAGCCGAAGGCGAAGTAGGCCAGGCTCAGCCAGGGCCGGTTCATCGCGTTGCCGAACACGAGCCAGGCGAAGGCGAAGCTCAGCAGCGTGACCGCCAGCGCGGCGAAGTTGAAGAAGTGGACCCGCGCCTGCAGCTGCACCGCATCGGGCGCGGTGATCAGGTGCGGGGCGGCGTGATAGAGCACGCCGTCGAGCGCGCCCTTGGGCTCGGGATACTCGAGGGCGCCCTGGCGCAGCAGGCCCTTGTGGTACTCGGCCCGCGGCGAGGTGCCGACGACGGTGGGCGCCAGGTCCGGCGCCAATGACAGCGGCCGGCCGCGCCCGAAGAAGAAGCGCAGCCGCTTGGCCGCGGTCGACGCCGACAGGATGCCGAAGGCCAGCAGCGCGATGCCCACGGCGATCGGCGCCTTGGACAGGCTTTCGCGCGCCGACGTCACGCACCACAGGCCCGCCGCCACCAGCAGCGCCGCGCACAGGAACAGCAGGCGGTTCTGCACCTTGTACGGGTTGGGAATCTCGAGGCGGGCGCTCTCGGACGAATAGTCGTAGCTCACTCTGCTTGTCCCCCGGAAAAAACTCGCGGGTGAGTATCGCGCCTGCGGCCGCGTTCAGGGTTCGAGCTTCCAGTCCCCGTTCACCACTTTCATGACGATGCCCGCATCGGGGCGGAAGCCCCAGTGGTCGGCGGCCGTGTACTGCACCACGCCGTTGGTGGCGACGACCGGCTTGCCCGAGGTCTCGATCGCCTCCTTCAGCGCCGCGCGGAACTCCGGGGTGCCAGGTCTTGCCTTGGCCTTGGCGGCCGGCAGCACCTGCTCCAGCAGCAGCATCAGGTCGTAGGAATGGCCGGCCAGCGTGTTGCGGGTGCCGGGGCCGAACATCTTCTCGTAGTCGGCCACGAAGCGCTGCGACACGGCCTTGGAGGCATTGCTGTCCGGCAGCTGCTCGGCGACCACCGGCGGGCCGGCCGGCACCAGCGCGCCCTCCACGCCCTTGCCGCCGACGCGGATCAGGTCGCGCGTGGCCGCGGCATGGGTCTGGTAGATGCGGCCCTTGTAGCCGCGCTCGTTCAGGGCCAGCTGCGGCATCGCGGCGCCGCTGCCGGAGGCGACCACCAGCACCGCATCGGGGTTGGCGCTGACCAGCTTCAGCGCCTGGCCGGTCACGCTGGTGTCGGCCCGCGCAAAGCGCTCTGTGCCGACCAGACGGATGCCCGCCTTCTCCAGCCGCGGCGTGATCTCGGCCAGCCAGGATTCGCCGTAGGCATCGCTGTAGCCGAGGAAGCCGACCGTCTTGATGCCGGCCTTCTGCATGTGCTGCACGACCGCGTTGGCCATCACGCCGTTGGACGGCGGCATGCGGAAGGTCCAGGCGTCCTTGCCCGGCGGCAGCGGGGCCGGCGACATCGCGATCTGCACGACCTTCGCTTCCATCGCCACGTCGGCGATCGCGATGGCCACCGGCGTGGCGCCGGAGCCGACGATCAGGTCCACCTTGTCGTCGACGAAGCGGCGCGCGTTCTGCACGCCCTTGCTCGGGTCGGTGGCGTCGTCCATGACGATCAGCTTCACCTTCTCGCCGGCGATGGTCTCGGGCCAGAGCTTGAAGCCGTTGTTCATCGGGATGCCCAGGCCCGAGGCCGGCCCGGTCAGCGGCAGGCTGATGCCGATGGTGAGATCGGCGCGGGCGGCGGTGCCGGCGAGCAGCAGGGCCAACGCGCAAGTCCAGCGGATGGATGTCGTCATGTCTCTTGTCTCCTTGTTGTGATGTTCAACGAGGCGCCATGCGCAGGGCGCCGTCCAGGCGGATCGTTTCGCCGTTCAGATGCACGTTGCCAACGGCATGGCAGGCCAGCTCCGCGAATTCCTCGGGCTTGCCCAGGCGCGGCGGGAACGGGATCGAACGCGCCAGCGAGGCCTGCACCTCGGGCGGCAGCGT
>NZ_LYVQ01000033.1 GCF_001984095.1 Pelomonas sp. KK5
GCGCCGACGGTGGCGCGGCGAACAGGTCGATCTGCGCATCGCCGGCCGCGGCCTTGGCCTCCAGCGCTTCCAGCGTCGCCCGCGCCTGGCGCACCAGCGAGGCCGGCATGCCCGCCAGCCGCGCCACCTGCACGCCGTAGCTGCGGCTCGCCGGCCCGGGCTGGATCTCGTGCAGGAAGACGATGTCCTCGCCGCTCTCCACCGCCGACACATGGCAGTTCACTGCCTGCGGATGCTTGCCCGGGAACTCGGTCAGCTCGAAGTAGTGCGTGGCGAACAGCGTGAAGGCGCGGGTCTTGTCGTGCAGGTGGCTGGCGATGGCCGATGCGAGCGCCAGGCCGTCGAAGGTCGAGGTGCCGCGCCCGATCTCGTCCATCAGCACCAGCGAGTGCTCGGTGGCGCCGTGCAGGATGGCCGCGCCCTCGGTCATCTCCAGCATGAAGGTGGATTGCGCATTGGCCAGGTCGTCCGCGGCGCCGATGCGCGTATGGATCGCATCCACCGGCCCGAGGCGGCAGCTCTCGGCCGGCACGTACGAGCCCATGGCGGCGAGCAGCGAGATCAGCGCCACCTGGCGCATGAAGGTCGATTTGCCGCCCATGTTCGGGCCGGTGATGACCAGCATCTTCGTGCGCGCGTCGAGCCGGCAATCGTTGGCCATGAACTCGGCGCCCGCGGTCTCGCGCAGACGCGCCTCGACGACCGGGTGGCGGCCCGCGACGATGTCGATCGCCGGATGGCCGACGAACTCCGGCCGGCACCAGTTGAGCGTCGCCGCCCGCTCGGCCAGCGCGGCCAGCGCGTCGAGGCTGGCCAGCGCCCGGCCCAGAGCGGTCAGCGCGCCCAGCTCTTCCAGCAGCTGGTCGATCACCAGCTCGTACAGGTACTTCTCGCGCGCCAGCGCCCGCTCGTTGGCCGACAGCGCCTTGTCCTCGAAGGTCTTCAGCTCCGGCGTGATGTAGCGCTCGGCGTTCTTCAGCGTCTGGCGGCGCTGGTAGTCCATCGGCACCTTGTCCACCTGGCCCTGCGTGACCTCGATGTAGAAGCCGTGGACCTTGTTGAACTGCACTCGCAGGTTGGCGATGCCGGTGCGGGCGCGCTCGCGGGTCTCCAGGTCGAGCAGGAAGGCGTCGCAGTTGTTCTGGATGCCGCGCAGCTCGTCCAGCTCGGCATCGAAGCCGTCGGCGATCACGCCGCCGTCGCGCATCAGCACGGCGGGTTCCTCGGCGATGGCGCGGGTCAGCAACTCCTCGATGTGCGGGGAGGGCGCGAGGCTCTCGGCCAGGTGCTCGATCAGGCCGCCGTCGCTGGGCAGCGTCTCGCGCAGGTCCGGCATCGTCTGCAGCGTGGCGCGCAGGCCGGTCAGCTCGCGCGGGCGCACCTGGCGCAGCGCGATGCGGGCGGCGATGCGCTCGACGTCGCTCACATGGCGCAGTGCCTCGCGCAGCGGCTCGGGGCTGATGGCGATCAGCGCGGCGATCGCGTCGTGGCGGAAGCTCGCCTCGCTGCGGGCGCGCTTGGGGTGCAGCAGCCACTGGCGCAGCGTGCGGCTGCCCATGCCGGTGCGGCAGCTGTCGAGCAGCGAGAGCAGCGTCGGCTCGGTCTCGCCGCGCAACGTGACCGTCAGTTCCAGGTTGCGCTGCGTGGCCGGCGGCAGGTCCAGCAGCTCGCTGGCGCGCTGGACGGTGAGGCTCTTGACGTGGGCCAGCGCCCGGCCCTGGGTGTGCTCGGCATAGCTGAGCAAGGCAGCGGCGGCGGCCTGCGCGGCGGTCAGCTCCTGCGCATTGAAGCCTTGCAGGCTGGCGACGCCGAGTTGCTCGCAGAGCTTGCGCGCGCCCAGCGTGCTGTCGAACTGCCAGCTCGGCCGGTTGGTGATCGGCGCCCGGGCGGCCAGCACGGCGGCCGGCTGCTTCTCGCGGTCCACCAGCACCTCGGCCGGGTTCAAGCGCGCCAGCCATGAAGGCAGCTCGCGCTCCGCGCATTCACCCAGGCCCAGCGTGCCCTGGGTCAGCGACAGCCAGGCCAGTCCTAACTGCTTGCCTTGACTGACCACCGCCAGCAGCACCGAGTCCTGCTTCTCGTCCAGCAGCTCGCCGTCGGTGACCGTGCCCGGCGTCACCACGCGGACGATCTTGCGCTCGACCGGGCCCTTGCTCGTCGCCACGTCGCCCACCTGCTCGGCGATCGCCACCGCCTCGCCCAGCTTGATCAGCTTGGCCAGGTAAGACTCCAGCGCATGCACCGGCACGCCGGCCATCACCACCGGCTGGCCGGCGCTCTGGCCGCGCGTGGTGATGGTGATGTCCAGCAGCGCATTGCACTTGCGCGCGTCGTCGTAGAAGACCTCGTAGAAGTCGCCCATGCGGAAGAAGACCAGCGTGTCCGGCTGCTGCGCCTTGAGGCGCAGGTACTGCTGCATCACGGGCGTGTGGTCGGCGAAGTCCGGGGCTTGGGTCATGGGGCGGTGAGCGTCGGGGCGCAGAAATGAACAAAGCCCTCGGTCGGAGGGCTTTGTCGTCGCAAAGGCTGGGGCCGAAGTTTAGTCGCTTTGATGGAGGCGATTGGCGTCCCCGGATTTGGTCCGGGAATGGTCTGTTCCTTGCGCTAGACTTGCCGCATGGCTGCCCGCCACCCTTCAGTGCCCGATCCCGCCCAGCCGCGCACCGACAAGCGCGAACGGCTGCGCCAGGGCCTGCTGAGCTTGATCGCCCAGCAGTCGCCCGGCTCGCGCCTGCCCACCGAGCGCGAGCTCAGCGAGCGCTTCGAGGTGGCCCGCGAGACGCTGCGCCACTGCCTGCGCGAGCTGGAGGAGGAGGGCGTGCTGCACCGCCGCCAGGGCGCCGGCACCTTCGTCACCACGCAGCCGGTGGTCAAGGAGGCGCGGCTGATGTCCTTCTCGGAGGAGATGCGCCAGCGCGGCTTGCAGCCGTCCAGCCGGCTGCTGTCCTTCCGCACGCTGCAGGCCGGCGCCAAGCTGGCTCAGCGGCTGATGGTGATGCCGGGCTCGGCCGTGCTGGAGGTGCGCCGGCTGCGCCTGGCCAACCAGGAGCCGATGGCGCTGGAGACCTCCTGCTTCGCTGCCGAGCGCGTGCCCGGCTTCGACCCCGCCAGCCTGGAGCAGGGCTCGCTGTACGAGTTGCTGGAGCGCCAGTACGGCCTGCAGCTGCGCGGCGCGCGCCAGCAGATCCAGGCCACGGTGCTGAGCCGCGAGGAGGCGGAGTTGCTGGCCGTGCCGCCCTTCTTCCCGGCCCTGCTGATCGAACGCACCAGCACCTCGACCACCGGCGAGGTGATCGAGTACGCCAAGTCCCTGTACCGCGCGGACCGCTACCGTTTCGAGATCAGCGTCAGCCGCTGAATCGCTTGGTCTGGAGTTGGTATGGACGCGGAAGGCGCGTCAAACGGGGTTTATACCGATCGAAAAGCGGGAATCCCTGATAACCAGGGGCATCTGGCCAATTTCATCCTCATTTAGGCTACTTCCAGAGTGTTGCTGCTTGTCTAAGCAGTGTTGCGCAGCGCGATCGATAGGTATACAAAAGGTCCGACCTTAAACGGGCCATTCGTGCCCGGGCCTTCAGACACAACGGAGAGACCGCGCATGAACTTCAGACCGACCCCGCTGGCCGCCGCCGTGGCCAGCCTGTGCCTGCTTCACCTCGCACCCGCCCGGGCGGCCGATGACGCCGGCAAGATGCTCGAGACGGTGACCGTGACCGGCATCCGCGCGTCCATCGAGAAGTCGATGGCCACCAAGCGCAATGCCGACACCAACATCGAGGCGGTCTCGGCCGAGGACGTGGGCAAGATGCCCGACAAGAACATCGCCGACGCGCTCTCCCGCCTGCCCGGCGTGAACGTGCAGTACGGCGGTGCGCTGGCGATGGACGAGGCCGAGCGGGTGGCCATCCGCGGCACCAGCCCGAACCTGAACTTCGTGACGATCAACGGCCACTCGCTCTCTGCCGGCGACTGGCACCTGGGCGACCAGGCCGGCTCGGGCCGCAGCGTCGGTTTCGGCCTGATGCCCTCGCAGCTGATCGGCCAGACCATCGTCTACAAGACCGGCCGGGCCGACGTGCCCGAGGGGGGCATCTCCGGCAGCGTGGACATCATCACCCGCCGGCCGCTGGATTTCGCCAAGTCAATGAACGGTGAAATATCGGTCGGTGCCGCGCACGCCACGCTGGCCAACAAGACCGACCCGCAGGTCAGCGGCCTGTTCGCCTGGAAGAACGACGCCAAGACCTTCGGCGTGCTGGTCCAGGCCTTCAAGGAAGACCGCCACCTGCGCCGCGACGGCCAGGAGGTGTTCGGCTACAACGTGCTGTCCACCGCGCAGGCCACCGCCGCCGGCCACCCGGAGCTGGCCGGCAAGCGCATGAGCAGCAGCTTCAACGCGGCGATGTTCGAGGGCGTGCGCAAGCGCAGCGGCGGCTTCCTCGACGTGCAGTTCCGGCCCAGCCAGTCGGTGGAGCTCAACCTCACCGCCTTCAAGGACCAGCTCAAGGCCGACAACTACAACAGCTCGGCCTATGCCCAGCCCTATCTGCTGGCCACTTCGGGCGACTACCAGATCGTCAATCCGGTGGTCGACGGCAACGTGATCACCAGCGCCCAACTGGTGCGCAATGCCACCACGACGAAGCAGTCGGTCGGCGTGGAGTTCGACCACTTCATGCGCCAGGGCGCCAAGTCCACCAGCCAGTTCTTCGACCTGGACGGCAAGTGGGCCGCGACCGACAACCTGACGTTCAAGGGCCGCGTCGGCTCCACCAAGGGCGAGGGCCTGACCAACTCCGAGCCCTCGATGGTCTTCGGCCTGATGAACCCGGCGCAGATGACCTTCTCGCAGTCGGCCGGCTTGCCCGCCTCCTACGCGGTGCTCGATGCGGCGGGCAAGCCGATCGACCAGGGCAATGTCTCGAACTTCCAGCTGATGACGGCACTGGCGCCGGCGGTCACCTCGATCGACAAGGAGAGCTACGGCCATGTGGACGGCGAATGGAAGCTCAATTTCAAGGTGTTCACCGCGCTGAAGTTCGGCGTGCGCTATACCCAGCACGAGCGCAGCTATGACCGCTGGGAAGGCCGCTACAACGTCCAGGACCAGGCCGGCGGCCCCAACCCGCCGTTCACCAGCGTCAACGGCGGCGTGCTGGTGGGCAACGCGATCCCGGTCTCCGCGCAGCCGGTGCCGGCCACCAGCTATCCGTCCAACTGGTTCAGTGGCGGTGACGCCAACATCCCGCGCAGCTTCTTCCGCTACGACACCGCGCAGCTGCAGGCCTGGGCGGCGGCCAACGTCAACTGGGACCGCACCGCCAACCACAACTGGACCAGCGGCTTCCACATCAAGGAAGACAACACGGCCGCCTACGCGATGAGCGAGTTCGAGCTGAGCCCGGAGGTCGGCGGCAATGTCGGCCTGCGCTATGTCGAGACCAAGCTCGAATCCACCTCCTACCAGAACATCTCGACGACCTGCCCGGCGCTGCAGACCTGCTCGGTGCCCGGCGCCATCGTCGGCTCGCGGCTGGGCACCTACGTGCCGCAGACGGTCAACGCCAAGCAGCGCGACTGGCTGCCCAGCCTGAACCTGCGCTGGGATGTCAGCAAGGACGTGGTGGCCCGCGCCGCGCTGACCCGCAGCCTCGGCCGTGCCAACTACAACGAGCTGGCCGGCGCCGTGATCCTCGATGACATCCGCGCCACCGGCTCCAGCGGCAACCCGAACCTGAAGCCGATCACCTCCACCAACGGCGACCTGACCTTCGCCTGGTACTTCGCGCCGCGCGCGATGCTCAGCGGCGGCGTGTTCACGCAGCGGGTGCAGAACTACGTGAAGGCAGGCACCTCGCAGGTGGACTTCTTCAATATCACGCAGGGCAAGGTCACCAGCTACACGGTGACCTCGCGCAAGGGCGTGAAGGCCACGATCAACGGCCTCGAGGCCGCGGTGGAGCTGCCGATCGCCGGCGGCTTCGGCGTCGGCGCCAACTACACCTACGTGGACTCGAAGGACGTGGACGGCGTGCCGCTGCTGGGCACCTCGAAGAACACCTACAACCTGCGCGGCTACTACGAGGACGACAAGTTCAGCGCCAGCCTCGCCTGGAACTACCGCAGCTCCTACGGCTATGCGCTGCTGGGCGACGGCACCAACACGATCCTGCGCGATGCCAACGGCGTGCCCACGCAGTACAACGGCCTGAACCAATACGCCGGCTACGGTGCGGTCTCGCTGTCGCTGGGCTACAAGATCACGCCCAATTTGAGCGTCCATTTCGACGGCAACAACCTCAACGATCCGATCCGCCACACCTACTACATCACCGAAAATGCCACCGGCTATTTCCACCAGAACGGCCGGCAGTACTTCCTCGCCCTGCGCATGAAGTTCTGATTCCGGGCGGTCTGCGGACCATTCGGGGCGCCAGCCGGGTCAAGGGGCCTGCTGGCGCCCATTCCATTTCGTCGATTGCCCATGAGTCCCATCCTGCTGCTCGTCTTCATCGCCGCCTACTTCCTGCTGCTGCTGGGCATGGCGCACTGGAAATCGAAAGGCGCGAACAGCGAGAGCTTCTTTGTCGGCAACCGCGACAGCCACTGGATGCTGGTGGCCTTCGGCATGATCGGCACCTCGCTGTCAGGCGTGACCTTCATCAGCGTGCCGGGCGCCGTGGGCCTCACGGCCTTCAGCTACCTGCAGATCATCATCGGCCAGTTCTTCGGCTATCTGCTGATCGCCTTCGTGCTGCTGCCGCTGTTCTACCGCCTGCAGCTCAGCTCGATCTACGACTACCTGGGCCGCCGCCTCGGGCCGAAGAGCTACCGCACCGGCGCGGGCTTCTTCATCGTCTCACGCACGCTCGGTGCCACGGCGCGGCTGTACCTGGTTGTCGGCGTGCTGCAGGATGCGGCGCTGTCGGCGATGGGCATCCCGTTCTGGCTCACCACGGCCGTGATCCTGGCGATGATCCTGTTCTACACCTACGAGGGCGGGGTGAAGACCATCGTCTGGACGGACACGCTGCAGACGGCGGGCATGCTGGCCGGGCTGCTGATCTGCGTCGTCTTCCTGATGAACCATCTCGGCTATGGCGTGCCGCAGGCGCTCGATGCGATGCAGGCCAGCGGGCTGTCCAAGGTCTGGGTCAGCGACCCCGACAGCCGCCTCTTCTGGCTCAAGCAGTTGCTCGCCGGCGCCGCGATCGCCGTCGCGATGACCGGCCTGGACCAGGAGATGATGCAGAAGAACATCTCGGTGAAGACGGTCGGCGGCGCGCAGAAGAACGTGGTGACGCTGGCGATCATCATGGTCGGCGTGGTCGCGCTGTTCCTGTTCCTGGGCGGCCTGCTGTCGCTGTTCGCGGCGCAGGCCGGCATGAGCGAGAAGGGCGACCACCTGTTCGTCGCCGTCGTCATGCAGCACCTGCCGGGCTGGGTGCAGATCGTCTTCGTGCTGGCGCTGATCTCGGCGCTGTTCCCCAGCGCCGACGGCGCGATCACGGCGCTCACATCGAGCTTCTGCATCGACCTGCTGGGCCTGCAGCGCCGCAGCGACTGGGACGAAGCGACCAAGGTGCGCGTGCGCCAGCGGGTACACCTGTCCTTCGCCGTCGTGTTCCTGGCGATGGTCCTGCTGTTCCACTGGATCGCCAACCCGAGCATGATTGGCCTGATCCTCAAGCTGGCGGCCTATACCTACGGCCCGCTGCTCGGCATGTTCGCCTTCGGCATCCTGACGAAGCGGGCGGTGCGGGACGGGATGACGCCGCTCGTCGCCGTGGCGGCGCCGGCGCTGTGCTGGGTGCTGGAGAGCTTCTCGGCCCGCTGGCTCGGTGGCTACGAGGTCGGGCTGGAACTGCTGCTGCTGAACGGCGCGCTGACCTTCCTGGGCCTGCTGGCTTTCTCGCGGCGCGGGCCGGCGTAGACCCGGAAGCCGAGCGAGTGCCCATTTCCTCACGGGCACGGCGCTTCTGTCGGCGTCAGGCCTTGAACGGGCTGTGGCCCTTGGGCAGACTCGCGCCGCATGATGATGAATCGACGTGGACTCCTGGTCTCGATGATGGCGGCGGCCCTGTGCGCCTGCGCTCAGGCGCCGACGCGCAACCTCGCTCCCGGTGGACGGGCCTTGCACTCGCTGCGCGTTTACGTCTGGGACGGCAATGGCGGCGCCTTGCCCGAGCCTGCTCGCACGGCCTTTGTGGCGACGCTAGGTCGCAGTGGCCTGGAGGTTCGCTCTGTCGGTGTGCTGGCGCGCCCGTTCGACAACGCGCAGGCGCTGATGCGGGCCTGGGATGCGGAACCGCAGCCGGAAGGCGGGCCCGACCATGCGCTGGTGCTGACGCGGCAGTATGAGCAGTCCTATGGCGGCGTGCGCTACGTGCGCTATGAAGCAGTGCTGTGGGACGCGCAGGCGCGGAGCCTGGTGTGGCAAGGCAAGTTGGCGGCGGCCTTCCAGGCAAGGCCTCGCGTGCTCGAAGAGCCCAAGCTCGTGCTGGCACCGCAACAAGCCGAGCGGCTTGCCGGTGACCTGCTGCGCGGGCTCGATCGCGATGGACACCTCTCCTTGCGAGGCCTGGCGCCGCGAGACGGAAAGGGCGACGAGATCCCCGCCACGTTTCTTCCTCTGCAACTGCTTTGAACCGGAGACCCTTGATGACGATGTCGCGTCTTTCGATCTGCCGTGCTGCTGGTCTCGGGTTCGGCCTGGGCTTCACGGCACTGGTGCCGGCGTGGGCATCGGATGGCGGACTGAGCGAGACCTGCCGAGCCGAGGCCGCGTCCTCAGCGGGCACCAGTCCCGAATTGGCGCCGCTCAAGTCGCTCGACCTCATATACATCACGACCAATTTCAAGAAGCCCGGCCTGGTCGAAGAGGCGCCGGATGAACACTGGTCGGCATGGAAGCTCGACCAGATCGAGCCGCTGGCGCAGGAGCGCGCGCCCAAGGTCCTGAAGGCCAACGGACTGGAGGGGCAGGTGACCGTCCTTCCTGCGCCTGCGCCGGGATCCGCCGTGGACCTGGGGACGCTGGATCCGGCACGCCCCGCGCTGCTCCTTCGTCCGATCAAGTACGCCAAGTGGCAGCAGAAGCCGCTCTACCCCAAGGCGGGCTCCGTGACGTATGCGGTCGAGCTGATCAACGGCGGCCCCGACCGTCCTGCCCTGCCTTGCCGCGTGGAGGTGTGGGGCGGCGTCGGCGTGGATTCGAAATGGGGCATTCTCAAGACGAACCGTGTCGATGCCGAATGGGTGGACGGCATGCTCACCAACGTGCTTGCCAGCCTGAGTCGCAAAGGCGTGATCAAGCTCGCCAACGACAAGGCCGTGCGACCGGCGGAGTAGCGCTCGACCGCCAGGCGCCCACCCGGCGCTTCGCCGTCAACCCAGTTCGTGCCCGGCCATCAGCTCCAGCGCCCTGACCAGCGCCGAGTGGTCGAGCTCGGCCATGTCGTTGGCCGCGCAGACCTGCATCAGCTGCGCGGCGCCGGCTGTCTGCGGCAGCGCGACGCCCAGCTCGCGCGCGCCCTGCAGCGCCAGGCCCAGGTCCTTCTGGTGCAGCCCGATGCGGAAGCCGGGATTGAAGGTGCGCTTGATCATCCGCTCGCCGTGCACCTCCAGGATGCGGCTGGCCGCGAAGCCGCCCATCAGCGCCTGGCGCACCTTGGCCGGGTCGGCGCCGGCCTTGCTGGCAAAGACCAGCGCCTCGCTGACGGCGGCGATGTTCAGCGCCACGATGATCTGGTTGGCCACCTTGGTGGTCTGGCCATCGCCGTTGCCGCCCACCAGCGTGATGTTCTTGCCCATTGCCTGCAGCAGCGGCAGCACGCGGTTGAAGACGGCCTCGTCACCGCCGCACATGATGGTCAGCGAGGCGGCCTTTGCACCCACCTCGCCGCCGGAGACCGGCGCGTCGATGTAGTCGGCGCCCAGCGCCTTGACCTTGGCGGCGAAGCCCTTGGTGGCCATCGGGGAGATCGAGCTCATGTCGATGACGACCTTGCCCGCGCTCAATCCCTCGGCCACGCCGCCCTCGCCGAACAGCACCTGCTCGACGTCCGGCGTGTCCGGCAGCATCGTGATGATGACGTCGGCATGGCGCGTTACTTCAGCGGCATCGGCGCAGGGCCGTGCGCTGGTGGCGGCGATGCTGTCGGGCAGCTTGCTGCGGGTCTTGACGTACAGCTCGTGGCCCGCGTTGGCGAGGTTCAGCGCCATCGGGGCGCCCATGATGCCCAGGCCGATGAATCCGACTTTCATGATGTCGCTCCTTCTCTTCTTCAGTAGCCGTTGTTCGGGGTGCCCGGCTGGCCGGCCCGCATCACGGCCATCACCTGCTGCGCGCCGGCCGCCATCAGCCGCGCGTCCGAACTGACCGTCACGAACTGGAAGCCCATGGCGATGCGTTTGAGTGCCGCCTCGGGTGAGCCGTTGTGGATGCCGGCGACGACGCCGTGGGCCTTGGCCCGCGCGAGGATGTGTTCCACGGCCTGCGCTGCCTTGGGCTCCAGGTCGTCGAAGCTCGGCTTGCAGCCCAGCGCGATCGAGAGGTCCGAGGGGCCGATGTAGATCGCGTCCAGGCCTGGCGTCGACAGGATCTCGTCCAGGTTCTCCAGCGCCTGCGCCGTCTCGATCATCGCGAAGACGACGATCTGCTCGTTCGCGTGCAGCGGATAGTCGGCCCCGCCGTACAGCGTGGCGCGGATCGGGCCGAAGCTTCTTGTGCCCTGCGGCGCGTAGTGGGTCCACGCGACCAGCTTCTCGGCATCGGCCCGGCTGTTGACCATCGGGCAGATCAGCGCATAGGCGCCGGCGTCCAGCGACTTCATCAGGATGCCGGGCTCCAGCCAGGGCACGCGCACGACCGGCACGGTCTCGGTGGTCGAGATGGCCTGCAGCATCGGCAGCATCGTCGCGTAGTCGACCATGCCGTGCTGCAGGTCGATGGTCAGCGAGTCCCAGCCCTGGTGGGCCATGGTCTCAGCGGAGAAGCCGTTCGGGATGGCCAGCCAGCCATTGACGACGGCGCCGCCTGACGCCCAGATTCGACGGAGTCGGTTTTCACGCATGACGTGCTCCTCACTTCCTCAGTTCGAAACGCTTGATCTCGCCGACGACGAACAGGTAGCAGCACACTGCCACCAGCGCGTTGGCCGCCACATAGACCAGCGCCGCGTCGAAGCTGCCGCTGCCCTTGATCAGGTAGCCGATGACGATGGGCGTGGTGATCGCTGCAGTATTGCCGAAGGTGTTGAACAGCGCACCCGAGAGGCCCGAGATTTCCTTCGGCGAGGTGTCCGACACGACCGCCCAGCCCAGGGCGCCCAGGCCCTTGCCGAAGAAGGCCAGCGCCATGATGGCGACGACCAGCGTCGAGTCGCTCACGTAGTTGCAGGCGATCATCGAGGTGGACAGCAGCATGCCGATGACGATCGGCGTCTTGCGGGCCAGCGTGAGGGACGCGCCGCGGCGCAGCAGCGCGTCCGAGATGATGCCGCCCAGCACGCCGCCGAGAAAACCGCAGATCGCCGGCGCTGCCGCAGCGAAGCCGGCGTTCAGGATCGACATGCCGCGTTCCTTGACGAGATACACCGGGAACCAGGTCAGGAAGAAGTAGGTCAGCGTCGTGATGCAGTACTGGCCGATGTACACGCCCATCATCATGCGGCTGGACAGCAACTGGCCGATGTAGTTCCAGCGCGGGCCGCCGACGGCCTTGGTGTTGGCGGCCGCGGCCTGGTCCATATTGACCAGCGCGCCGCCCTGGCTGATGTAGTCCAGCTCGGCCGCGTTGATCGTCGGGTGCGTGGCCGGGCTGTAGATCGTCTTCATCCACAGGAAGGCGAAGGCCAGGCCCAGCACGCCCATGAAGGCGAACACCGCATGCCAGCCCCAGGTGTGCGTGATCCAGGCCATCAGCGGCGAGAACAGCACGGTGGCGAAGTACTGCGCGGAGTTGAAGATGGCCGAGGCGGTGCCGCGCTCGTTGGCCGGGAACCAGGAGGCGACGATGCGGCCGTTGGCCGGGAAGGAGGGCGCCTCGCCGGCGCCGACCAGCAGCCGCAGCGCGAACAGCGCCACCACCGCCGAGCCCGCCGTCGCGGTGACGAAGGTGATGCCGCCCTGCAGCAGTGTGAACACCGACCACAGCGCGATGCTCCAGGCGTACACGCGCTTGGAGCCGAAGCGGTCCAGCAGCCAGCCGCCCGGCAGTTGCGCCAGCACGTAGGACCAGCCGAAGGCCGAGAAGATGTAGCCCATGGCCACCGAGTCGATGCCCAGCTCCTTGGACAGCACCGGGCCGGTGATGGCCAGCGTGGCGCGATCGGCGTAGTTGATCGTCGTCACCATGAAGAGCATGGCGAGGATGCCGAAGCGCTTCTTCGTGCGCGCGGCGGAGGCCGTCTGGGAAGAAGAAGAGGGCGAGGACGTGGCGGCGTCTGCAGGACGCTCGGCGGTCACGGTGGGGGTCATGCTTGTCTCCGTGGGTGCAGCGCCCTCTTCGTGGCTTGCTGCGGGTGGTCAGTTGAGGATCGTCGTTAGCGGTCGAGGGCCGGGCGCTTCGGATTGAAGGTCCAGCCGCGGATCAGGTACTGCATGGCAATCGCGTCGTCGCGCGCGCCGAGCCCGTGCTTGCGGTAGAGCTGGTGGGCCTTCTCGACCTCCACCATGTCCAGCTCCACGCCCAGGCCCGGCTTGCGCGGCACCTGCACATGGCCGCCCGCGATCTTCAGCGGCTCCTTGGTCAGCCGCTGGCCGTCCTGCCAGATCCAGTGCGTGTCGATCGCGGTGACCTTGCCCGGCGCGGCCGCGCCGACGTGGGTGAACATCGCCAGCGAGATGTCGAAGTGGTTGTTCGAGTGCGAGCCCCAGGTGAGGCCCCAGTCGCGGCAGGTCTGGGCCACGCGGACGGAGCCGGCCATGGTCCAGAAATGCGGGTCGGCCAGCGGGATGTCCACGCTCTGCAGGGAGAGCGCGTGCGAGAGCTGGCGCCAGTCGGTGGCGATCATGTTGGTGGCCGTGGGCAGGCCGGTGGCGCGGCGGAACTCGGCCATCACCTCGCGGCCGGAGAAGCCGTCCTCGGCGCCGCAGGGGTCCTCGGCATAGGCGACGATGCCGCGCATGCGCTGGCCCAGGCGGATCGCGTCCTTCAGCAGCCAGCCGCCGTTCGGGTCCAGCGTGACGCGGGCCTCGGGGAAGCGCTCGTGCAGCGCGGTGACGGCGTCGACTTCCTCGTCGCCGCGCAGCACGCCGCCCTTCAACTTGAAGTCGTTGAAGCCGTAGCGTTCGCGGGCGGCCTCGGCGAGCTTGACGACCGCTTCCGGCGTCAGCGCGACTTCATGGCGCAGGCGGCTCCAGGCATCGTCCGCCGCGGGTTCGCTGTTGTAGGGCAGGTCCGTCTTCGTGCGGTCGCCGACGTAGAACAGATAACCGAGCATCTCGACGGCATCCCGCTGCTGTCCCTCGCCCAGCAGCGCGGCCACCGGCACGCCCAGGTGCTGGCCCAGCAGGTCCAGCAGCGCGGACTCGATGGCGGTCACCGCGTGGATGGTGGTGCGCAGGTCGAAGGTCTGCAGGCCGCGGCCGCCGCTGTCGCGGTCGGCGAACTGGCGCTGCACCGCCTGCAGCACACGCTGATGGGAGCCCAGCGGCTGGCCGACGACCAGCTCGCGCGCATCCTCCAGCGTCTGGCGGATCTTCTCGCCGCCAGGCACCTCGCCGACGCCGGTGTTGCCGGCGCTGTCCTTCAGGATCAGCAGGTTGCGGGTGAAGAAGGGGGCGTGGGCGCCGCTGAGGTTCAGCAGCATGCTGTCGCGGCCGGCGACCGGGATCACGCGCAGCTCGGTGATGCGGGGTGTGTTGTTCATCGCTGGACTCCTCGATGATGGGCTTCGCTGTTTACTGCGGGCCGAGCTTGGCGATCAGCTGGCGCAATTCCTCGACCTCCGGGGCGAGCAGGTCCGACAGCGGCGGCCGCACCGGCCCCGCGCCATGGCCCACCAGCGTGGCGCCGGCCTTCACGATGGAGACGGCATAGCCCTCGCCCTTGTTGCGCAGCGCGACGTAGGGCAGGAAGAACTCGCGCACCAGGCGGTCGCAGGTGGCGGTGTCGCCGGCGGCATGGGCGCGGTAGAAGTCCATCGCCGTCTTCGGGATGAAGTTGAAGACGGCGGACGAGTACACCGGGCAGCCCATCGCCTTGTAGGCGCCGGCGAACAGTTCGGCCGTCGGCAGGCCGCCGAGGTAGGCAAAGCGCTCGCCCAGCGTCTGGCGGATGGCGACGAACTTCTCGATGTCGCCCAGGCCGTCCTTGAAACCGATCAGGTTGGGGCAGCGCTCGGCCAGTTGCTGCAGGCTCTGCGGCGTCAGCTTGCAGGCGCCGCGGTTGTAGACGATGACGCCGATCTTCACGCTCTTGCAGACCGCTTCCACATGGGCGACCAGGCCGGCCTGGCTGGCTTCGGTCAGGTAGTGGGGCAGCAGCAGCACGCCTTGCGCGCCCAGGCGCTCAGCCTCCTGCGCGTACTGGATCGCCAGCGTGGTGCCGCCGCCGGCACCGGCGATGATCGGCGTGCGGCCGCGGCAGGTTTCCAGTGCCACCTGGATCACCAGGCTGTATTCGGTGGGTTCCAGCGAGAAGAATTCGCCCGTGCCGCCGGCGGCGAACAGGGCCGAGGCGCCGTAGGGCTGCAGCCATTCGAGGCGCTCGGCATAGGGCTTGGGCGCGAACTTCAGCTGCGCATCGAAGTCGGTCAGCGGGAAGGACAGCAGGCCGGATTGGAGGACGGATTTCAGTTCGGTGGGGCTCATCGGATGTCTCGCGGTCGGTTGGCGATTCGTTGTCAGTCATCGTACAACTAGGCGAACAACTGACGATCCGGGTAAACCCGAGAAGAGGGCTACTTCAATCCGGCCTGGGCGCGGCGGCGGCGTTCGCGGCTGTTGGCGAGGTGGGTGCGCATCGCGGCGCGCGCGGCGTCGGGATCCTGGGCGGAGATGGCGTCGAAGATGCTCTCGTGCTCGCCGTTGATGCGGCGCAGGTAGGCGCGGCGCTCGTCGCTGACCGCCGCGGCAGGGGAGGTGCTCCCGTCGAGCCGGGCGCGCGGGATGATGGTGTTCCCCAGCGTCGTCATCAGCTCGCTGAAGTGGCTGTTCTGCGTGGCGCGGGCGATCTCGAGGTGGAACTGGAAATCGGCCGGCACGGAATCGCGGCCGGCCTCCACCGCCTCGACCACTTGATCGAGCGCAGCCCGCATGGCCACGAGGTTCGCCTCGCTGCGCCGCTGGGCGGCCAGCGCGGCGGCCTCGGTCTCGAGGCCGATGCGCAGCTCGAGGACGGCGATCACGTCCTGCAAGGTGCCGACCTGTTCCTGCGTGATCCGGAATCCCGGCGCCTCGCCCAGCCCCAGCACGAACGTGCCGATGCCATGCCGCGTCTCGACCAGCCGGGCCTGCTGGAGCTTGGAGATGGCCTCGCGCACGACCGTGCGGCTGACGCCGTAGGTCTGCATCAGCGCGGCCTCGGTGGGCAGCTTGTCCTCGGGCTGCAACTGCTGGCTGCGGATCTTCTCGCTGAGGTCTTCGACCAGCGTGTGGGCCAGGCCGCGGCGGGAATTCTGGGGATTACCCTGAGTCACGATCGTCATCAGGTATTGATAATGAAGTTGTACGACAACGTATATGCGATGACTCAGAGCGTAACCCAATGAAGGACTTCATGCCACCGATGCCGCTCAAGCGGCTGCTGATGACCGGGGCGGCCGGCGGCCTGGGCCGCGAGCTGCGGGCCCGGCTGGCGCCGTTCGCCGAGCGCCTGCGCCTGTCGGACCTGGCGCCGCTCGCCGCGACGCCAGCGCCGCACGAGGAAGACATGCCTTGCGACCTGGCCGACAAGGCCGGCATGCGTGCCTTGCTGGCCGACGTGGACGCGGTCGTGCATTTCGGCGGCGTGTCGGTCGAGCGGCCCTTCGAGCAGATCCTCGAGGCCAATCTGCGCGGCGTGTTCCATCTCTACGAGGCGGCGCGGCTGCAGGGCGTCAGGCGCATCGTCTTCGCCAGCTCCAACCACACGATCGGCTTCTATCGCCAGGGCGAGCGCATCGACACGAGCGCGAAGCAGCGGCCGGACAGCTACTACGGCGTCTCCAAATGCTTCGGCGAGGACATGGCGCAGATGTACTTCGAGCGCTACGGCATCGAGACGGTCAGCATCCGCATTGGCTCCGCGCTGCCCGAGCCGCAGAACCGCCGCCAGCTCAGCACCTGGATCAGCCACCGCGACCTGGTCAACCTGATCGGCCATGCGCTGTTCACGCCGGGCGTGGGCCACACGATCGTCTACGGCGCGTCCGCCAGCCGCGATACATGGTGGGACAACAGCGGCGCCTCGGTGCTCGGCTGGGCGCCGCTGGACAGTTCCGAACCGTACCGCGCCGCGATCGAGGCGCAGCCGCCGCTGGCCGACGACGACCCGAACGGCATCTACCAGGGCGGCTTCTTCGTCAATGAAGGCCCGTTCGACTGAGCCCCATCGCCAAGACACATAACCGACAAAACCAACGGAGACAACATGAGCACCAAGTACCGCCCGATTCCCATCCTGCTGGCCGCTGTCATGGCGCTGGGCGCAGGCACGGCCGAAGCCCGCAACTACCGCTCCGCCGAGGTCCACAACAAGGACTTCCCGACCAACAAGGCGGTGATGTTCATGAGCGACGAGCTCGCCAAGGCCAGCGGCGGCAAGGACAAGATCAAGATCTTCGGCGACAGCGCCTTGGGCTCGGAGAAGGACACCGTCGAGCAGGTCAAGATCGGCGCGCTGGACATGGTGCGCGTCAGCTCCGCCTCCTTCCATGGCATCGTGCCGGAGTCGGTGATCCCCTCGCTGCCCTTCCTGTTCCGCGACGTCGAGCATTTCCGCAAGGTGATGTACGGGCCGCTGGGTGACAAGATGCTGGCTTCGTTCGAGAAGGCCGGCTTCATCGGCCTGTGCTGGTACGAGAGCGGCGCCCGCTCGGTCTATGCGCGCAAGCCGATCAAGACGGTGGCCGACATGAAGGGCGTGAAGATCCGCGTCCAGCCCTCCGACCTGATGGTGGGCCTGGCCAGCGCCATGGGCGCCTCGCCGACGCCGATGCCCTTCGCCGAGGTCTACACCGGCCTGAAGACCGGCCTGGTCGACGCGGCCGAGAACAACATCCCGTCCTACGAGGAGTCCAAGCACTACGAGGCCGCGCCCTTCTTCTCCGAGACCATGCATGTGATGACGCCCGAGGTGCTGGTCTTCTCCAAGAAGATCTGGGACACGCTGACGAAGGAGCAGCAGGCGCAACTGCGCCAGTCGGCCAAGGCCTCGGTGCCGTACTACGTGAAGCTGTGGGAGGCGCGCGAGACCGAGGCGAAGGCCGCCGTCGTCAAGGGCGGCGCCAAGATCACGCCGGCCGCGCAGGTGGACCGCGCGGGCTTCGTGGCTGTCGAGAAGCCGGTCTGGGACAAGTTCGCCACGACGCCCGAGCTGAAGCAACTGGTGCAAGACATCGTCAACACGAAGTAAGCGCTCGATGAACGGCTTGACTGCCCTCAACGCGCGCCTGTCGCGCTGGGTGATGTACCTCGCCTGCCTCTGCCTGGCCGCGCTGCTGGCCATCGTGGTGTACGGCGTGGTGCTTCGTTATGTGTTCAACGACGCGCCGGCCTATGTGGAGCAGGTGGCGCTGCTGCTGGTGGTGTCGGTGGCGATGTTCGGCGCCTCGGCCGGCGTGCGCGATGCGGGCCATATCGGCCTGGATTCGCTGGTCAAGATCCTGCCGAAGCCGGTGCAGCACGCCTGCAAGGTGCTGGTGCTGCTGCTGACGCTGGCCTTCGCGCTGGCGCTGATCGCCGGCGGCGCCGAGATGGCCGCGTCCACCCATCACGACACGATCCCCACGCTGGGCATCACCGAGTCCGTCCGTTACGTGCCGGTGCTGATCGCCGGCGTCCTGATCTCGCTGTTCTCGATCGAGCACCTGATCGCGCAGTTCACCGGCAAAGAGGTGCAATCCTCATGGCACTGACCGTCCTCTCCCTCGGTTTCCTCGTCTTCCTGCTGCTGGGCATGCCGGTGGCCTTCGCCATCGGCCTGTCCTGTCTGCTGACCTTCGCCTACGAGGGCCTGCCCTTCGAGACCGCCATCCAGATGATGGTCTCGGGCATGAACGTGTTCTCCTTCCTGGCCATTCCCTTCTTCATCTTCTCGGGCGAGCTGATGCTGCATGGTGGCATCGCCGACAAGATCGTCGCCTTCGCCCGCAGCCTGGTGGGCCACTGGAAGGGCGGCCTGGGCCTGGCCAACGTGGTGGCGTCCACGCTGTTCGGCGGCGTCTCGGGCTCGCCGGTGGCGGACACCTCCGCGATGGGCGGCGTGATGATTCCGGTGATGAAGAAGGAGGGCTACGGCGCCGACTACGCGGTCAACGTGACCACCCACGCCTCGCTCTCCGGCGCGCTGATGCCGACCTCGCACAACATGATCATCTACGCCTTCGCGGCGCAGGGCGCGGCCGGCGTGATCGCGGGCAACACGATCCGCGGCGTGTCCATCGGCGACCTGATGTTCGCCGGCCTGATCCCGGTCTTCTGGATCATGGTGTGCATGTTGATCACCGCCTACTGGCAGGCCGCCAAGCACGGTTATCCGAAGCGGGCCGACGGCTCCTCGATGGTGTTCGCGCATTTCGCCGGCTGGGGTCAGGTCTTGCGCACCTTCCTGGCGGCGATCCCGGGGCTGGCGGTGATCCTGATCATCCTGGTCTGCGTGATGAAGGGCATCGCCACGGCCACCGAGGCGGCGGCCATCGCGGTCACCTACTCGCTGCTGCTGACGGTGGTGGTCTACCGCACGATGACGCGGCAGAACCTCTTGAAGTCGCTGGCCAAGGCGTCCAAGACCACCGGCGTGATCCTGCTGCTGATCGGCGTGTCGAACATGCTGCGCTACCAGATGGCGTATCTTGAGATCCCCGACACCATCGAGGCCGCGCTGCTGCAGGCCACCACCCAGCCCTGGCTGATGCTGCTGTACATCAACATCATCCAGATCTTCCTGGGCATCTTCCTGGATATGGCGGCCCACATCCTGATCACCACGCCGCTGTTCCTGCCGCTGGCCATCCAGATGGGCGTGGGCCCGGTGCAGTTCGGCATGATGCTGCTGCTGAACTGCGCGCTGGGGCTGGTGCATCCGCCGGTGGGCACCGTGCAGTTCATCGGCTGTGCGATCGGCAAGATCTCGATCGGCGAGGCCACGCGTACCGCTTGGCCGTACTACGCGGCGATCTGCGTGGCGATCACGTTGGTGACCTATGTGCCGGCTTTCTCCACCTGGCTGCCGACGCTGATCACCGGCCACGTGGTGCAGTAAGGCCATGTTCGCCGTCTACGTCTCCGGCGCCGAGAGCGGCGACATCAGCGTGCTGCGGCTGGACCCGGCCTCGGGCGCCATCGCCGTGGTGCAGACCATCGAGCCCGGTGGCGAGCTGATGCCGATGGCGCTGGGGCCGTCGCTTGACCGGCTCTACGTCGCCCGCCGCTCCGAGCCGCGCGAGGCGTTGAGCTTCGCGATCGACCGTCGCAGCGGCCGGCTGAGCCCGCTGGGCAATGCGGCACTGCCGCACAGCATGGCCTACATTGCCGCCGACCACAGCGGCCGCTGGCTCTTCAGCGCCTCCTACGGCGGCAACCTGGTGGCGGTGAACGCGATCGATGCGCAGGGCATCGTGCGCGAGACGGTGCAGGTGGAGGCGACCGGCCCGAAGGCGCATGCGATCCTGCCCGATGCGACGAACCGGCGCGTGCTCGCCACCAGCCTGGGCGGCGGCGTGATCACGCAGTTCGACTTCGATCCCATGACGGGCAGGCTCAGCGCACGGGCGACCGTCAGCCCGCATCAGAACGCCAGCCCGCGCCACTTCCGCTTCAGCCCGGACCAGCGCTTCGTCTACTTGCTCAATGAGCTGGACGGCGCGCTGGACGTGCTGGGCTATGAGAACGGACGGCTGACGCCGGTGCAGAAGATCAGCACGCTGACGACGGATTTCAGCGGCGAGCCTTGGGCCGCCGACCTGCAGCTCACGCCCGACGGGCGCTATCTCTACGCTAGCGAGCGCCGCTCCAGCCAGCTCGCGCGCTTCCGGGTCGACCCCGCCAGCGGGCACCTGGAGTTGCTCGGCCACACGGCGACCGAACCCCAGCCCCGCGGCTTCCGCATCACGCCGGACGGCCGCTACCTGATCAGCGTGGGCCAGTTGTCGCAGCGCCTGCGCCTGTTCGAGATCGATCCCCGCACCGGCGCCTTGAGCGTGCGCGGGGAAGCCCCGGTCGGCCGCGGCGCCAACTGGGTGGAAGTCATGCCCCTGCTCGGAGAAGTACCCCGATGAAGCCCCTCACGATCCTGATGGACGAGCGCGACAACGTCGCCATCGTCGCCAACGACGGCGGCCTGCCCGCCGGCACGGTGCTGGCCAGCGGCCTGGTGCTGGTCGACAAGGTGCCGCAGGCGCACAAGGTGGCGCTGGTCGACATTCCCGAAGGCGGCGCGGTGCGGCGCTACAACGTGCCCATCGGCTATGCGCTGAAGCCCATCCCGGCCGGCAGCTGGGTGCACGAGCGCCTGCTGCGCATGCCCGAGGCGCGCGAGCTGGAGGGGCTGCCGATCGCCACCGTGAAGCCCGAACCCCAGCCCGCACTGGAGGGCTACAGCTTCGAGGGCTATGTGAACCCCGACGGCTCTGTCGGCACGCGCAACATCCTCGCCATCACGCAGACCGTGCAATGCGTGGCCGGCGTCACCGAGTTCGCCGTGCAGCGCATCAAGGCCGAACTGCTGCCGAAGTACCCGAACGTGGACGACGTCGTGGCCCTGGAACACGGCTACGGCTGCGGCGTGGCCATCGACGCGCCGGACGCGATCATCCCGATCCGCACGCTGCGCAACATCAGCCTGAATCCGAACTTCGGCGGCGAGGTGATGGTGGTGAGCCTGGGTTGCGAGAAGCTGCAGCCCGAGCGCCTGCTGCCGCCGGGCAGCATCGAGCTGAAGGACGAGCGCAAGGATGAGGCGCTGGACGTCGTCTGCCTGCAGGACGAGGCGCATGTGGGCTTCATGTCGATGGTCGATTCCATCGTGCGACAGGCCGAGGTGCATCTGAAGCGCTTGAATGCACGCCGCCGCCAGACGGTGCCCGCCAGCGCGCTGGTCGTCGGCGTGCAGTGCGGCGGCAGCGATGCCTTCAGCGGCGTCACCGCCAACCCGGCGGTGGGTTTCTGCACCGACCTGCTGGTGCGCGCAGGCGCCACGGTGATGTTCTCCGAGGTGACCGAGGTGCGCGACGGCATCGACCAGCTCACCTCCCGCGCCACGACGCCCGAGGTGGCCGAGGCGATGATCCGCGAGATGGCCTGGTACGACGCCTATCTCAAGCGCGGCAGCGCCGACCGCAGCGCCAACACCACGCCCGGCAACAAGAAGGGCGGCCTGTCGAACATCGTCGAGAAGGCCATGGGGTCCATCGTCAAGAGCGGCTCTTCGCCGATCTCCGGCGTGGTCTCGCCGGGCGAGAAGGCGACGCAGAAGGGGCTGCTCTACGCCGCCACGCCGGCCAGCGACTTCATCTGCGGCACGCTGCAGCTGGCGGCCGGCATGAACCTGCACGTCTTCACCACCGGCCGCGGCACGCCCTACGGCCTGGCCGAATGCCCGGTGATCAAGGTCGCCACGCGGGACGACCTGGCCCGCCGCTGGCATGACCTGATGGACATCAACGCCGGCACCATCGCCACCGGCGAGAAGACGATCGCAGACGTGGGCTGGGAGATGTTCCGGCTGATGCTGGACGTGGCCAGCGGGAGGAAGAAGACCTGGGCGGAGCAGTGGAAGCTGCACAATGCGCTGGTCTTGTTCAATCCGGCGCCGGTGACCTGAGCGGCGTCGTCACACCGGACCGGCCACCCGTCAGCGCCGGGATTTCTGCCTGGAAAGCGCCAGGCCCAGCATGGCGGCCAGGACCAGCGCGCCGGTTGCCGGCTCCGGCACCGAGGTGCCGTTGGGATTGCTCTGCGCGGCGGCGATGAACCACAGCGAGTCGTTGCCCGTGGTGGTGAAGCCGGACGTGTCATAGGCCGGGTTGCCCGTGTTGGCGCCGCACAGGAAGCCGGGCGTGTCGCAGGGGATGAAGGCCGGATTCGCGATGTCCGTGAGGTTGTAGGTCAGCACGAAGTCGTTGGTGCCCACCACGACGAAGTTCGAGTCGTTGGCCGTTCCGCCCAGGAAGAAGGTGTGGCTGGCCGCGTCGTAGGTGAAGCCGATCGGGGAGTCCACCGTCACGCCGGTGAGCATGTGGACGACGACGTCGGCCGTGTCGTTGTCGTAGTTGAGCGCGGTGTCGAAGGTCACCGTGAACGAGCCTGTGATCTGGCTCACCGGCGACGGCAGGGCCGGGCTGCCGTTGATGTCGACGAAGCCGCCCAGCACGAAGCTGAAATCGTGGGCGACCGGCGAGGCCGCCGCGCCGAGGGCCAGCCCCAGGCTCACGGCCGCGGCGGCAGCCTTGAAGATGCTCGAAGTGCGCATGTCCTGATCCTCCAGTCGAGAAAACAGGGACGCGCCCGCATCAAGCGTGCCATTCATAAAAATCAAGAGCTTGTGTGCGCCCGTCATCTTCCTTGGAAAGAATTCCGACAGTCAGGCCGCCTGCATCCCGCATCATTGATGGTGGCTGAAAACACAGGAGCGCAGGTATGAGCAAGGCAATCGAGGGCAAGGTCGTCGTCATCACCGGCGCCAGCAGCGGCCTGGGCGAAGCGGCGGCGCGCGCGCTGGCCGCACGGGGCGCGAAGCTGGTGCTCGGCGCGCGCCGGCTCGACCGGCTGGAGGCGCTGGCCGCCGAGCTGGGCGGCAGCGAGGTGCTGGTACAGGCCACCGACGTCACCGATGCCGCCCAGGTCCAGGCGCTGGCCGATGCGGCGCTGGCCCGCTTCGGCCGCATCGACGTGATGCTCAACAACGCCGGGCTGATGCCGCACTCGCCGCTGGAGCGCCTGAAGATCGCCGACTGGGACCGGATGATCGACGTCAACATCAAGGGCGTGCTCTACGGCATCGCCGCGGTGCTGCCGGCGATGCAGGCGCAGCGCTCGGGGCATATCGTCAACGTGGCTTCGGTGGCCGGGCTGAAGGTGAGGGCGGGTGCCACCGTCTATGCCGCGACCAAGCACGCGGTGCGTGCACTGTCCGAAGGGCTACGGCTGGAAGTGAAGCCGTACAACATCCGCACGACGGTGATCTCGCCCGGCGCGCTGGACACCGAGCTGATCGAGCACATCACCGAGCCGGATGTGCTGGAAGGCGTGCGCAAGACCTACGCGAACGCAGTGCCGGCGGACACCTTCGCCCGCGCGCTCATCTATGCGCTGGAGCAGCCGCCGGAGGTGGACGTCAACGAGATCGTGCTGAGGCCCACCATCCAGGAGTTCTGAGTCGCGCGGCCTGCCTTACTCGGGCAGCTTGCCGCCGATCTCGAAGTTCGCCATCGTCTCCAGCGCGCGCACCATCGCCGAATGATCCCAGGCCTTGCCGCCATGGGCCGCGCATGAGCTGAACAGCTGCTGCGCGGTCGACGTGTTGGGCAGCGCCACGCCCAGGGTCTTCGCGGTGGCCAGCGCCAGGTTCAGGTCCTTCTGGTGCAGCTCGATGCGGAAGCCCGGCTCGAAGGTGCGCTTGATCATGCGCTCGCCGTGCACCTCGAGGATCTTCGAGGAGGCGAAGCCGCCCATCAGCGCCTGGCGCACCTTGGCTGGATCGGCGCCAGCGCGGGCGGCGAGCAGCAGCGCCTCGCCGACCGCCTCGATCGTCAGCGCGACGATCACCTGGTTGGCGACCTTGGCGGTCTGGCCGTCGCCGTTGGCGCCGACGTGGGTGATGTTCTTGCCCATCAGCTCGAACAGCGGCTTGGCGCGCTCGAAGGCCGCCTCGGGGCCGCCGACCATGATGGACAGCGTGGTGTTCTTGGCACCCACCTCGCCGCCGGAGACCGGGGCATCGAGGTAGTCGCAGCCGATCGCGTTGATCTTCTTGGCGAAGTCCTGCGTGGCCAGCGGGGAGATCGAGCTCATGTCGATCACCAGCTTGCCCTTGCTCAGGCCCGAGGCCAGGCCCTGCTCGCTGAACAGCACGGCTTCGACGTCGGGCGTGTCAGGGACCATGACGATGACGATGTCCGCACGCTCGGCCACGCCGCGCTGCGTGGTGCAGACGGTGGCGGAGCTCTCGGCGATGGCCGGCGGCAGCTTGCCGATCGTGTTGACGAAGAGCTGGTGGCCGGCCTTGATCAGGTGGCCCGCCATCGGCGCGCCCATGATGCCGAGGCCGATGAAGCCGATCTTGAGGGAGGGAGTGGTCATGTGTGGATCCGTTTTGATTTGAATTTGATTTGAGGGTGATCGATCGACTTCCGTTCGGGCTGAGGTATCGAAGCCCTCAGCCAGTTGGCAGGGCCCTTCGATACCTCAGGGCGAACGGTGAGTGGATCTAGCTCGCAAGACGCTGGCGCCAATCGAGGCCCGCCTCAGTCGCTCCCGCCGGCTTGTATTCACAGCCGATCCAGCCTGCATAGCCGATCCGGTCGATGTGCTTGAACAGGAACTCGTAGTTGATCTCGCCGCTGCCGGGCTCGTTGCGGCCTGGGTTGTCGGCCAGCTGGATGTGGCCGATGCGGGACAGGTGCTTCTCCATCGTGGCGGCCAGCTCGCCCTCCATCCGCTGCGCGTGATAGATGTCGTACTGGACGAAGGCGTTGTCGGCGCCCACCTCGTCCAGGATCGCCAGCGCCTGGTCCGTGCGGTTGACGAAGAAGCCGGGGATGTCGAAGGTGTTGATCGGCTCGATCAGCAGCTTCAGGCCGTGGACCTTCAGGCCCTTGGCGGCGCAGCGCAGGTTGTCGACCAGGATGCGCTTGAGCTCGGCGCTGGCCACACCGGCCGGCGCCTTGCCGGCCAGGCAGTTCAGCTGCGGCACGCCCAGGGCGACGGCGTATTCGATCGCGCGGCCGATGCCGGCCTGGAACTCCTTCTCGCGGCCGGGCAGGCAGGCGATGCCGCGCTCGCCGGCGGCCCAGTCGCCGGCCGGCAGGTTGTGCAGCACCAGCTGCAGGCCGTTGGCGTCGAGCCGGGCCTTGATCTCCTCGGCCGGGAAGTCATAGGGGAACAGGAACTCGACGGCCTTGAAGCCTGCCTTGGCGGCGCGCTCGAAACGGTCGAGGAAGGGCACCTCGTTGAAGAGCATCGTGAGGTTGGCGGCGAAGCGGGGCATGGTGTTCTCCTTAATCCAAGAGGCCGGCGACTTCCAGGCCCTTCGTGCCCTCGGGGTGCTTGCAGTCGATCGCCTCGAACTCGTTGATCTTGTCGATCTCCGTGCCCATCGAGATATTGGTGACCCGCTCCAGCACGCACTCGACGACCACCGGCACGCGGTACTTCTGCGCCATCTCCTGCGCCTGCAGCAGCGCGGCCTCGACCTTCTCCGGGTCGGTGACCCGCAGCGCCTTGCAGCCCAGGCCTTCGACGACGGCGACATGGTCCACGCCATAACCCTGCAGGCCCTCGGCATCGGCCGGCATGTTCTGGTTCTCGAAGCCCAGCTGCACGCAGTAGTCCATCTCGAAGCCGCGCTGCGCCTGGCGGATCAGTCCGAGGTAGGCGTTGTTCACCAGCACGTGCACATAAGGCAGGCGGAACTGGGCGCCGACGGCGAGTTCCTCGATCAGGAACTGGAAGTCGTAGTCGCCGGACAGGCCCACGACCTTGCGCGAGGGATCGGCGGCCACGACGCCCAGCGCGGCGGGAATCGTCCAGCCCAGCGGGCCGGCCTGGCCGCAGTTGATCCACTGGCGCGGGCCGTAGACGTGCAGGAACTGCGCGCCGGCGATCTGGCTCAGGCCGATCGTCGTGACGTAGGTCGTGTCGCGGCCGAAGACCTTGTTCATCTCCTCGTACACGCGGAAGGGCTTCATCGGCTTCTCTTCGTAGTGCGTCTTGCGGCCCATCAGGCGCTTGCGCTCGGCGCAGCGGAAGGACCAGTCGCTGTAGTCCTTCAGCGTGCCGGCGGCCTTGCGCTCGCGGGCGGCTTCGACGAAGAGCTGCAGCGCGGCCTTGGCGTCCGACACGATGCCCAGGTCCGGCGAGAACACGCGGCCGATCTGCGTGGGCTCGATGTCCACGTGGACGAACTTGCGGCCCTTGCAGTACACCTCGGTGGAGCCGGTGTGGCGGTTGGCCCAGCGGTTGCCGATGCCCAGCACGAAATCGCTGGCCAGCATGGTCGCGTTGCCGTAGCGGTGGCTGGTCTGCAGGCCGCACATGCCGGCCATCAGCGGGTGGTCGTCGGGGATGGTGCCCCAGCCCATCAGCGTCGGGATCACCGGCACGCCGGTCAGCTCGGCCAGCTCGACCAGCAGCTCGCTGGCATCCGCATTGATGATGCCGCCACCGGCGACGATCAGCGGCTTGTCGGACGCCAGCAGCATGTCCAGCGCCTTGTCGATCTGCTTGCGCGTGGCGGCGGGCTTGTAGACGGGCAGCGGCTCGTAGGTGTCGATGTCGAACTCGATCTCGGCCATCTGCACGTCGAAGGGCAGGTCGATCAGCACCGGACCCGGGCGGCCCGAGCGCATCAGGTGGAAGGCCTGCTGGAAGCTGCGCGGCACCAGGGCGGGCTCGCGCACGGTGACGCTCCACTTGGTCACGGGCTTGGAGATGGACTCGATGTCCACCGCCTGGAAGTCTTCCTTGTAGAGGCGGGCGCGCGGCGCCTGGCCGGTGATGCACAGGATGGGAATGCTGTCGGCCTGGGCGGAATAGAGGCCGGTGATCATGTCGGTGCCGGCGGGACCGGAAGTGCCGATGCACACGCCGATATTGCCGGCCTTGGCGCGGGTATAGCCCTCGGCCATGTGCGAGGCGGCCTCGACGTGGCGGGCCAGCACGTGGGCGATGCCGCCGCGCTTGCGCAGCGCCGAGTACAGCGGGTTGATCGCCGCGCCGGGAATGCCGAAGGCCTGGGTGATCCCTTCCTTCTCCATCACCAGCACCGCTGCGTCGACGGCTCTCATCATTGCCATGGTTCATCTCCTTTTGATCGATGACGCCATGGTGTCTTTTGCAGTGCGGAGCGTGAATCCAAGCCTGCCGATAACAGATATTCCACCCTGGAATGGCAAAAGGTGATTTCCATGGACCGCATGCTCGGAATGCAACTCTTCATCCGCGTCGTCGAGACCGGCTCGTTCAGCAAGGCCTCGGCGGACCTGGGCATCACGCAGCCGACGGCCACCAAGCACGTGGCGGCGCTGGAGAAGCGCCTGGGCGCGCGCCTGTTCCACCGCAGCACGCGCGGCGTCACGCCCACCGAGATCGGGGCGCTGTACTACGAGAAGTGCATCCTGATCGTGCGGGAGATGGAGGAGGCGGACAACCTCGCCACGCTGCAGCAGTCGCAGACGCGCGGCGTGCTGCGCATCAGCACCTCGGTGGCCTTCGGGCGGCGCGTGATGGTGCCGCTGACGATCGGCTTCATGCGGGAGCACCCGCAGCTGCAGATCGACCTGAGCTTCGACGACCGCTACGTGAACCTGGTGGAGCAGGGCGTCGACCTGGCGATCCGCATGGGCCAGCTGGCCGACTCATCGCTGGGCGCCAGCTACCTGGGCGTCAACCCCTGGGTGCTGGTGGCCTCGCCGGCCTATCTGCAGGCGCACGGAACGCCGACCCACCCGGACGAACTGAGCCGCCATGCCGCGCTGATCTACAGCACGGTGCAGGGGGATGAGCGCTGGCGCTTCGTCGGCAACGGCCAGACGGTGCAGGTGCCGGTGCAGGGGCCGCTGCGCTCCAACAACCTCTCGGCCCTGCTTGCCGCGGCCCGCGCCGGCCTCGGCGTGGCCGTGCTGCCCTGGTATGTGGCCCATGCCTCGGTCAGGGACGGCGCGGTGCAACCGCTGCTGGCCGACTGGACGCTGCCCTCCCAGGCCATCCACGCGGTGTTCCCTTCGCCCCGACTTGTGCCAGCCAAGGTCACCCGGCTGCTGACCTGGCTGCAGGGGAAATTCGACGAAGGCTGGTGGGCGACCAAGCGTGAAGTATGACTGTTATCAATATTGAGAATATCTTGTCATCGGGGCGTTGCGCCCAAACTCTGGCAAGAGCCCCGTGTTTACTGGGCTGGATACTGAAAAATTGATCTAGATCAAGAATCTGAAAATCACTTGCTGCGACGCACAAATAACGCTTGCGACTATCACGGGTTAACCCGACACTTACGTCATCGAATCTTCACCAACCTTCAACTCTCCGGGAAAACCATCATGATCATCAGCACCCTGAATACTCCCGCCGCCAAGTCCCTGATCGCCAACATGCCGATCGTGATCCTGTTCAAGGCGGTCCGCGGCGCCTTCTTCTCGGCCCCGAAGGCCGATGCCGCGCTGCAAGGCCGCCTTCCGAGCGCTTCGTTCCGCTAAATCTCAGAGTTACTGCCGGTACGGGACGAACCGCTCGATCAGTTCCGCCCCGTCCGCCAGCAGGAACTCCTTGAA
Source organism: Pelomonas sp. KK5 (assembly GCF_001984095.1). GTDB lineage: Bacteria > Pseudomonadota > Gammaproteobacteria > Burkholderiales > Burkholderiaceae_C > KK5. The sequence continues at coordinate 28,635 of NZ_LYVQ01000033.1, forward strand.
CGCCTGGGCCACCGGCGCCAGGCGTTTGTTTTTCCGGTGCACGACAAACCAGTTGAGCATCAGCGGAAAACCCTGGACCTTCAGCACCTTGAGGCTGCCCGTGGCCACCTCCTGGCTGATCGTGTGGGCGGATAGAAACGCCAGGCCCATGCCGGCGATCACCGCCTGCTTGATCGTCTCGGTGCTGCGGATCTCCATCGCGATGTGGATGTCGTCCATCTGCTCGCCGAAGGCCTCGGCCATCGAGTTGCGCGTGTCCGAACCCTTCTCGCGGGCGACGAAAGGCTCGCGCTTGAGCTCCTCGAAGCGGATGCGCCGGCGCTCGGCCAGCGGGTGCGTGGCGGCGGCGACGATCACGTAAGGGTGGGGCGCGAAGGCGATCGCCTCGGTGTCGAGGTCGGTCGGCGGGCGCACCATCACGGCGAGGTCGGTCAGGTTGTCCGCGATATGGGTCAGCAGACCTTCGCGGTTATGGATCGTGAAGTTCAGCGACACGCCGGCGTGTCGCCCGGCGAATTCGACCAGCAGCCGCGGGAAGAAGTAGTCCCCGGCGCTGATCACGCCCACATTGAGCTTGCCGCCGCTGACGCCGCGGTAGTGCGTCATCGCCTGCTCGGCCTCCTCGAACTGGGCAATGATGCCGCGGCTGATCTGCAGCAACTGCGAGCCGGCGGCGGTCAGGTAGATCTTCTTGCCGAACTGCTCGAACAGCAGGTTGCCGGCGTGCGATTCCAGCTTGCGCACCTGCGTGGAGACGGCCGGCTGGCTCAGGTGCAGTTCCTCGGCCGCGCGGGAGTAGCTGAGCAGCCGGGCGACCGATTCGAAGATTTTCAGCTGGCGGAGGGTGGCGTGCTTCACCCGGCGGATTCTGTCCGCCGGGGCGCAAAGCGCACTTGCCTCAGGTCAAGGGCTGCAAACTGAGCCGCGCCTTCTCCTCGCCCATCGTCTTCTCCAGCAGCTTGACCAGCGCGTAGACCGTGTCGATATGCGGCGTCGGCGTCTCGGTCAGCCGGGCCAGCTCGACGACCGAGCCCACCAGCGCGTCGATCTCCGGCGCGCGGCCCGCTTCCACGTCCTGCAGCATCGAGGTCTTGTGCTTGCCGACCTTCTCGGCCCCGGCGATGCGCTTCTCCAGCGAGACGCGGAAGGTGATGCCCAGCTTGGTGGCCACCGCCTGCGCCTCGGTCATCATCGCCGCGGCCAGTTCGCGCGAGGGGCCGTACTGGCAGATGTCGACCAGCGTCGACTGCGTGAGGCAGCTGATCGGGTTGAAGGTCAGGTTGCCCCAGAGCTTGAGCCAGATCTCGGCGCGGATGTCGTCCAGCACGGGCGCCTTGAAGCCGCCGCGGGCCAGCGCATTGGATACCGCCTGCACCCGCTCGCTGGTCGTGCCGTCCAGCTCGCCGACCGGGAAGCGCTCGCCCTCGATATGCTGGATCACGCCGGGCCTCACCAGCTCGGAGGCCGGGTAGACGACGCAGCCGATCACGCGGTCCGAAGGCAGGTTGGCCAGCACCGTACCGCTCGGGTCGGCGCTGCGCACGACGGTGCCGGCCAGCGCGCCGCCGTGCTTGTGGAAGTACCAGTAGGGAATGCCGTTCTGCATCGGCACGATGACGCCAGTGGGCGAGAGCAGGGCGGCCGCCTTGGCCGCCACCGCCTCCACCTGGTGCGCCTTCATCGCCAGGATGACCATGTCGAACTGGCCGGCCTGACCGGCGTAGTCGTCGCTGGCCTGCACCTGCTTCGTCGAGTGCGACACGCCCTCGGCGTCGATCAGCTCGATGCCATTGGCGCGGATCGCCTCCAGATTGGCGCCGCGCACGAAGAAGGTGACGTCCTCGCCGGCCAGCGCGAGCCGGGCGCCTACGAGTCCACCGATGGCCCCCGCGCCGATGATTGCGATCTTTTGCATGAAGTTTCCTTGGGCATAGTCAAAAAATCTTGTGTGTCGCCGACGCTAGACGAAGCGGTTGCTCAGGCGGCCGATCCCTTCGATCGCCACCTCGACCAGGCTGTCCGGAATCATCGAGCCGACGCCGACCGAGGTGCCGCACAGGATCACGTCGCCTGGATACAGGGTCAGGTCTTGCGAGATCAGGCTCACCAGTCGCTGCACCGAGAAGCGCATGTCGCTGATGGGATAGTTCTGCCGCAGCTCGCCGTTGAGCGTCGTCGTCACGGTGAGGCTTGCAGGATCCAGGCCAGTGGCGACCACCGGGCCCATCGGGCAGAAGGTGTCGAAGCCCTTGGCGCGGTCCCACTGGGTGAAGGAGGCGTCGCGGTTCAGGATGTCAGCCACCGTCACGTCGTTGGCACAGGTGTAGCCGAACACATGGTCCAGCGCGTCCTCGACGGTGACGCCGGAGGCGGTCTTTCCGATCACGATGCCCAGTTCGCCCTCGAACACCACCTTGCCCTCGCAGCGCGGGCGGCGGATCGTCTGGCCGGCCGGCAGCCAGGAGTTCGGCGCCTTCATCAGGTACAGCGGCTCGGGCGGGTCGGCCAGGTTCAGCTTGGCGGCCAGCGCGTGGAAGTTGTTCCACATCGCGATGACCTTGGTCGGCTGGGTGGGCGTGAGCAGCTTGAGGCGGGCCAGGTCGTAGCGCAGGCCGGTGGGCGCGGGCTGGTCGAACATATTGCCGGCGTGCTCGTGGACGACGTCGCCGTCACCGAGGGTGCCGAAGCCGACGCGGCCATCATCCAACTCAAAACGAAGCCACTTCTTGCTCATGCGCCCAGCTCCCTGCCGATCAGTTGCGACCAGTCCACCGGCCGCGCGGCCAGGTCGGCGATCAGCGAATACTGGCGGCGGCAGGCCGCCTGCTTCTCGACGATCACGCGCAGCAGGAAGGCCGCGTCGTAGGCCTTCAGCAGGTGGGCCTGCTCGCGGCGCAGGTAGTGCAGCAGCCGTTCGACCGGATCCTCGCTGAAGGCGATCAGCGCCTCGTAGGTCGGGGTATCCCAATACCAGCGGAAACCCAGTTCGTAGAAGGCCGCGTTATAGGCGCGCAGTTCGAGTTCCTGCGGATTGGCCTGGAGATTCTGGAGATCGTTGTACATGCCCGGCTCCTTCGCGTTGTGTTGCGTTGAGCAAAATGTAGAGAGCCGGGTTGATAAATAACAATCAATCTTTGCTTGGCGAACCATTCACTAATAGTTATGGTTCTTCGGCGAGCCGCGTGGTCACCTCGGTGGTCACCTGGGTCATCAGGCGATGCACCGGGCATTTGCCGGCCACGGTCAGCAACTCCTGGCGTTGCTGATCGGTCAAGGGGCCGCCGAACTTCATCGTCGCGTCGAGCTTGTAGACGCCCTGGCGCTCCTGGCTGTCGTCGCGCTCGAGCTGCACTTCCACGTCTTCCAGCGGGATGCCCTTGCGGTTGGCGTACCAGACGACGGTCAGCGCCTTGCAGCTGGCCAACGCGGCGTCATAGAGCTCGTGCGGCGTGGGGCCGAGGTCGTCGCCGCCGTTCGCCGGCGGCTCGTCGACGATGAATTCATGCTGGCGCACCGACACCCGGTGCTTCATCTTGCCGCTGCGGTCGCGGGTGACGACGAGGGTCATTTTTCACTGTCCTTTTCTGATGCGCTCGAATTGCGCGTTAGCTCTGGGAAGATGCCTTTTCTTATATCACCCCGATTGGTGTTCATCCGGGTGAACCAGAACGCAGGTTTTTGAAAAACTTGCTTCGGATCAAGAGAATTTCGGCGGCGGCGTCCGACAGTGAATCCACCCCGGAAATGGTCCGAAGCGGCTGGCGGGGCAAACAAACAAGAGGAAGTCCGCGAGGCGGCGTGGCGAGCGCGCTGCCCCTGCGTGGCAGGACAAACGAGAGACAACACCCGCAAAGGAATCGCCATCATGATTCGACCGCCCGTAGCCGTCGCCACGGCCTCAGACACCCACGCGGCGCCCGACGCCACCCAGCACACCAGCAGCGCCTATCGATGGGGCCAGCTCTTGCTGGGCATCCTGTGCATGGCGATGATCGCCAACCTGCAATACGGCTGGACGCTGTTCGTCAACCCGATCTCCGAGAAATACGGCTGGAGCCGCGCCGCCATCCAGGTGGCCTTCACGATCTTCGTGCTCACTGAAACCTGGCTCGTGCCGATCGAGGGCTACCTGGTCGACCGCTTCGGCCCGCGCCCGGTGGTGATGGGCGGCGGCATCCTCTGCGGTATCGGGTGGGCGATGAACTCGGTGGCCGACACGCTGCCGATGCTGTACTTCGCTGCCGCCGTCGCCGGTGTGGGCGCTGGTGCGGTCTACGGCACCTGCGTGGGCAATGCGCTGAAGTGGTTCCCCGATCGCCGCGGCCTTGCCGCCGGCCTGACGGCGGCCGGCTTCGGGGCGGGCTCGGCGCTGACCATCATCCCGATCTCCAACTTCATCAAGTCCAACGGCTACCAGGATGCCTTCCTGTACTTCGGCATCGGCCAGGGCCTGATCGTGTTCCTGGCCTCCTGGGCCCTGAGCCGCGCGCCGGAGACGCTGAAGAAGCTGGCCCCGAGCACGCTGCAGCAGAGCAAGCGCAGCTACACGCCGGGCGAGGTTGCCAAGACGCCGGTGTTCTGGGTCATGTACGCCATGTTCGTGATGGTGGCTGCCGGCGGCCTGATGGCCACCGCGCAGCTCGGCCCGATCGCCAAGGACTTCAAGATCGACGGTGTGCCGGTCAACATCATGGGCCTGGTGCTGCCGGCGCTGACCTTCGCGCTGGCCATCGACCGGGTGCTGAACGGCCTGACGCGTCCCTTCTTCGGCTGGGTGTCCGACCAGATCGGCCGCGAGCTGACGATGTTCATCGCCTTCGCCATCGAATCGGTGGGCATCCTGGCGCTGTACAAGTTCGGCCAGAACCCGGTGGCCTTCGTGATCCTGACCGGCATCGTGTTCTTCGCCTGGGGCGAGATCTACAGCCTGTTCCCGTCCACCTGCGCCGACACCTTCGGCTCCAAGTACGCGGCCTCCAACGCCGGCATGCTGTACACCGCGAAGGGCACGGCCTCGCTGCTGGTTCCGCTCTCCAGCGTGCTGGCCGCCAGCACCGGCAGCTGGCACTCGGTGTTCATCGTGGCCAGCGTGATGAACGCAGCCGCCGCGTTGATGGCTTGGTTCGTGTTGCGCCCGATGCGCAAGGCGCAAATGGAAAAATCGTGATCTGAACCCGACCCGTCGGCATGACGGGTTATGTCAGCGGAGCCCTCCCGGGCTCCGCTTTGCATTTCAATTGGCCATGGCGCCGCGCGCTACCCGCAGCTGATGACGCGCGTTGGTATTTCGGGCCGTCGCGCCGGGCCGCTCCCAAGCAGGCCCGCGTGGCGATGTGCGAGCGGGGCAACCCCCGCGAGCATCGCCGTCCCCTCGGGGGACCGGCCAAGGTACTCCTTGGACGAGGGGCTCCATGTCAAGGCGGATTCGCGATCTTCCCGCTATGGCGCAGCCGGCTCAGCGTTTCCGCCGACAGGTTCAGGTAGGAGGCCAACTCCTTCTGCGGAATGCGGTCCACCAGGTCCGCATGCTTGCGCAGGAAGCGCTGCACGCGGCCCGGCGCGTCCAGCAGGTGCAGCGTGATCGTGTGGGCCATGATGTCGCTCATTACCTTCATCACGTCGTACTCGAAGCGCTGCTTGTGCTCGGGGCGGGCGTCGAGGAAGCTGCCCCAGTCCTTCATCGGCAGGCTGGCCACGCGGGCCTTGCTGACGCCGACGATGCCGTAAGGCGTGGGCGTGCCCAGGCGCCAGGCGGCGTAGACCGTCTCCATGTCGCGCTCGCAGGCGAAGCGCAGGATCATCTCCTTGCCTTCGGGGTTCGAGACGACGCGCTTGAGCACGCCGTCGACGATGAAGTACTGCGCCATCTCCCGCGCGCCCTGCTGCTGCAGGAATTCGCCCTTGCCGCTGTCGGTGATCAGCAACTGGGCTTCCAGCTCCTTCAGATCCTCGTCGGTAAGCCCGGCCAAGGCGACGTTCTGCCTCAGCTGCAGGCGGATCACGTTGCGCTCCGGATGATTCACCAGGAATGTCATTGCAGGGTTTGCCTCTGTTTTTTCGGAATCTTGACTGGCGTCAACCGCCTCCGTTCCTCCCGCAATCATAGTCACCACACGCACTCGGTGAGAGCCGAGGGGTGTTGTCAAGAACAAGGAGAGAGACTTGTCTACCGTACTCGAATCCAAGCCGGTCGCTCAGGCCGCAACGCAGTCCGCCAATGAGCCCGAACTGACCGACGGCTTCCATCTCGTCATCGACGCGCTGAAGCTCAACGGCCTGGACACCATCTACGGCCTGGTGGGCATTCCCATCACCGACCTGGCCCGCCTGGCCCAGGCCGAGGGCATGCGCTTCATCGGCTTCCGCCATGAGCAGCACGCCGGCAACGCCGCCGCCATCGCCGGCTACATGACCCAGAAGCCCGGCATCTGCCTGACGGTGTCCGCCCCCGGCTTCCTGAACGGCCTGACCGCGCTGGCCAACGCCACCACCAACTGCTTCCCGATGATCCTGATCTCCGGCTCCAGCGAGCGCGAGATCGTCGACCTGCAGCAGGGTGACTATGAGGAGATGGACCAACTGGCCATCGCCCGCCCGCACTGCAAGGCTGCCTTCCGCGTGCTGCATGCCGAGGACATCGGCGTCGGCTTCGCCCGCGCCATCCGCGCCGCCGTCTCGGGCCGCCCGGGCGGCGTCTACCTGGACCTGCCGGCCAAGCTGCTCGCGCAGACGATGGACGCGGCCAAGGGCAAGGCCTCGCTGATCAAGGTCGTGGACCCGGCTCCGCGCCAGCTGCCCGCGCCCGACACGGTCGCCAAGGCCCTGGACGTGCTGAAGAACGCCAAGCGCCCGCTGATCCTGCTGGGCAAGGGCGCCGCTTACGCGCAGGCGGATGAAGACATCCGCGCGCTGGTCGAGAAGACCGGCATCCCCTACCTGCCGATGTCCATGGCCAAGGGCCTGCTGCCCGACACGCACGCGCAGTCGGCTTCCGCCGCCCGCTCCTACGTGCTGGCCGAGGCCGACGTGGTGATGCTGGTCGGCGCGCGGCTGAACTGGCTGCTCTCGCACGGCAAGGGCAAGACCTGGGGCCAGGAGAAGGGCGCCAAGAAGTTCATCCAGATCGACATCTCGCCGACCGAGATCGACAGCAACGTGCCGATCGAGGCCCCGCTGATCGGCGATATCGCCTCCTGCGTCGGTGAACTGCTGAAGGGCGTGGACGCCAGCTTCCCGAAGCCGCCGGCCGACTGGCTCGCCAACATCGCCTCGCGCAAGGACAAGAACCTGACCTCGATGGCCGCCAAGCTGGCGCAGAACCCCAGCCCGATGAACTTCCACAGCGCCTTGGGCGCCATCAAGGAAGTGCTGAAGGACCATCCGGACATCAACCTGGTCAACGAAGGCGCCAACACGCTGGACTTCGCCCGCTCGATCATCGACCAGTACCAGCCCCGCAAGCGTTTCGATTCGGGCACCTGGGGGATCATGGGCATCGGCATGGGCTACTCGATCGGCGCTGCCGTCACCAGCGGCAAGCCGGTCGTCGCGATCGAGGGCGACAGCGCCTTCGGCTTCAGCGGCATGGAGCTGGAAACGATCTGCCGCTATGACCTGCCGGTCACGACGATCATCTTCAACAACAACGGCGTCTACCGCGGCACCGACGTGAACCCCACCGGCGGCAAGGACGTGGCCCCGACGGTCTTCGTCAAGGACGCCCGCTACGACAAGATGATCGAGGCCTTCGGCGGCGTGGGCTACCACGTGACGACGCCGGAAGAGCTGACGGCCGCGCTGAAGGAATCGATCGCCGCCGGCAAGCCGGCCCTGATCAATGCGGTCATCGACGAGGCTGCGGGCACCGAAAGCGGGCGCCTGACCAACCTCAATCCGCAAAGCGGCAAGACGAAGTAACGCGTTACCAGCACTGACAAGGAGATAGCCAAAATGACCAAAGCACTCGACGACATCAAGATCATCGACTTCACCCACGTGCAGGCCGGCCCCGCCTGCACGCAGATGCTGGCCTGGTTCGGCGCGGACGTGATCAAGGTCGAGCGCCCCGGCTCCGGCGACGTCACCCGCAGCCAGCTGCGCGACATCCCCGACGTGGACGCGCTCTACTTCACCCAGCTCAACGGCAACAAGCGCTCGCTGACGCTGGACACCAAGACCCCCGAGGGCAAGGAAATCCTGGAGAAGCTGATCAAGGTCTCGGACGTCATGGTCGAGAACTTCGGCCCCGGCGCGCTGGACCGCATGGGCTTCACCTGGGAACGGATCATGGAGCTGAATCCGAAGATGATCCTGGCCTCGGTCAAGGGCTTCTCGGACGGCCACCACTACGAGGACCTGAAGGTCTACGAGAACGTGGCCCAGTGCGCCGGCGGCGCCGCCTCCACCACCGGCTTCTGGGACGGCCCGCCGACGGTCTCTGCCGCCGCGCTGGGTGACAGCAACACCGGCATGCACCTGGCCATCGGCATCCTGACCGCGCTGCGCCAGCGTGACAAGACCGGCCGCGGCCAGAAGGTGGCCTGCTCGATGCAGGACGCGGTGATCAACCTGGTGCGCGTCAAGCTGCGCGACCAGCTGCGCCTGGACCGCCTGGGCTACCTGGAAGAGTACCCGCAGTACCCGCACGGCACCTTCACCGACGTCGTGCCGCGCGGCGGCAATGCCGGCGGCGGCGGCCAGCCGGGCTGGGTGCTG
>NZ_LYVQ01000034.1 GCF_001984095.1 Pelomonas sp. KK5
GCTGAGGGGCCGCGCCGTGTTCATCGGCAGCAGCGCCTTCTTCGCCGATCCGGTGATGACCGCCGTCGGCCAGGTGAGCGGCCTGCGCCTGCTGGCCGGCACCTATGCGGCGCTGGGCGACGGCAGCATCGTCACCGATGCCGCGCCGCCGGCCGTCGCCGGGCTGTGGCTGCTGGCGCTGCTGCCCGCGCTGTGGGGCGCCCGGCGCGAGCAGCCACGCCTGTCGCAGCAGGCGGCGCCGGTGGCGCTGGCGCTGGTGCTGATCGGCGGCATCGCCATCATCACGCTGCAGCAGTCCCACGTGCTGCTGCCGGTGATCGGGCCGCTGTGGATGCTGGCGATCGGCCTGGTGCTGACCGGCGCGGCCGAGCTGCGCTGGGAGCACGAGACGCACCAGCGCCTGAGCTACGAACGCGCCGTGGCCGACGCCGCCAACCAGGCCAAGACCGAGTTCCTCGCCCACGTCAGCCACGAGATCCGCACGCCGATGAATGCGCTGCTGGGCATGGCCGACCTGCTGGGCCACACCCGGCTGGACCCGCAGCAGCGCCACTACGTCGAGGTCTTCCACAGCGCGGGCCAGTCGCTGTTCGCGCTGATCAACGACCTGCTGGACCTGTCCAAGATCGAGGCCGGGCAGCTCGAGCTGCAGGCCAGCGCCTTCCAGCCCGAGCCGCTGTTCGTGCAGCAGATGACGCTGCTGCGCCCGCGCGCCGAGGCCAAGGGCCTGAGCCTCTCCCTGCATGTGGAGGCCGACGCCCGCGCCTGGGTGCAGGGCGACCCGCAGCGCCTGGCCCAGGTGCTGGTCAACCTGATCGGCAACGCGATCAAGTTCACCCACCAGGGCGGCGTCAGCGTCAACGTGCGGCGCGGCACGGGCGGGATGCTCAGCTTCAGCGTGCGCGACACCGGCATCGGCATCGCCGCCGACAAGCACGAGCTGATCTTCCGCCCCTTCGTGCAGGCGGACGGCACTGTCGGCCGCCAGTACGGCGGCACCGGCCTGGGCCTGTCGATCTGCCGCACGCTGGTGGGGCTGATGGGCGGGCGCCTCTGGCTGGAGAGCCTGCCCGGCGAAGGGGCGACCTTCTTCGTCGAGCTGCCGCTGCCGGTGGTCGCGGCGCCGCCGGCCGCGCCCGAGGAAGCACCGGCCGCCGCCGCGCCGCCGCGCCTGCCGCCGCTGAACATCCTGCTGTGCGAGGACACCGAGCTCAACGTGCTGGTCTTCGAGGCCATGCTGCTGCCGCAGGGCCACCGGGTCGACCATGCGGAGAACGGCCTGGTGGGCCTGCACAAGTTCCGCTCCGGCCGCTACGACCTGGTGCTGATGGACCTGCAGATGCCGGGGCTGGACGGCCTGGCCGCCACCCGCGAGCTGCGCCGCATCGAACACGAGGACGGCGACCGGTTTCACACGCCGGTCATCGCGCTGACCGCCAATGCCTTCGAGTCCGACGTGCAGGCCAGCCTGGAGGCCGGCTGCGACGCCCACCTGACCAAGCCGATCAGCCAGCCGCAGCTGCTGGAAGCGCTGGCGCGGCATGTGCGAAGGCCGCTGGGGTCAGGTCTTGCCGCGGGGACGTCGTCAGCAGAAATTCGGCATTAGGTGTAGGCTCTCGCGCGCTGTTCCGGATCAACAAATACCAGGAGTTCCCGATGATCAACCTGACCGTCAACGGCAAGCCGGTCGCGCTGGATGGCGCCCCCGACGAGCCCCTTCTCTGGGCCCTGCGCGAGGATCTGCAGCTGACCGGCACCAAGTTCGGCTGCGGCATGGCCCTGTGCGGCGCCTGCACCGTGCATCTCGACGGCCAGCCGGTGCGTTCCTGCCAGACCCCGATCTCCGCCGCCGCCGGCAAGAAGGTGACGACGATCGAGGGCATCTCGGCCGGCAAGGTCGGCAAGGCGGTGCAGGCCGCGTGGCTGAAGATCGACGTGCCGCAGTGCGGCTACTGTCAGAGCGGGCAGATCATGAGCGCCTGCGCGCTGCTCGCCCAGAAGAAGTCGCCCAGCGACGCGGACATCGACGCCGCCATGAGCGGCAACATCTGCCGCTGCGGCACCTACAACCAGATCCGCGCCGCCATCCACACGGCGGCCGGCTCGCTGGCCAAGGGAGGCTGAGCATGGACGCCACCGCCATCACCACCTCCCGCCGCGGCCTGCTGAAGTCCGGCGCCGCCCTGGTCATCGGCTTCTCGATGCCGCTGGCCAGCCGCCTGGCGCAGGCCCAGGCCCCGGTCGACTCCAACACCTTCGCCCCCAACGCCTGGCTGCGCATCACGCCGGACAACCGCGTCAGCATCGTCTGCGGCTCCTCCGAGATGGGCCAGGGCGTGCTCACCGCGATCCCGATGCTGGCCGCCGAGGAACTGGACGCCGACTGGACCCTGGTCTCGGTCCAGCAGGCCCCGGTGGACACCGCCTACAACAACCCCGCCTTCGGCATGCAGGCCACCGGCGGCAGCTCGACCATCCGCGGCCACTGGGCGCCGCTGCGCACCGCCGGCGCGCAGGCGCGGCTGATGCTGGTGGCCGCCGCGGCCGAGCAGTGGAAGGTCGACCCGGCCACGCTGCGCACCGAGAAGAGCCATGTGATCGGCCCGGGCGGCAAGAAGCTCGCCTACGGCGCGCTCGTCGAAGCCGCCGCGAAGCAGCCGGTGCCCGAGAAGCCCGCGCTGAAGTCGCCCAAGGACTTCCGCATCATGGGCAAGCCGACCAACCGGCTCGACACGCCGCTGAAGATCAACGGCACGGCCAAGTTCGGCATCGACGCGCAGGTGGACGGCATGCTGGTCGCCGTGATGGCCCGCGCGCCCTTCCCCGACGCCAAGCCCAAGGCGATGGACGAGGCCAAGGCCAAGGCGGTCAAGGGCGTCAGGAAGATCATCACACTGCCGACCGGCGTGGCCGTGCTGGCCGATGGCTACTGGGCCGCGCGCCAGGGCCGCGAGGCGCTGGCGGTGCAGTGGGACCTGGGCGAGCGCGCCGGCTTCGACAGCGCCAAGGTGACGAGCGCGCTGGAGGCCGCCGCCTCGTCGGCCGATGCGGTCGCCGTGGACAAGGGCAACCCGAAGGACGCTGCCGCCAACGCTGCGCAGACCATCTCCGCCCGCTACGAGGTGCCCTACCTCGCCCATGCCTGCATGGAGCCGATGAACTGCACCGCCTGGGTCAAGGGCGACGAAGTGACCATCTGGGCCGGCACGCAGAGCCAGGGCCCGGTGCAGGGCATCCTCGCGCAGGTGGCGCAGGCCGCGCCGGCCAAGGTGAAGATCAACACGCTGCTGCTGGGCGGAGGCTTCGGCCGCCGCTTCGCGCCGGACTTCACCATCGACGCGACCCTGCTCTCCAAGATCAGCGGCAGCCCGGTCAAGCTGATCTACGCCCGCGAGGACGACATGGCCGCCGCCTTCTACCGCCCGGCCTCGGTCGTGCGCTTCGAGGGCTCGGTGGACGACAAGGGCCAGGCGACGATGCTGCGGGCCGACGTGGGTTCGCCGTCGATCATGGCCGCCTCCGGCTTCATGAAGATCCCGGAGAACGGCGTGGACAGCTTCGCCGTCGAGGGCCTGGCCGACCATCCGTACGCGATCGCCAACCAGCGCATCGCCTACGGTCGCGCCGAGCCGGGTCCGCAGGTGTGGTTCTGGCGCTCGGTGGGCCATTCGCAGAACGCCTTCTTCATCGAGAGCTTCATCGACGAGATGGCGCACGCCGCCAAGGCCGACCCGCTGAAGTTCCGCCTCGCCCTGCTGAACGAGGCGCCGCGCCACAAGGCAGTCCTGCAGGCCGCAGCCGAGCGCGCCGGCTACGGCAAGCCGCTGCCCAAGGGCCATTTCCACGGCATCGCAGTGGCGGAGAGCTTCGGCAGCCACGTGGCCGAGGTGGCCGAGGTGTCGGTGGCGCCGGACGGCACGCCGCGCGTGCACAAGGTGACGGCGGTGGTGGACTGCGGCCAGCTCGTCAACCCGCAGACCATCGCCCGCCAGATCGAAGGCGCCATCGTCTACGGCCTCTCGGCGGCGCTGTACGGCCGCATCAGCTACAAGGACGGCCGCGTCGAGCAGAGCAACTTCCACGACTACCCGGTCGTGCGGATGAACGAGATGCCCAAGGTCGACGTTCACATCCTCGCCAGCGGCGAGAACCCGGGCGGCATCGGCGAGCCGGGCACGCCGCCGCTGGCACCGGCGCTTTGCAATGCGATCTTCAAGGCGACCGGCGTGCGCATCCGCAACCTGCCGATCGATACCGCGCTGCTGAAGAAGGCCTGATCAGGCGAGATCGCCTTTCAGCTGGGCGACGAAGGCTTGCATCAGAGCCGCGTCGCCCGGCGCCATCAGGCTGCCGCGCAAGCGGAAGGTGCGCTCGATCTCGCGCATGCGCCAGCCGAACTCGTCCACCAGGTTCAGCAGTTCCTGGCGCTCGTCGGGGTCGGGTCTTGCCTTGATGCCGGCGATCAGCTGCTCGGGGCTCATCGAGTGGTCCAGCCCCGCGCTGCCGAACACCGCATGGATGCGCTGCAGGCGCTGCAGGCCGCGCTCCATCACCGCGCGCAGCTCCGGGCCGGCCTTGGCCAGCACGCCGTCCACCAGTGCGCGCAGGCCCAGGAAGCGGCGCAGCAGCGTCACTACCATCGCGGCCTTGCGGGCCAGCTGCTGCTCGGTCTCCACCGAGTCGAGGAACTCGGCCATCTCGCGCGAACCGCGGGTAGCCATGTAGACCAGCAGCGAGACCGGCTGGCTGAACTCGCCCGGGATCAGCTTGGCGGAGATCGTGGCGCGCATCAGCGGGCCGGTGCCGGCCTCGATCAGGCCCGCCAGCCATTCGGCCTTGGCCAGCAGTTGCTGCGGCAGCGTGAACTGCTCGTCGGCGATGCCCCGGGGATAGCCGAAGCCGTCCAGCCGCTCGTGGTGGGACAGCACCGCATCGGCCACCAGCGGGCCGGCGCCCTCCATCGCCGCGAGCACCCGGGAACCGATCAGCGGATGGCTGGCGATCTGGCGGAACACGGTGGCGTCCAGCTCGCGCTCGCGGTCGTGGAAGACGGGCTCGATGAACAGCTCCCCGACGTCGTGCACCAGCGCCGCCAGCGCCAGCTGCCGCTGCAGCATGGCCTTGCCCGGCAGCAGCTTGCGGGCCATGGACAGCGTCAGCAGGGCCACGCCCACCGCGTGGCGCAGCCGCTCGCCGGGCTGCTCGGCATAGACGGTCAGCAGCGCCTGCAGCGGCGGCGAGAGCCGCAGCCGGCCGATCACCTCGGGCAGCGATTCGTCGGCATCGACGGCGTCCAGCGCCAGCAGCAGCGGGTACTCGTCGATCAGCTGCGCGGCGAGCTGCTGCAATTGCGCGCCGCCGATGCCATCGGCGATGACCACGCTGTTTTCCAGCGGCCGTGAGGGCCGGCTGTGGCGCAGCACCTCGCGCACGTCCTCGTCCAGCCGCGTGCGCGCCGCCAGCAGCCGCGCGCCGGATTCGCTGGTGATGTCCGCGCCGGCACGCACGTCGTAGCGTTCGCCGGCCGACAGCAGGTGATGCAGATAGTGCGGGTTGACCCCGCCGGTCTCCCCGTGGGGATCCAGCAGCACGATGCGCCTGTCGCTGACCTTCGACATGCCTGCCCAGCCCCCTGACCCTGTTGTTGTTGACCTTGATTCTGAACGTCCGCCCGGCAGGCTTCAACGCCGGCCGGGCGCTCCTTGGACAAACCGCCGAATTTCGACGTTAGCAAGCGACGCCCGGGCCTGCCGTTTGCCGATGGCGGCCATTCCGACATCACCGAAACAGCCCATGCAAGCCCAGATCGATGAGATCCTCGCGATCACCCGGCGCGAGCTGCTGATCGCAGGCGGCGCCTGCGCCGCGGCCACCACCGCCACTGCCGCACCCGCCGCAAGAACCACGCCACCGCCGATGTCCGCCCCGCCGCCCACCAGCACCATCACCCTGAACGTCAACGGCAGATCCGAGCCACTGGTGCTGGACAACCGGACCTCACTGCTGGACGCGCTGCGCGAGCACCTGCACCTGACCGGCACCAAGAAGGGCTGCGACCACGGCCAGTGCGGCGCGTGCACCGTGCTCCTGGACGGCCGGCGCATCAACAGCTGCCTGACCCTGGCCGTGATGCACGACGGCGCGCAGCTCACCACCATCGAGGGCCTGGGCCGCCCCGGCCGGCTGCACCCGCTGCAGGCCGCCTTCGTCGAGCATGACGCCTACCAGTGCGGCTACTGCACGCCGGGGCAGATCTGCTCGGCGGTGGGCATGCTGCAGGAACTGGCGCAGGGCCTGCCGAGCCACGCGAGCGCCGACCTGCTGGCCGCGCCGGCCTTCAGCGGCGCCGAGCTGCGCGAGCGCATGAGCGGCAACATCTGTCGCTGCGGGGCCTACTCGAACATCATCGAGGCGATCGCCGAGGTGGCCGGCGCAACAGCGACCACGAAGGCCGCGTCATGAAGGCCTTCAGCTTCGAGCGCGCCGCCTCGCCGGAGGCCGCCGTGCGCGCAGCGGCCGGGCGCCCCGGCGCCCGCTTCATCGCCGGCGGCACCAATCTGCTGGACCTGATGAAGCTGCAGGTCGAGACGCCGGCCCATCTGGTGGATGTCAACGGGCTGGGCCTGGACCGCGTCGAGCCCACGCCCGAGGGCGGCCTGCGCATCGGCGCGCTGGTGCGCAACACCGACCTGGCCGCCGACCTGCGGGTGCGCCGCGACTATGCGGTACTGTCCCGCGCGCTGCTGGCCGGCGCATCGGGTCAGTTGCGCAACCGCGCCACCACCGCCGGCAACCTGCTGCAGCGCACCCGCTGCCCCTACTTCTACGACGGCAACCAGCCCTGCAACAAGCGCCGGCCCGGCAGCGGCTGCGCGGCGCTGGACGGCGGCGCAAGCCGGCAGCTGGCGGTGATCGGCGGCAGCGGCGCCTGCATCGCCACGCATCCGAGCGACATGGCGGTGGCGATGCGGCTGCTCGACGCCACGGTCGAGACGCTGGCCCCTAACGGGCAGGCTCGACGCATCCCGATCGTCGAGCTGCATCGCCTGCCGGAGGCCGCGCCGCAGATCGAGACCACGTTGGAGCCCGGCGAGCTGATCACCGCGGTGACGCTGCCCCGGCCGCTGGGCGGCACGCACGTCTACCGCAAGGTGCGCGACCGCAGCTCCTACGCCTTCGCGCTGGTCTCGGTGGCCGCGGTGCTGCAGCCGGACGGCTCGGGCCGCGTCGCGCTGGGCGGCGTCGCGCCGAAGCCCTGGCGCGTGGAGGCGGCCGAGGCCGAGATGCCACGCGGCGCCAGGGCCCTGACGGCACGGCTGCTCGACGGCGCGCGGCCCACCACCGACAACGCCTTCAAGCTGACGCTGGCCGAACGCACGCTGGCTGCGGTGATGGCGGGAGATCGCGCATGAAGTTCGACACCCCGGCCACCACCAATCCGATCGACCAGCTGAAGGTCGTCGGGCACCCGACATCGCGCATCGACGGGCCGCTGAAGACCACCGGCACGGCGCCCTATGCCTACGAGCGGCACGACATCGCGGCCCGCCCGGCCTATGGCTGGGTGGTCGGCGCGGCCATCGCCAAGGGGCGCATCGCCGCGCTGGACGACCGGGCCGCGCGCGCCGCGCCGGGCGTGCTGGCGATCGTCACCGCGCGCAATGCGGGCAAGCTCGGCAAGGGTTCGAAGAACACCGCCAGGCTGCTCGGCGGTCCGGCCATCGAGCACTACCACCAGGCCGTGGCGCTGGTGGTGGCCGAGAGCTTCGAGCAGGCCCGCGCCGCGGCGGCGCTGCTGAAGATCGACTACGCGGCGGCGCCGGGCGCCTTCAGCCTGGCCGCCGGCAAGGACGGCGCGAAGGCGCCCAAGGGCGGCGGCGGCGTCGGCGGGCCGCCGGCCAGCCAGGTCGGCGACTTCGACGGCGCCTTCGCGCAGGCCGCGGTGCGGCTGGACCAGCACTACACGACGCCCGACCAGTCCCACGCGATGATGGAGCCGCATGCCACGCTGGCCACATGGGAAGGCGACCGGCTCACCGTCTGGACCGCCAACCAGATGGTCGACTGGGGCCGTGGCGACCTGGCCAGGACCCTGGGCATCCCGCGCGACAAGGTGCGGCTGGTCTCGCCCTTCATCGGCGGCGGCTTCGGTGGCAAGCTGTTCCTGCGGGCCGATGTGCTGCTGGCCGCGTTGGGCGCGCGGGCGGTGAAGCGGCCGGTCAAGGTGGCGCTGCAGCGGCCGCTGGTCGCCAACAACACGACCCACCGGCCGGCCACGATCCAGCGCATCCGCATCGGCGCGGGGCGCGACGGGCGCATCACGGCGATCGCGCACGAGAGCTGGTCGGGCAACCTGGAAGGCGGTTCGCCAGAGACCGCGGTGATGCAGACCCGGCTGCTCTATGCCGGCGCCCACCGGATGACGGCGATGAAGCTGGCGACGCTGGACCTGCCCGAGGGCAATGCGATGCGCGCGCCGGGCGAGGCGCCGGGCCTGATGGCGCTGGAGATCGCGATCGACGAGATGGCCGAGCAGCTGGGGCTCGACCCGGTCGAGTTCCGCCTGCGCAACGACACGCTGGTGGACCCCGAGAAGCCCGCGCGCCCGTTCTCGCAGCGCCGGCTGGCCGACTGCCTGCGCCAGGGCGCCGGGCAGTTCGGCTGGCACGAACGGCGCGCGCCCGGCCAGCGCCGCGAGGGACGCTGGCTGGTCGGCCTCGGCGTGGCGGCAGCCTTGCGCAACAACCTGGTGATGAAGTCCGCCGCGCGCGTGCGCATCGACCACGAGGGCATCGTGACCGTCGAGACCGACATGACCGACATCGGCACCGGCAGCTATACGGTGCTGGCGCAGACGGCCGCCGAGATGCTGGGCGTGCCGCTGGAGCGGGTGCGGGTGCGGCTGGGCGACTCGGCCTTCCCGGTCTCCTGCGGCTCGGGCGGGCAGTGGGGCGGCAACAGCGCCAGCGCCGGGGTCTATGCGGCCTGCGTCAAGCTGCGCGAGGCGCTGGCGCGGCGCCACGGTATCGCGCCGGCGGAGCTGCGGCTGGCCGATGGGCAGTTGCTGTCCGGCGCGCAGCCGATGGGCCTGGGCGAGGCTGTCGGCCCGGCGGGCCTGCAGGCCGAGGACCATATGGAGTACGGGCAGCTCGACAAGCAGTTCCAGCAGTCCACCTTCGGCGCGCACTTCGTCGAGGTGGCGGTGGATGCGGCCACCGGCGAGACCCGCGTGCGCCGCATGCTGGCGGTGTGTGCCGCCGGCCGCATCCTGAACCCGAAGACCGCGCGCAGCCAGGTGATCGGCGCGATGACGATGGGCGTCGGCGCGGCGCTGATGGAGGAACTGGTGGTCGACGAGCGGCGCGGCTTCTTCGTCAACCACGACCTGGCCGGCTACGAGGTGCCGGTGCATGCGGACATCCCGCAGCAGGAGGTGGTGTTCCTCGACGAGACCGATCCGATGTCCTCGCCACTGAAGGCCAAGGGCGTGGGCGAGCTGGGCATCTGCGGGGTCGGCGCGGCAGTGGCCAATGCGGTCTACAACGCCACCGGCGTGCGGGTGCGCGACTATCCGGTGCGGCTGGACAAGCTGTTGAAGGGCCTGCCTGCGGTGGCATGATCACCGCCCATGAGCCCCACGAATCACTTCTACGAACGCATTCCCGGCAAGCCCGGCGATGTCGGCGGCATCCCGATCAACCGGGCGATGCCCACCGCGCGGCGGCGCCTGATCGGTGCCTGGTGCTTCCTCGACCATGCCGGCCCGGCCCCGCTGGCGCCCGGCAAGGGCATGCGGGTGGGCCCGCATCCGCACACCGGCCTGCAGACCTTCAGCTGGATGATCGAGGGCGAGGTGCTGCACCGCGACAGCCTCGGCAGCGAGCAGGTGCTGCGCCAGGGCCAGGTCAACCTGATGACCGCCGGGCGGGCGATCGCGCACTCGGAAGAGTCGCTGTCCGACCGCATCCACCTGGCCCAGCTGTGGATCGCGCTGCCGGACGCGCAGCGCTTCTGCGAGCCGGCCTTCCAGCACTTTCCGGAGCTGCCGCACATCGGCCAGGACGGCTTCGAGCTGACGCTGCTGACCGGCCGCTATGGCGAGGAGGTCTCGCCGGTGCCGCAGTACACGCCGCTGCTGGGCGTGGACATCGCCAGCGGCAGCGAAGCGGCCACGACACTGGCGCTGGACACCGGCTTCGAGCACGGGCTGATGGTGCTGGAAGGCGCCGTCACCCTCGGCATCGACGGCAACGACGAGCGGCTTGAACCGGGCAGCCTGCTCTACATCGCGCCGGGCCTGGCCTCGCTGGACCTGGCCGCCGAAGGCCCGGCCCGCCTGCTGCTGCTGGGCGGCGAGCCGCTGCAGGAGCAGCCGCTGCTGTTCTGGAACTTCGTCGGTCGCAACGGCGAGGACATCCAGCGCTTCGCGGCCGACTGGAACGCCGGCAGCGGCGTCTTCGCTGGCGTCGAGGTACGGGGTTATGACGGGCCGCGGTTGCCGGCGCCGGACGCCTCGCAGCTGCACCTGCGAGCGAGCCGCTGAAGCGGTTTCCGCATGGCGTAGGCGCCGGCCTACACGCGCATGCAGCGCCGGCTCACGCCGGGACTGGCCGGGGCCGGACGCCGGCGCCGCGGCCACCTGCCTAAAGTCGGCTCATCCCCGTCGACTTGCAGGAGCCCCTCATCATGCTTCACTACGCCATCGTCTTCCTCGTCATCGCGCTGATCGCGGCGCTTTTCGGCTTCGGCGGCATCGCGGCCGGCGCGGTCGGCATCGCCAAGCTGCTGTTCTTCGTGTTCATCGCGATGGCGATCGCGAGCTTCATCGTCAGCCTGGTGCGGCGCTGATGCTGGCCACCGTCCCGGCCGCCGGCGCCGAACCGCCGCTGAGCCCCGGCCTTCAGGCCTATCTGCGCAACTGCGTGCAGGAGCGGCTGCAGGAGGAAGGGCATGCCGGCTCGCCCTGGTTCCGCATCCACCTGTATCTGCGGCTGGGAGATGCCGGCACCGCCGCCGCACTGGATCGGGACCTGCGCCAGCACCGGAACCAGGGCCTGATCGCGCTGTTCGGCCAACTGGCGCCCGAGCTGCCGTCCATGCAGGCCGCGCTGGCGCGCCAGCTGCACCTGATGCACGGCTATGACCGGCAGCTGCAACTGGTGTCCGCTCCGGCCGAACAGCGGCCGACCCAGCTGCAG
Source organism: Pelomonas sp. KK5 (assembly GCF_001984095.1). Classification (GTDB taxonomy): domain Bacteria; phylum Pseudomonadota; class Gammaproteobacteria; order Burkholderiales; family Burkholderiaceae_C; genus KK5. Next base: position 11,199 of record NZ_LYVQ01000034.1, read on the forward strand.
CTGGGTGAACAGCGCTTCGCCGTGTTCACCCTGCACGGCGACGCCGACTGCCTGCACCGGGTGATGCCCTGCCCGATGCTGGTGTTCTGTCCGCTGGCTTCCTGAAGCAAGACGGCTCGCCCATGAGAAAAGGCCGGTCAGCCGACCGGCCTTTCCCTTTTCTGCGGGCCGCGCGTATCAGCGGCCGGCCAGCGTGGCCTCCGTCATTCCGGCGGCCGGCGGCGGCAGCGGAGCGGCCTGCACCAACGCGGCAAGGCACTGGTCGCGCTCAAGCCGGCCCGTCTGCATCATGCATGCATGGCGATCGCGCTCCTGCTGCTGCCGGGCCTGGCGCCGGTTCTCGAGCTGGGCGATGTTGTTCGTGAGGATCTGGTAGAGCACGACCACCATGACCACGGCCAGCAGCACGCCGGCCAGGGCAAAGCGTTGCTGCAGGGTGGAGGCTCGCGTGCGCTCCCTCACGGCGGCCAGGTGGGCGCTTGCGATGGTCGCGGCGGTGCCGATCGGGTACGGAGTGCTCATGTCCAACAAGTCCTCGGAAAGTCCAGCTGCCGCGCATTAAAAACGCCGCATCGAAGCGACGTCCATGTGGCAGTTAGGGGGGGCCGAAGTCTGTCAACCAGCGTCCGTGAGATTGTTCTCCGTCAGGAAGGGAAAGGCCACCTCATAACCTACGTCCAGCTCGCTGGCATCGAAGTGCGCTGGCACTGCCTGCCCGCCTTGGGCAAAGGGTTGCAGGCCGGCATCGGGAGCGTTCTGGGCAGCTTGGTATTGCATGAGGTGTCTCTCCGTTTTCTGACTCAACGAATGGAGCGTGTCGGTCGACGACAGGCGGGAGGAAGGCTGTTACCTCTTCTTACCCAGTTCATTGCCGATCACGCCGCCGGCGACCGCGCCGCCGACCGTGCCGACGGTGCTGCCACCGGTGGCCGCCGCGCCGACGACGCCGCCGACCGCGGTGCCGACCAGGGCGCTGCTTTCACGACGGCTCATGCCGGCGCAGGCGCTGAGCGAAATGGCCAGGACGGCTGTCAGGACGATGCCGCCGTGGCGCTTGAGAGATTGCTTGTTGCTGACGTTCATGGTGTAGACCTCGCTTGTGTTGGGGGCTGGTGCCCTCGGGCGCCACATGCCGTGGCAGCGTGGAGCCAGTGTGGGGCGCTGCCCCGGCGCGAGGAATCGGCTTGTGCCGCGAGGCCTCGTCGGAGGCGTCCGACAAGGCGCGTAAGCAGATGAAATGAAAAAAGGCCCGCCATCGATGGCGGGCCTCCTGCGCGGGGCAAGCCGGCTCAGGCGGCCAGCGTGCCGGCCTGGTAGTCGCGCACCGCCTGGATCAGCTCGGCCTGCGTGTTCATCACGAAGGGGCCGTGCTGGGCGATCGGCTCGTCCAGCGGCCGCCCCGCGATCAGCAGCACCCGGGTCGCGGCATCGCCGGCGGTCAGCCGCACGCCGTCGCTGCCCGGCGTGTTGGCCAGGATGGCCATCCGCTGCGCAGGCACCTGGCAGCCCGTCTCGAACTTCAGCGCGCCGCGATAGACGTAGGCGAAGGCGTTGTGCGTATCGGGCAGCGCCTGCTCGAAGCTGGCGCCCGGCTCCAGGTGCAGGTCCAGGTACAGCGGCTCGGTGTGCTCGCGCTGCACCGCGCCGCCGACGCCATGGCTGGCACCGGCGATCACGCGCACGGTCGCGCCCGGCAACTGCAGTTCCGGGATCTCGCCGCTCGGGATGTCGCGATACCAGGGCGCGCGCATCTTGTCCTTGGCGGGCAGGTTGAGCCACAGCTGGAAGCCTTCCATGCGGCCTTCGCGCTGCTCCGGCAGTTCGCTGTGGATCACGCCGCGGCCAGCGGTCATCCACTGCACGCCGCCGTCGGCCACCATGCCTTCATGGCCGGCCGAGTCGCGATGGCGCATGCGGCCCTCCAGCATGTAGCTGATGGTCTCGAAGCCGCGGTGCGGGTGGTCGGGGAAGCCGGCGATGTAGTCGTCGGCACTGTCCGAGCCGAAGGCATCCAGCATCAGGAAGGGGTCCAGGCGGCGCTGCAGGTTCTGGGTCAGCACGCGGGTCAGCTTGACGCCGGCGCCGTCGCTGGTCGCCTGCCCGGCGACCAGGCGTTCCACGGCACGCGGCTGGCGCAGCGCAAGGGTGGTCGTCATGGTCGTTTATCCTCTCTGTCAGATGAAGCTGGGAGTCGGCACTCAGGCCGTCACGCCGCCCAGCAGTTCGGCGATCTGCGCGCGGGCCGCGGCCACGCCGGCGGCTTCCGCGTCCGGGCCCATGGCCAGGCCTTCCGCGTAGATGAACTCGACCTCGGTCATGCCCAGGAAGCCCAGCACCGTGCGCAGGTAGGGCGTGACGCCGTCGGTCACCTGGCCGCGATGGACGCCGCCGGAGGCGCTGACGATGTACACCTTCTTGCCGGTGACCTGGCCGACCGGGCCGGTGGCGCCGTACTTGAAGGTGGTGCCGGCGCGGGCGACCGCGTCGATCCAGTTCTTCAGCTGCGTGGGCACGCCGAAGTTGATCATCGGCGTGGCGATCACGATCGCGTCGGCGGCGAACAGCTCGTCGATCAGCGCGTCGTTGGCGGCCACGCGCTCGGCCTGCTCGGCGCTGCGCTTGTCGGCGGGGGTGAACAGGGCGCCCAGGGCGGCCTCGTCCATCGCCGGGTGCGGGTTCAGGCCCAGGTCGCGCACGGTCAGCTTGCTTTGGCTGTTAGCGGCCTGGAGGCCGGCCACCAGCTCGGTGGCCAGGCGGGTCGAATAAGAACCTTGGCCGTCCTGGACACGACGGGCGCTGGAGTTCAGTTGCAGGATGTTCATCAGGGGCTCCTTGGTGTGGGTTGCTGGTCTCAGTGACCGTGAGAAGAACTGTAGGAGCAACAATCCCCCAGCAGAAGCCCGCTATTTGGATAAGATTGTTCCACTGACGGAACAATCATGAGCATCGCATCCCCTTCCCTGGACGCCGACGACCTGCTGCTCTATGCCCGCGTCGTCGATGCCGGCAGCTTCAGCCGCGCGGCCGAACGCATGCGGCTGCCCAAGTCCACCGTGTCGCGCCGCATCGCCGCGCTGGAAGAGCGCCTGGGCGAGAAGCTGCTCCAGCGCAGCACCCGGCACCTGACGCTGACCGAATTCGGCGCCGGCATCCTGGAGCATGCACGGGCGCTCTCGGCCGAGGTGGACGCGGCGCTGAGCCTGGCCCTGTCGCGCCAGCAGCGGCCCAGCGGCCGCCTGCGCGTGACGATGCCGGCGGACTTCGCCCACCAGGCGCTGGGCGGCATGCTGACCCGCTTCGCGCTGGACTACCCGGAGGTGCAGCTGGAGCTGGACCTGTCGCCGCGCCGCGTGGACATCATCGCCGAGGGCTTCGACCTGGCGGTGCGCATGGGCGAGCTGCAGCAGGACAGCCAGCTCGCCGCGCGTCGCATGGCGCTGGTCAGCACCGGCCTGTATGCCTCGCCCGCCTACCTGCGCCAGCACGGCGAGCCGCAGCTGCCGCAGGCGCTGGCCTCGATGTGCGGGCTGATGATCCTGTCGCGCTCCGGCGAGCCGATGGCCTGGAGCCTCTCCCGCGGCGAAGGCCACGAGGGCGAGCACTGGAGCGGCATCCCGGCCCAGCGCATCCTGGTCAACGCGCCGGACATGCTGCTGCGCTTCGCCGTGGCGGGCGTGGGCATCACCGCGGTGGGCGACCATTTCGCCTGGGAACACGTGCAGCGCGGCGAACTGGTGCGCGTGCTGCCCGACTGGCACCTGGCGCCGGCCGCCTGCTGGGCGGTGTTCCCCGAGCGCAAGCTGATGCCGCTGCGCACACGGGTGTTCCTGGAGGCGATGGCAGCTGCGCTGGTGCCCTGCTCCAAGCCCGCGCCGTCGGCCTAACCGGTTACTTTCGCAGACAGCGCCTCGGCCAGCAGCGCCTCGCAGCGCTCCTCATGCTGCCCGATCTCGGCCAGCGTGACCTCGATGTCGTCGAGCTGCTGCTCCAACTGGCGGCGGTGGTTGTGCAGCACCTCAAGGAAGGCGCGCAGCTGGGGCACGGCGTCCGACTCGGAGTCGTACATGTCCACCAGCTGCTTGATCTCCTGCAGCGCCAGGCCCAGGCGCTTGCCCCGCAGCGTCAGCTTCAGCCGCGTGCGGTCGCGGTGGCTGTAGACGCGGTTGCGGCCGGCGCGGCCCGGCTCCAGCAGGCCCATGTCCTCGTAGAAGCGGATGGCGCGCGGGGTGATGTCGAACTCGGCCGCCAGCTCGGTGATCGTGTACAGGCGTTCCTGCTGCAGGGCGGGGCTCGGTTTCGCGCTGGACTCGGTGCTCATGGCTAAACTGTGGCTCGAAATGACGTTAACGTAAACGTAAGTCTAAAGCCATGGCCAACAAGCGCGAATCCGAACTGAGCTATCCGTTGGGCGATGACCTGCCCGAACCCGGCGGCGTGATCGAACTGCAGCCGGGCGTCAGGTGGGTTCGCATGGGCCTGCCCTTCGCGCTGGATCACATCAACCTGTGGCTGCTGCGCGACGAGATCGACGGTCGCGAGGGCTGGAGCATCGTCGACTGCGGCGTCTGCAACGACGCGACGAAGGCGAACTGGGAGCAGGTGTTCGCCAAGCACCTGGACGGCCTGCCGGTGCTGCGCGTGATCGTCACGCACTTCCACCCGGACCACATGGGCCTGGCGGCCTGGCTGACCGAGAGGTGGAGCGGACGCGCCGCCGGGCCGCCCCAAGGCGCGGCCAGCCCCCTCGGGGGGCAGCGCAGCGCCAACGCCGCAAGCGTGGGGGCAGACCAGCAATGCCGGCTGTGGATGAGCGCCACCGACTTCAACCTCGCCCGCCTCGCCAGCCAGAGCACGCAAGGCATGGGCGGCTCGGCGGCGGCCGACTTCTTCGCCAGCCACGGCCTGCTGGATGAGGAATCCCTGGCCAAGATCCGCGCCCGCGCCAGCTACTACCCGAGCATGGTGCCGGCGGTGCCGGCGAGCTTCCGCCGCATCATGGACGGCAGCACGATCGCGATCGGGGGCAAGACCTGGCACTGCATCGCCGGCTACGGGCACGCGCCCGAGCACATCAGCCTGCATTGCCCCGAGGCCGCCCTGCTGATCTCCGGCGACATGGTGCTGCCGCGCATCTCCACCAACATCTCGGTCGTCGACGTGGAGCCGGAGTCGGACCCGCTGACCCTCTATCTGGACTCGATCGGCCGCATGCTGGCGCTGCCCGCCGAGACGCTGGTGCTGCCCGCCCACGGCAAGCCCTTCACCGGCCTGCATGCCCGCGTGGACCAGCTGCGCGAGCACCATGCCGACCGCCTGGCCGATGTGATCGCCGCCTGCGCCGCCAAGCCCTGCCATGCTGCGGAACTGCTGGACGTACTGTTCCGCCGCAAGCTGGACCTGCACCAAACGACCTTCGCGATGGGCGAGTCGGTGGCGCACCTGAACGCGCTGTGGCTGTCGGGCCGCTTGACGCGGCAGCGCGATGCGGTGGATGGGGTCTATCGCTTCAGCGCCGCGGCCTGAAACATCGCCGCCGTCGACGACCCGTGAAGCTCGACGACGGCGGGACATTTGCCTTCTTGTCGGCACCAGACCCTTCCATGCTCGGGAGCTCGAGCTCCGCTTCGTGAAGGGGGCGCTCCTCCCGGAAGCGCCCGCGTGCCCGTGGTGACAGCGTGTAAACGAAAGTTTGCCCGGCTGACACTATCGCGCCAAGCCCCCCGAAGGTAGGAGCTGTTTTTCGCACAGATGATCGGTGAATATTCACCGATAAGCGCTGATGCAATCAGCCCGTCCCGATGGATTCGTCCTTGAGGCGGCCACGAGCCTCCTCGAAATCGGGCATCACCGAGCGCACCAGGTCCCAGAAGCGCGGGCTGTGGTTCATCTCGCGCAGATGGGCGAGTTCATGGGCGACGACGTAGTCGATGATGGACGGCGCGTAGTGGATCAAGCGCCAGTGGAGGCGGATGGAGCCGTCGGCGCTGGCGCTGCCCCAGCGCGTCTGGGCCGAGCTCAGGCGCAGCTGCTTCATCGTCACGCCCAGCTCGGCTGCGTAGTGCTGGCAGCGGGGCTCGAAGAAGGCCTTGGCGCGGCGCTGCAGCCAGGCCTGGACGGTGTCGCGGATCTGTTCCTCGGCGGCGGCCTGCGGCAGCCCGCCCACCAGCAGCGCGCCGCCCTCCTCGTCCAGCGTGACGCCGCTCTGCTCCGGCCTCAGCACTAGCCGCAGCGGCTCGCCGAGATAGGGCATGGTCGCGCCGTCGCGCCATTCGATGCGGCTGGCCTGCAGGCGCTGCGCGCGCTCGCGCTGCTCGACCAGCTTGCGCAGGATCCAGTCGGACTTGTGGACGAGCGCACTGTCGATGGCCGCCTGCGGCAGCCAGCGCGGCGCGCTGACGCGCAAGCCGTCGGCACCGACGATGAAGCCGATGCTGCGCCGGCGCGCGCGCTTCAGCTCGTACTGCACGCGGTGCTCGCCCAGCCGGGTCTCGCGCAGCGTGCCGGGCCGGTTCAGTGTGTCGGGCGGCGGCGCAACGGCGGGCTCGGCATCGAAGAGCGCGAGCTGCTTGTCCTGCAGCAGGTTGGCCAGGCGATTGGGCATCGTGGTCCTTCGTCCTCGCTCGATCAGGCCTGCGCGTAGGCTTCTGGGTCGAGACGGCGCATCTCCGCCTCGATCCAGGCCTGCACTTCGCGCATCATTTCCTGCGGCTCGCGGCCCTGCGGGCTGATCGGCCGGCCGATCGAGATGTCGACGACGCCGGGCCGCAGCAGGAAGCTCTTGCGCGGCCAGCAGCGCGCCGAGGTGGCCGCGATCGGCACCACCGGCACGCCGTTCTCGACCGCCAGCCGCGTGCCGCCGGTCTTGTATTCGCCGGCCTTGCCACGGGCGATCCGCGTGCCCTCGGGGAACATGATCACCCAGTGGCCGAGGCCCGCCAGCCGCTTGCCCTGCGCCGCCACCTTGGACCAGGCCTGGGCGCGCTTGCTGCGGTCGATGTGGATCATGTCCAGCCGCGCCATCGCCCAGCCGAAGAAGGGGATGTAGAGCAGCTCGCGCTTGAAGACATAGGCCAGCGGGTGGGACATCAGCGTCGGGTAGGCGAAGGTCTCCCAGGTGCTCTGGTGCTTGGACAGCAGGATCACGGCGCCCTGCCTGTCGGCGGCGCTGGGCAGGTTCTCCTCGCCCTGGATGCGCCAGCGCACGCCGCAGATGTAGCGCGCGCCAAGAACTGCCAGGCGCAGCCAGAACACGCAGCTCCAGTACACCGGATTGCCTCGCACGAACAGCGACTGGAGCAGCACCCAGAGCGCCACGGGAATCACGGTCAGGACCAGCCAGACAAGGAAAAGCGCTGAACGCAGCGCAGCAAGAACGATCAAGAAAACTCTCCAGGAGACGTGTCCGGGGCCAGCTTCTCGCCGCGGGCGTCGGCCCTGGCGCGGCGATCCTGCTGGACCAGGTGTTCGGCGAAGGCGCTGATGCTGGCATGCACCTGGGTGCCGGGCACTTGCGCCAGCATCGCGGCCAGTTGGGTTTCGTCCAGCGTGCCTTCCTTTTCGCTGCGGATCAGGTGAGGCACGCAGCCGGCGTTGCGGGCGGTCATGATGTCGCGCAACGAGACGCCCACCATGTGCACCGTCGACAGGTCCACGCCGAAGCGCAGGCCGATCTGCTCGATCAGGCCCGGCAGCGGCTTGCGGCAGTTGCAGCCTTCTTCAGGCGTGTGCGGGCAGAAGAAGACGGCGTCGAGCCGCCCGCCCTTCTCGGCCAGCAGCTGGTTCAGCCGCATGTGCACGGCGTTCAGCGAGGCCATGTCCAGCAGGCCGCGGCCGATGCCGGGCTGGTTGGTGGCCATCACCGTGTGCCAGCCGGCGTGGTTGAGCCGCGCCACGGCTTCGAGCGCGCCGGGCAGCGGCTCGAGCTCCTCCACCGACTTGACGTGGTCGTCGCGGTAGTGGTTGAGCGTTCCGTCGCGGCCGAGGATGACCAGCTTCATGCTGTGGTGGCCGTGATCGGAACGGGTGGGCATCGTGGGTTTCCTTCTTCTGACTCAGCTGGCCAGGCGCGCCAGGTCGGCGACGCGGTTCATGGCCTCGTGCAGCGTCTTCAGCAGGCCCAGGCGGTTGGCGCGCAGGGCGGCATCCTCGGCATTGACCATCACGCCGTCGAAGAAGGCATCGACCGGCGCCTTCAGGGCGGCCAGCTCACGCAGCGACGCGGCGTACTGGCCGGCCTTGAACTGTGCGTCGGCCTTGGGCGTTACGTCGCCGAGCGCGGCGGCGAGCGCCTGCTCGGCGGGCTCCTTCAGCAGCGCGGCGTCGATGCGGGCTTCCACCGCCTGCTCGCTCTTCTTCAGGATGTTGCCGATGCGCTTGTTGGCCGCGGCCAGCGAAGCCGCCTCGGGCAGCACCTCGAACTCGCGCACCGCCGCCAGCCGCGCGGCCACGTCGGCCAGGCGCTGGGGCTTCAGCGCCAGCACGGCGTCGACCTGCTGGGCGCTGTAGCCCTGCTCGCGCAGGCTGCCGGCCAGGCGCTCGTAGATGAAGGTGGACAGGGCTTCGCTCGGGTCCTGGATCAGCGCGCCGAAGGCCGGCAGCGCGGCGGCGATCAGCGCATCCAGGCTCAGCGTGCCGGCGCGCTCCGAGAGCATGCGCACGACGCCCAGCGCATGGCGGCGCAGCGCGAACGGGTCCTTGTCGCCGGTGGGCAGCTGGCCGATGCCGAACAGGCCCACCAGCGTCTCCAGCTTGTCGGCCAGCGCGACCACCAGGCCCGCCTCGTTGCGCGGCAGCTCGTCACCGGCGAAGCGGGGCTTGTAGTGGTCCTCGATGGCGAAGGCCACCGCCTCGCTGAGGCCGTCGTGGCGCGCGTAGTAGCCGCCCATGATGCCCTGCAGCTCGGGGAACTCGCCGACCATGTCGGTCAGCAGGTCGGCCTTGGCCAGGTGGGCGGCTTCGTCGGCCTGCTGCGCCAGCGCCGCATTGCCCAGCATGCCGGCGATGGCACGCGCGATCGCACGCACGCGCTCGACCCGCTCGCCCTGCGTGCCCAGCTTGCCGTGGTAGACCACCTTGGCAAGACCCGGCACCCGTTCGGCCAGCGACTTCTTGCGGTCCTGGTCGAAGAAGAACTTGGCGTCGGCCAGGCGTGGCCGCACGACGCGCTCGTTGCCGCCGGTCACCGCGCTGGCGTCGGCCGGGCGGATGTTGCTGACGACCAGGAACTGGTTGGTCAGCCTGCCGGCGTCGTCCAGCAACGGGAAGTACTTCTGGTTGGCCTTCATCGTCAGAATCAGGCACTCCTGCGGCACGGCCAGGAATTCGCGCTCGAACTGGCACAGCAGCACGTTCGGGCGCTCGACCAGGGCGGTCACTTCGTCCAGCAGGGCCTCGTCGTCGATTGGCTTCAGCGAGCCGGCGCGCTCGGCGAGCTGGCGCACGATCTCGGCGCGGCGTTCGGCGAAAGAGGCGATGACAGCACCCTGCTCGCGCAGCTGCGCGGCATAGCTGTCGGCGCTCTCGACGGCGATCGTCTCGACGGCGGCCTCGAAGCGATGGCCGCGGGTCTCGCGGCCCGAGTTCAGGCCCAGCAGTTCGACCGGCACGACCGCGCTGCCGTGCAACGCGACCAGGCCATGGACCGGGCGCACGAAGTTGACGCTGCTCCAGCCGTCCTGCAACTGGTAGCTCATCACCTTCGGGATCGGCAGCGCCTTCAGCATCTCGGCCAGCGCCTGCTGCAGGCCCTGGGCCAGGCTGGCGCCGGGCTGGGTCACGTTGGCGAACAGGGCCTCGGCCTTGCCGTCGGGCGCGCGCTCCAGCGGCGTGTCGGCCGCCAGGCCGCTGGCGGCCAGCTTCTTCAGCAGGGCCGGGCTCGGCTGGCCGTCGGCGCCGAGGCCCACGGCCACCGGCATCAGCTTTAGACGCAGGGCCTTGTCGGCGGCCTGCGCGGCAACATCGGCGATGTGCACGGCCAGGCGGCGCGGCGAGGCGAAGGACGTCACGACCGCGTCGGCCGCGGCGAGGCCTTGTGCCTGCAGCGAGCCGCTGATCAGCGACGCAAAGCTCTCGCCCAGCTTCTTCAGCGCCTTCGGGGGCAGTTCCTCGACGAAGAGTTCAATCAGCAGGTTGTTGGACGACATCACGCGGCCTTCTTCTTCTCGATCTGTGCAATCACTTCGTCAGCCCAGGCCTTGGGCGCCATCGGGAAGCCCAGCCGCGCGCGGCTGTCCATATAGCTTTGCGCGACCGCGCGGGCCAAGTTGCGGATGCGGCCGATATAGGCAGCACGCTCGGTCACGCTGATCGCGCCGCGCGCATCCAGCAGGTTGAAGGTGTGGCCGGCCTTCAGCAGCTGCTCGTAGGCGGGCAGCGCAAGCTGTTCCTTCATCAGCAGCTGGCTCTGCTTCTCGTACGCCGCGAAGGCGCCCAGCAGGAAGTCGACGTCGCTGTGCTCGAAGTTGTAGGTGCTCTGCTCGACCTCGTTCTGGTGGAACACGTCGCCATAGCTGAGGCCGTCGGTGAACACCAGGTCGTAGACCGACTCCTTGCCCTGCAGGTACATCGCCAGGCGCTCGAGGCCGTAGGTGATCTCGCCGGTGATCGGCTTGCAGTCGATGCCGCCGACCTGCTGGAAGTAGGTGAACTGCGTCACTTCCATGCCGTTGAGCCAGACCTCCCAGCCGAGGCCCCAGCAGCCGAGCGTCGGGTTCTCCCAGTCGTCCTCGACGAAGCGCACGTCGTTCTTCTTCAGGTCGAAGCCCAGCGCTTCCAGCGAACCGAGGTACAGCTCCAGGATGTTCTCGGGCGCGGGCTTCAGCACGACCTGGTACTGGTAGTAGTGCTGCAGGCGGTTCGGATTCTCGCCATAGCGGCCGTCCTTGGGGCGGCGGCTGGGCTGCACATAGGCGGCCTTCCAGGGCTCGGGCCCCAGCGCGCGCAGGAAGGTGGCAGTGTGGCTGGTGCCGGCGCCGACTTCCATGTCGTAGGGCTGCAGCAATGCGCAGCCCTGCTTGGACCAATACTCTTGCAGGGTCAGGATGATTTGCTGGAAGCTCAGCATGAAGTGCCGTGAAAAATTGTTAGATGAAGCAATATCGATTCTACGGGGCGCGCCTGCGAGAGGCCGCAAGGCCGAGCATCGCGAGGGCCAGCCCCCATAACGGCCACAGTCCGCAGACCGCCAGCCAGCGCGCGTAGGGCGTGCTGCCGCTGCGGCCCTCGACCTCGGCTTCGAGGATGCCGGGCACCAGGGGGTCAAGTCTTGCCGTCACGCGGCCGTGATGGTCGAGCACCGCGGTGGCGCCGGTATTGGTCGAGCGGATGAAGGGCCGCTGGAACTCCAGCGCGCGCATCTGCGAGAACTGCAGGTGCTGGTCCTGGATCATCCAGCGGCCGAACCAGGCCAGGTTGCTGGTATTGACCAGCACGGTCGCCGCATCCGGGCCGACCATGCTGTCCACGAAGTCCTCGCCGAACAGATCCTCGTAGCAGATCAGCGGCCGCAGGCGCTGGCCTTCGAGCACCAGCGGCGCCTGGGTGCGGCCGCGGGCCTGATCCTGCATCGGGATGCCCATCGCATCGACGAACCAGCGGAAGCCCGTCGGCACGAACTCGCCGAAGGGCAGCAGGTGGCGCTTGCCGTAGTCGTAGGGTTGCGCGGTGCCGAAGGCCAGCATCGAGTTGACGTAGCCCTCGCGCTCGTTGCCCAGGAAGGTACCCAGCAGCAGCGGGCGCTGCTGCGCCGCGCGCTGCAGGCGCTGCACATAGGCCGGCTCCAGGAACTCCAGCGGCAGCGGCGCCACCGACTCCGGCGTGACGACCAGTTGCCCGCGCGCCGCCTCGATCTGCTGCGCCAGGCGTTCAAGGTTGCCTTCGATCAGGTCGCGATCGAACTTCTCGTCCTGCCGGACATTGGGCTGCAGCAGCGAGACGCGCAGGTGGCCGGAACTGCGGGTGAACTCATCGGGCAGCGCCGCGCCCGCGCCGACCACCACCACCATGGCCACCACCGCTCGCCAGGACCGCGAGGCCAGGGCCGCCGCGCAGGCCGCCGCCAGCGCCGCGATGCCATAGACCCCGATCCATGGCGCCCACGCCGACAGCGGGCCGACCGTGTGCGCATAGCCGCTGGCCAGCCAGGGAAAGCCGCTGAACCAGGTGGCGCGCGCCAGTTCGGCCAGCAGCCAGGCAGCGGCGAAGACGGGCACGCGCAGGGTGCCGCTGAACAGGGCCGCCAGCGCCATCGCGCCGGCGTAGTACAGGCACAGGAACAGCGCCAGCAGCACCACCGCCAGCACCGCCAGCGGCGCCGGAATGCCGCCGAAGTCGTGCATGCTGATGTACAGCCACCACAGGCCCGAAGCCAGCCAGCCCAGGCCGAAGGCGCCGCCGAGCAGCGCAGCCCGGCGCGGCCGGGCCTCCCAGGCCAGCGCGAACAGCCCCGCCAGCGCCAGGATCTGCAGCCACCAGAGGAAGGTCGGTGCGAAGGCAGCCGTATGCACCACACCGGCCGCGCAGGCCAGCGCTAACGCCCATTTCGAGCGCATCAGCCGTCCGGCTGCTGGCTGCGCGTGACCTTGAACCAGCGCACGGCGCCGCCGCGGGTCAGCATCACCGCGAAGCGCAGGCCGTCGATCTCGACCGCCTCGCCGCGGCGCGGCACGCGGCCGTGCTCGTGGGCGACCAGGCCGCCGATGGTGTCGAATTCGTCCTGCCCGAAGCTGGCGCCGAAGGCCTCGTTGACGTCGGCGATGCTGGCGTCGCCGGCGACGCGCTGGCTGCCGTCGGCCAGCGTGTAGATGCTCTTGTCGCTGCTGCTGCCCTTGTCGTCGAACTCGTCCTCGATCTCGCCGACGATCTCCTCCAGCACGTCCTCGATCGTGATCAGCCCGGCCATATTGCCGAACTCGTCGATCACGACGGCCAGGTGGCTGCGGTTGGAGCGGAAGTCGCGCAGCAGCTCGTTGAGCTCCTTGCTTTCGGGCACGAAGACCACCGGGCGCAGCAGCGCGCGCAGATTCAGCTCCGGCGCGCGCTGGATCTTCAGCAGGTCCTTGGCCAGCAGGATGCCGATGATGTTTTCCTTCTGGCCCTCGAACACCGGGAAGCGGGAGTGGCCGGTGTCGATCACCAGGTTCAGCAGTTCCTCGTAGGGCGCCTCGATGTCCAGCAGGTCCATGCGCGGCGCGGCGACCATCACGTCGCCGGCGCTGAGCTCCGCCATGCGCAGCACGCCCTCGAGCATCTGCAGCGATTCGGGTTCGATGACTTCGCGCTCTTCCGCTTCGGTGAGCGTCTGGATCAGTTCGCGCTTGGAGTCCGGTCCGGGATGGACGAATTCCCACAAGCGGTTCAAGAGGCTGCGCGCCTGCACGGCGGGCGATTTCTGGCCCCCGCGCGACGGGGGCCGGCTAGACTGAGGTTCTGACACTGGGCTGCGTGTCGTGGTTGATATGGCTTGAAGAATAACCGATTGACACGACGCCTCCCCTTGCAACAAAGTCAATCGTCCCCATCTGGGGTGCTCTGCATTTCCGGTCCCGCATCATGTCCTCCACTCCCGGCCTCATCCCCGCCACCATCCTGACCGGCTTCCTCGGCTCGGGCAAGACCACCCTGCTCAAGCGCGTGCTGCACGAGGCCCACGGCCAGAAGATCGCCATCATCGAGAACGAGTTCGGCGAGGAGGACATCGACACCTCGATCCTCGTGACCGAGACCAAGGAACAGATCATCCAGATGAACAACGGCTGCGTCTGCTGCACGATCCGCGAGGACCTGCGCACCACGCTGGCCGACCTGGCCGCCAAGCGCCGCAAGGGCGAACTGGACTTCGAGCGGGTCATCATCGAGACCACCGGCCTGGCCGACCCCGGCCCGGTGGCGCAGACCTTCTTCATGGACGACGAGGTGGCCGAGAGCTTCCTGCTCGACTCGATCCTCACGCTGGTCGACGCCAAGCACGCCGAGGATCAGCTGAACACCCGCCAGGAGGCGCGCCGGCAGGTGGGCTTCGCCGACCAGATCTTCATCAGCAAGGCCGACCTGGTGGACGCTAACGCCATTTCCGAGCTGACCCACCGGATCAAGCACATGAACCCGCGGGCGCCGGTGCAGACGGCCCACTTCGGCGAAGTCGAACTGGCCAAGGTCTTCGACCTGCGCGGCTTCAACCTGAATGCCAAGCTCGAGATCGACCCGGACTTCCTGAAGGCCGACGACCACGACCACGATCATGACCACCACCATCATGACCACGATCATGAGCACGGCGAACACTGCGACCACCCGCACCACCATGCCCATGACGACGACGTGAAGTCCTTCGTCTTCAAGTCCGACCGCCCCTTCAACCCGGTCAAGCTGGAAGACTTCCTGGGCGCGATCGTGCAGGTCTACGGCCCCAAGATGCTGCGCTACAAGGGCGTGCTGAACATGAAGGGCACGGACAAGAAGGTGATCTTCCAGGGCGTGCACCAGCTGATGGGGTCCGATCTGGGCCCGAAGTGGATGCCTGGCGAGACGAAGACGAGCAAAATGGTTTTCATCGGCATCGACCTGCCCAAGGAGATCCTGATGCAAGGCCTGGAAGGCTGCCTGGCATAGGTTTTGCCGTAGGTGCCGAGGGGCCGCCGAGGCCGGGGATTGGCGGGTTGCACAACGTGGCTACAATCCGCCGCGCCCGAGAGGGCCTTCCGCCCCAGGTGGACCCAGGTGGACCCGTAGCAATATCTAGAGCAGAGACCACAAACTGCCTAGCGAGGAGCGAAACGTGAACAAGACACCGGCATCGAAGACCGCAGCCCCGACGGCCGCCCCGAAGGCACCGAAGGCGACCAAGGCGAAAGCCGAGGCGGTGGATTCGTCCGCCGCCGTCGCCACGCTCGACCCCCATCCGCCAACCCAGGGCAGCAGCCGCTTCGCCGACCGCTTTGCGCCGCCGAAGCCGCCCACCCGCCAAACAGACAGCCCCGTGATCGAAAGCCCCCGCACCGCCTCCAAGGCCGACCCCAAGCTGGCCAATGCCTGGAAGACCAAGGCCGGCCATGAACTCAGCGACGCCGAAGTCCTGTCCATGCCGGACTCGGAGTACATGAACGCCAAGCAGATCGAGTTCTTCCGCCGCAAGCTCACCGAGCTGAAGGAAGGCGTCCTCTCCAACGCCGGCGAGACGACCGAGCACCTGCGCGAGGACACCTCCATCGTCCCCGACCCGGCCGACCGCGCCACCATCGAGGAAGAGCACGCGCTGGAGCTGCGCACCCGCGACCGCGAGCGCAAGCTGCTGAAGAAGATCATGCAGTCGCTGGCCCGCCTGGACAGCGGCGACTACGGCTACTGCGACGAGACCGGCGAGCCGATCGGCCTGGGCCGCCTCATTGCCCGCCCGACCGCCAACCTGTCGCTGGAAGCGCAGCAGCGCCGCGAGCTCAAGCAGAAGATGTTCGGCGACTGAGCGGGCAAGCAGCAAGCGAGCCGCCGCGCCCCTCCCTCTTCACACGACGCACCTAACGAGCAAAGCCAGCGCATGAGCGATCCGAAGGACGGCGAGAGTTTCTTCCGCAAGGTCGCCCGCTTCGTCGCCAACCCGACGACCGACTGGTCCGAGATCAACTCCCGCCAGGATGATCCCGAGAGCGACCTGAAGAAGGCCGAGGTGCGCGCCATGGTGGAGCGCAAGCGGCGCAACGACTTCGTGCGCAAGCGCGAGCTCGACATGCTGCGCCGCATCCGCCGCGAAGGCCTCACGCCCGAGCAGCTGGCAGCGCTGGGCTCCTCGCCGTCGCGGCTGGAGGAAGTGGAGCGCAGCGACAGCGGGCTAAATTCCAAGATCGATCCGCGCGTTAAGGACAAGATCGACGCGATCGAGCAGCAGATGGTGGGCGAGAAGTTCTCCTCCACCCACGCGCAGAACCAGCACAGCTCTGGCTTCTTCGAGACGACGACGCGGCCGGTGCACTTCGCCGGCCCGACGCCCGAGGCCATCGACGCCTCGATGCAGAAGACCGAGCCGATGCCGCTGACGACCTCCACGCCGTCGGATCCCCAGCCGTATACGCCGCCCTATTCGGCACCTCAGTCGCCCCCGTTCGCCCCGCCGGTCCAGTCGCCGGAACCCTCGACCTTCGCCAATTTCTCCAGGACGCCGACCAGCAGCCCGCTGCCCTCCTTCGCGCCCTCCGGCGGCCGCAACGGCGGCAGCGGTCATCCGCGGGTCAGCGAGTACGTGTCGCGCGAGGAGCGCGAGCGCCTGGAAGCCAGCCCGCCGCCGGCCCACGTGACGATGGGCACCGGCATGTCCCCGCTGTCCGACGCCAAGGCCGCCAGCGTGCTGCCCGCCTCGCTGACCGAGGACCTGCCGCCGCTGGACATGACGCCCGACGACCTGTCGCTGAGCTTCAGCGCCGTGGAGAAGCACGTCGCCTCCGACCTCAGCGAGATGGTCCACGACCCGGAGCTGGACGAGGCCGTCATCGCCTTCGCCAACGCCGACTACGAGACCAGCGAGCGGATCCTGGTCGAGCTGGTGCGCAAGGGCGGCGCGCGCAACTTCCACGGCGAGACCTGGCTGGTCCTGTTCGACCACTACCGCGCCACCGGCGTGCAGGCCAAGTTCGAGGCGCTGGCGCTGGAATATGCCCAGCAGTTCGGCCTGTCTGCACCGCAGTGGTTCTCGATGCCCAAGCTGGTGGCCGATGCGGTCAAGAGCGTGCGCAAGCCAATGGGCTCGGCCGGCGGCGTCGCCTGGACCGCGCCCGAGTTCCTGCAGGTCGAGTCGGTCAAGCAGCTGCAGACCCGCTGCGAGAACATGCCCATGCCCTGGGTGCTGGACTGGGCACCGCTGCGCCAGCTGGACATCGAGGCCTGCGAGGCGCTGCGCCAGCTGTTCCGCATCTGGGCCGAGCAGCAGATCGACATGCGCTGGCTGGCCGGCGACCGCTTCCTGCAACTGCTCAAGGACCTGGCGCCGGTCGCCGTGCGCGACGTGGACCCGGCGCTGTGGATGCTGCGCCTGGAGGCGCTGCGCCTGGTCAACCGGCCCGACCAGTTCGACGAAACCGCGATCGACTACTGCGTGACCTACGAGGTCTCGCCCCCGTCCTGGGAGCGGGCCAAGTGCCGCGTGCGCGTCAGCGGCCAGGGCCTGTCGACCAGCAGCTCGCCCTCCCCCAGCACCGTGCCGGCCACCGAATCGCCGTCCACCAGCTTCATGGAATCGCAGATCAGCGAGGCCACCCAGCTGCCCACCACCGTCGAGCTGGAACTCAGCGGCCAGCTGAGCGGCGACATCTCCGAGACCCTGCGCCTGATGACCGGCGAGATCGGCGCCGCGCCGATCGTCACCGTGGTCTGCACCAAGCTGATCCGGCTGGACTTCATGGCCGCCGGCGACCTGCTGAACTGGGTGCTGGCGCGCCGCGGGGAGAACCGCACCGTCGTGTTCAGCGAGGCGCACCGCCTCGTGGCGCTCTTCTTCGGCGCGATGGGCATCAACGAGCAGGCCCGCGTCAAGATCCGCCAGGTCTGAAACGACGATCCCGTCGTTGAAATGCGGGGCTCCGCCCCAATCCAGGAAGTCTATGGACTCGAACCAATCCCCCGTCTACCACGGCACGACGATCGTCAGCGTGCGCCGTGGCAATCAGGTCGCCATCGGCGGCGATGGCCAGGTCACCCTGGGCACCATCGTCGTCAAGGCCAGCGCGCGCAAGGTGCGCAAGCTCTACCACGACAAGGTGCTGGCCGGCTTTGCCGGCGCCACCGCCGATGCCTTCACGCTGTTCGAGCGCTTCGAGGCCAAGCTGGAGAAGCACCAGGGCCACCTGGTGCGCGCCGCCGTCGAGCTGACCCGCGACTGGCGCACCGACCGCGTGCTGCGCCGCCTGGAAGCGATGCTGGCCGTGGCCGACCGGACCGCCTCGCTGATCATCACCGGCAACGGCGACGTGCTGGAGCCCGAGCAGGGCATCGTGGCGATCGGCTCCGGCGGGGCCTATGCCCAGGCCGCCGCCAAGGCGCTGCTGACCCACAGCGAGCTGTCCGCGCAGGACATCGTCAAGCAGTCGCTGGTGATCGCCGGCGAGATCTGCATCTACACCAACCTGAACCACACGATCGAGGTGCTGGAATGAGCTCGATGACGCCGCAGGAAATCGTCTCCGAGCTGGACCGCCACATCGTCGGCCAGAACAAGGCCAAGCGTGCCGTCGCCATCGCGATGCGCAACCGCTGGCGCCGCCAGCGCGTCGATGAAAAGCTGCGCGGCGAGATCACGCCGAAGAACATCCTGATGATCGGCCCCACCGGCGTCGGCAAGACCGAGATCGCGCGCCGCCTGGCCAAGCTGTCGGGCGCGCCCTTCATCAAGGTGGAGGCGACGAAGTTCACCGAGGTCGGCTACGTCGGCAAGGACGTGGACTCGATCGTGCGCGACCTGGTCGAGATGGCCGTCAAGCAGGAGCGCGAGGTGCAGATGCGCCAGCAGCGCACCCGCGCCGAGGACGCCGCCGAGGAGCGCGTGCTCGACATCCTGGTGCCCGGCTCCGATGCCGACAACACGACCCGCCAGGCGATGCGCAAGCGCCTGCGCGAAGGCGCGCTGGACGACAAGGAGATCGAGGTCGAGCTGCTGGAGGCCAAGCCCTCGATGGAGATCCTCGGCCCCCAGGGCATGGAGGAGATGGCCGAGCAGCTCAAGGGCATGTTCGCCAACCTCGGCGGCAACAAGCGCAAGGCGCGCAAGCTGAAGCTCGGCGAGGCGCTGAAGCTGCTGGTCGAGGAGGAAGCCGCCAAGCTGCTCAACGAGGACGACATCAAGACGGCGGCCCTCAATGCCGCGCAGGAGATGGGCATCGTCTTCATCGACGAGATCGACAAGGTCGCCAGCCGCGCCGAGCACGGCGGCGCCGACGTGTCGCGCCAGGGCGTGCAGCGCGACCTGCTGCCGCTGGTGGAGGGCACGACGGTCAACACCAAGTACGGCATGGTGAAGACCGACCACATCCTCTTCATCGCCTCGGGCGCCTTCCACCTCAGCAAGCCCAGCGACCTGATCCCCGAGCTGCAGGGCCGCTTCCCGATCCGGGTGGAGCTGGACTCGCTGTCGGTGGACGACTTCGAAGCCATCCTCTCCAGCACCCACGCCAGCCTGGTCAAGCAGTACCAGGCGCTGCTGGCCACCGAGGGCGTCACGCTGGCCATCCAGCCCGACGGCATCCGCCGCCTGGCCCAGATCGCCTACGAAGTGAACGAGCGCACCGAGAACATCGGCGCGCGCCGCCTGGCGACGGTGATGGAGCGGCTGCTGGACCAGATCAGCTTCGACGCACCGAATCTCGGCGGCCAGTCGCTGGCCATCGGCGAGGCCGAGGTGGATGCCAAGCTGGGCGAGCTGGCCAAGAACGAAGACCTGTCGCGCTTCATCCTGTAGTTCAGAGCGCCAGCCGGTGCGACTGCAGCGCCAGCAAGCCGTCGAACAGCAGCGGCTCGATCAGCTCGTGCTCGACCCCGTCCAGCGCCGGTGACACCTTCCAGCCCGCGCCGCCGGTCATCAGCGTCAGCGGCTCGTGGCCGGCGCGCTGCTTCAGGTGGCGGTGCATGCGCTCGATGGCGCCGGTGATCGCGTAGTTGCCGCCGCTGGTCAGCGCGTCCGAGGTGTTGGTCGGGAACTCGCGCACCTCGCCGGTGGGCACGCGCAGGCCGGCCGTGCCGCCTTCCAGTGCGCGCAGCATGATGCCGTGGCCGGGCAGGATCAGCCCGCCGAGGAAGTGGCCGTCCGCATCGATGGCGTCCACCGTCACCGCGGTGCCGATCATCACCACCAGGCAGGCCCGCGGTTCTTCGCCGCCGCGCTGCAGCACGTGCCAGCGCGCGCCGATGTGGGCGATGAAACGATCCGCACCGAGGCGCGAAGGGTGGTCGTAGCCGTTGGTCACGCCGCCGCCTGAAGCCGCCGAGACGACCCAGCGCGGCGGGATGTCCCACAGCTCCAGCTGCTCCTCGACGCGGCGGCGCACCGCATCGCCGGCGACGTTGCAGCCGAGCACGCTGTGCGGCGGCGCCAGGCCCTTCCAGTCGCCTTCAGCCAGTTGATCGATGTTCTCCAGGAACACCGCACCGTGGGCCAGCACCGCTGCACCAGGCTGAGGCGAGGCGTACTGGGCCCACTTGAGGCGGGTATTGCCGATGTCGATGGCCAGGAAGCTCATGGAAATGCAATGGAGTTTTTTGACAACTTTGCCAGCCTAACAGCATCCGTCAGCGTCATCGGCGCTTCAATTTGGGGCAGACCCGGCCGATACTGAAGATGGAGAAGATGGAGTACGAGGTCCCGCCCGGCAGCGACCGACGGCGGGTGGACACGGGCCGGCGCACGACCCGCACAAGCGACGACAACCATGAAAACACTCACCATCGCCGCCAAGCTCTGGCTCCCCGTGCTCGCACTCGCCGTCATCGTGGTCCTGATGACCGCGGGCTCCGCGATACGCACCCGCGGCCTGCTCGAGAAGGCGCAGGCCCAGCAGGAGGAACAGCAGAGCAAGTTCGAGCTGGCCCTGCGCTGGCGCGGCCTCACCGAGACCAATGCGGCTCGCGCGGCCGCCGGCATCCTCAGCACCGATGCCGCCGTGGCGCAGACCTTCAAGCCGGAGATCGAGGCCACCACGGCGCGCATCTCCGAGATCCAGAAACAGATCGAGGCGATGGCCGACAGCGAGGCCGAGAAGGCCGCGATGGCCAAGATCGCCAGCACCCGGGCCGCCTACATCGCCGTGCGCGGCGAGGTCACCAAGCTCAAGGCCGGCGGCGATGCCGCCGCCGCCTCGGCCGCGCTGAAGGAGCGCATGCTGCCGGCCATAACGACTTATCTCGACGCACAGCAGGACTTCGTCAACCTGCAGAAGACCCGCTCCGACACGCTGCGCGTGGAGGCCGGTGCCGAGCGCATGCGCACGGTCTGGATGTCCGGCGGGCTGATGGTCGTGATCGTCGGCTGCATGGCCTTCGGCACGCTGCTGCTGGTGCGTGCGATCAGCACCCCGCTGGCCGACCTGGCGACCCAGGCCCAGCGTATCGGCGACGGCGACCTGAGCGCCCCCATCGACACCACCCGCAGCGACGAGATCGGCGGCGTGCAGCGGGCCCTCGCCTCGATGCAGGATGCGCTGAACCGCGTGGTCGGTGAAGTGCGCCACAGTGCCGACAGCATCCAGACCGCCAGCTCCGAGATCGCCAGCGGCAACCAGGATCTCTCGCAGCGCACCGAGCAGACCGCCTCCAACCTGCAGACCACGGCCAGCTCGATGACCCAGCTGACCGGCACCGTGCGCCACAGCGCCGACAACGCCGCCACCGCCAACCAGCTGGCCAGCACCGCTGCCGAGGTGGCGCAGCGCGGCGGCGAGGTGGTGGGCCAGGTGGTCTCCACCATGGACGAGATCAACGCGAGCTCGAAGAAGATCGCCGACATCATCGGCGTCATCGACGGCATCGCCTTCCAGACCAACATCCTCGCCCTGAACGCCGCGGTGGAGGCCGCCCGCGCCGGCGAGCAGGGCCGCGGCTTCGCGGTGGTGGCCGGCGAGGTGCGCTCGCTGGCCCAGCGCTCGGCCGAGGCGGCGCGCGAGATCAAGGCACTGATCGGCACCAGCGTGGACAAGGTCGAGACCGGCGCCCGCCTGGTGCAGGACGCCGGCAGCACGATGGGCGAGATCGTGGCCAGCGTGGGCCGGGTCAGCGACATCATCGGCGAGATCCGCGCCAGCGCGGTCGAGCAGAGCGAGGGCATCGGCAGCGTGAACGGCGCCGTCGGCCAGCTGGACCAGATGACGCAGCAGAACGCCGCGCTGGTCGAGCAGAGCGCCGCCGCGGCCGAATCGCTGCGCGAGCAGGCGCGCAAGCTGGCCGGGCTGGTCAGCGGCTTCAAGCTGCGCGGCGCGATGGCCGTGGCGCCGGCGCGGGCCCCTGCTCCGGCGCCGAAACCGGCCATCGCCGCGGCCGCGCCAAGACCCGTCGCCGCCAAGCCGATCGCAAGGACGCCCGCCAAGCCCGCCGTCCGCGCCAAGCCCGCCCCTGGCCCGCTTCCTGCAGCCCGTCCCGGCGCGCCAACCGTGGTGGCGGCCAGTCCGGCCGCCGATGGCGACTGGGAGACGTTCTGATGTCGCTGCGCCAATTGCGGATCCGGGCCCGGTTGCTGCTGGGCTTCGGCCTGATCCTGCTGATGACGGCCGTCCTCGTCGGCATCGGCGCCTTCGGCCTCAACGTGGCGCAGAACGCGCTGTTCGGCATCACCCACCAGCTGATCCCGACCAGCAACATCACCGTCGGCGCCCGCACCAAGCTGATCGAGAGCCAGGCTGCCACCGCCACCATGGTCGCGTCCATCTTCAACGACGAGGAGATGAAGAAGGCCAAGGCACGCTGGGACGCGGCGCAGAAGGACCTGGACAAGTCGATGGCGGACTTCGCCGCCATCGTCAAGGCACCCGAGCAGAAGAAGAACCTGGACGAGTTCCGCACCCGCATCGAGGCCTACCGCAAGGCGGTGGAGCCGGCCGCGGCCACCCTGCTCTCCAACGGCTTCGCCGAGGGCAAGGACGCACTGGAGGCGATGCGCAAGGGCGATGCCGCCTACGACCCCGCCCGCGCGATGCTGGAAGGCCTGGAGGCCACGCTGGCCAAGAACAGCCAGACCGTGTTCGAGAAGGTGGACTCGGTGATCAGGACCATCTTCGGCGGCCTGATCATCGCCTTCGTCGTCTGCTGCGTGCTGGGGCTGGTGCTGGCCTGGCGCGTCTCGCGCTCGATCGTCGAGCCGATGGACGAAGCCAGCCGCTTCGCCGAACGCATCGCCGCCGGCGACCTGCGTGCCGCCCCGGCTGCGCAGGGCGCCGACGAGGCCGCCGCGATGATGCGCGCGCTGGCCTCGATGCAGGGGGCGCTGGCCGAGATCGTCGGCCAGGTGCGCGAATCGTCGGAGAGCATCCAGGTGGCCAGCAGCGAGGTGGCCAGCGGCAACCTCGACCTGTCCAGCCGCACCGAGCAGACCGCCAGCAACCTGCAGCAGACGGCCAGCTCGATGTCCGAGTTGACCGGCGTGGTCGGCCAGAGCGCCGAATCGGCCAACACCGCCAAGCAGCTGGCCGGCACCGCCGCCGAGACCGCCGGCCGCGGCGGCGAGGTGGTGTCGCGGGTGGTCAGCACGATGGGCGACATCAACAGCGCCAGCAAGAAGATCGCCGACATCATCGGCACCATCGACGGCATCGCCTTCCAGACCAACATCCTGGCGCTGAACGCCGCTGTCGAGGCGGCACGCGCCGGCGAGCAGGGCCGCGGCTTCGCGGTGGTGGCGAGCGAGGTGCGCTCGCTGGCCCAGCGCAGCGCCGAGGCGGCGCGCGAGATCAAGGCGCTGATCGGCGCCAGCGTGGACAAGGTCGAGGCCGGCACCGTGCTGGTCAGCGACGCCGGCAGCACGATGAGCGAGATCGTCAGCTCGGTGCAGCGGGTGGCCGACATCATCGGCGAGATCAGCGCCGCGGCCAGCGAGCAGAGCAGCGGCATCGGCCGCGTGAACGGCGCCGTCGGCGAGCTGGATCAGATGACGCAGCAGAACGCCGCGCTGGTCGAGCAGAGCGCCGCAGCGGCGCAGTCGCTGAAGGAACAGGCGCAGCGGCTCAGCGGCCTGATGAGCCGCTTCACGCTGACCTGAACATCGTCAAGTCGCCGGACGGTTACTTGTAGCAGTGGAAGACGTTGGCCTTGGACAGGGCGACGTCGTACTGCGAATCGCTGCCGCTGACGTACTCCATCAGGATCTTGATCGAGGCCTTCTCCAGCGCCTCCTTCAGCAGCTTCTTGCCCGCGTCGTCGAGGTTCTTGACCGACACGTCGGTGGCCATGCCGCCGATGTGCGGAAAGCCCGGCGACTTGCCGGCCTGCTTCATGATCTCGGTCTTCCACCAGGCGAGCTGGTCCTTGTCGAGGTCCTTGCGCTTGGAAGGCAGCTTGTCCTTCAGGTCCTTGAACTTGGCCAGGAAGTTCTTGACGATGTTCGGGTAGTTCTTGGGCCGCTCGAGGATGAAGTCGAGCTGGTCCTCCCAGGTGCGTTCTTCACCGCTGATGTAGGCCTTGCCCTTGAGCTTCTCGTTGGCCGCGTCGAAGTCGGTCAGCACCTTCTGCACATCGTTCTTGATCGCCATCGTTTCTCCTCCCCCCTTTTCCTCGAGTTCCCGTCAACCCAGTGCGCCCTGCGCCCGCGCAAAGCGCCAGCTGCGCAGGACCTTGCCGTCGTCATCGAGCAGGTCGACGATGAACACCTCGGTCAGATGCATCGCCACGGAGGTCTTCCCCCAGTGCGAGACGCGCAGCCGCGGCCGGCCGGTGGCATCGTTCATCACCGCCAGCTGCTGCGCATCGGCCAGCGTGGGGATCGCGCCGGTGGGGCTCAGCTCGGCGTCGTAGTCCTTGCCGAAGGCCTTGCGGAACTCCGCCTGCCAACCCTCGCGGTAGGCCCGCACGCCCGCCTGCTCGGCCAGGCTCAGCGGCCGCGGCTGGCCGGCCACCGAGGTGTCGGCCTGCAGCGGCGGCAGGCCCGCGACGGCCAGCACCGGCATCGAGGCCGTCACCGGCACCGAGGCCTCGTAGCCCAGCAGGCCCTGGTCGGGCTCGCAGTGGTCGGGCATGCCGGCGGCGAAGTAGTCCTCGAAGTCCTTGTTGGCGACGTAGTGGGCCCCGGAGGCCGCGGGTGGCACCGCCGCCGCGGCGGCGGCGCAGGCGGCCGGCAGAAGAGGCGCGTCGATCCCGCCATAGCCCGGCGGATACAGCGGGGGCAGCGTGCGCGGCTGGCCGGCCTCCAGCGCCGCGGGCAGCGCCATCCGCCCGGGCGTGTGCAGCGGCAGCAGCGCCAGCTGTTCCGGCCAGGGGCCGGACTTGCGCTCCTCGGCCGGCTGCAGCACCACCAGCCGCGCCGGGTAGACCTGGCCAATCCACGCCTCCGGCTCCAGCGCCCGCGGGGCGGCGCCCACACCTTCCTGCAGCGCCATCGGCCGCAGCAGGAAGAGCCAATACAGCAGGCCCGCGGCCAGCACCAGCGCGGCGCCCGCGGTCCAGTTGCGTTGAGCGCTCATCATCAATAGGGGAGCTGTTCCAGCACCTCTTGCGGCCAGGCGTTGTCCAGCACCTGGTGGGCGGCCTGGGTCGGGTAGATCGCGTCCAGTTCCCACTGGCCGGCGGCATTGCGGCGGAACCAGGGATCGGCCATGTAGCGCACCGTGTTGCCGCGGCCGCGCGGGCCGTCGTGGTAGTTGCTCTGGAACTGGATCACCGGCTCGCCGCCGGCATCGGTGAGACGGGCCAGCCGGCCGCCGGCAAGCAGCTGCACCCGCAGCTCGCCCAGGCTGGCCAGCGGGCGCAGCGCCAGGCGCGGCGGCAGGCTGCCGTCGGCGCGGCGGGCGACCGGCGGATGGGCGCCGCGCTCGTCGTCGCGGGCGCGCTGGCCGTCGCGCGAACGGGCGCGCGCCTCCTCGTCCTTCAGGAAGGCCTCGGGCGCCTTGTCGCCGGGCAGGGCCTGGGCGGCCGCCACCTGCAGCAGCTCGTCGGCCCCGGTGTAGGGCCGGCCGCGCAGCTCGCTGGCCTGCACGAAATCCTTCATCGAGGCCTTCATCGAGGCCGCGGCGCCCGCGGCCAGCGGCTTGCCGGCCTGACTGTCGAGCTGCTTCCAGAGGCTCTCGACGGCGGCCTGCAAGCCCGCCTTCGCGTCGGCGCCGGCCGGCGCGGCCTGCGTCCAGGCCCAGGCGGGGCCGCTCCAGGCGAAGCTGCCGCTGCCCGCGGGCGCCAGCAGCTCGCGCTCGGGGAACACCGTGCCCAGGTCCTT
>NZ_LYVQ01000035.1 GCF_001984095.1 Pelomonas sp. KK5
GCGCCGCTCGCGGGCTCGTTGAGCAGCCAGCGCTCGAAGGCGGCGGCATCCATCGGCCGGGCCAGGCCGTAGCCCTGGGCGGCGGTGCAGCCGGCCTCCAGCAGGAAGCGGCGCTGGCCCTCGGTCTCCACGCCCTCGGCGACGGTGGACAGGCCCAGCGCCTGACCGATCGCGATGACGGCGGCGGCCAGCGCGCGGTCGTCGGCATCGGTCTCCAGCTCGCGCACGAAGCTGCGATCCAGCTTCAGCTCGCACACCGGCAGCCGCTTCAGGTAGGCGAGGCTGGAATAGCCGGTGCCGAAGTCGTCCACCGACAGCCGCACGCCCATCGCATCGAGCGCCTGCAGCTGCTGGTCGGCGCGGCGCGAGGGTTCGAGCATCAGGCTCTCGGTGATCTCCAGCGTCAGGTCTTGCGGCTGCAGGCCATGGCGGCGGCACAGCTGGGCGAGTTGGCCGGCGATGTCGTCCTGCCCGAAGCGCGGCGCCGAGGCGTTGACAGCCACATTGGGCACCGCCAGGCCGCGCTTGCGCCACTGCGCCAGCTGGGCGCAGGCGGTGTCCAGCACCCAGGCGTCGATGGCACCGATCAGCCCGCATTCCTCGGCCACCGGGATGAAGCGGTTGGGGCCGACCTCGCCGAGCTCGGGGTCGTTCCAGCGCAGCAGCGCCTCGACGCCCAGCAGGCGGCGCGGCCCGTCCTCCAGTGCCAGCTTGGGCTGGTAATGCAGTTGCAGGCGGCCGGCTTCCAGCGCCTGGCGCAGCAGGCTCTCGATGCGCATGCGCTCGTCCAGCGCCTGGTTCATCGTCGGCAGGAAATAACGGGTGCAGTGGCGGCCGGCCTGCTTGGCGGCATACATCGCGATGTCGGCGTTCTTCAGCACCACGTCCAGCACGCGGCCGTCGTCGGGGAAGCGGGCGATGCCGATGCTGGCCGTCACATGCAGCTCGTGCGGGTCGAGCAGCAGGGGCTCGGCGAGGGCCGCGTGCAGCTTGGCGGCGATGGCCATCGCGTCGGCCGCGGCGCAGCCGGGCAGCATCAGCACGAACTCGTCGCCGCCCAGCCGGGCCAGCGTGTCCACCTCGCGCAGCTGGCGGCCCAGGCGCTCGGCGGCGACCTTCAGCACGGTGTCGCCGGCGGCGTGACCGAGGGTGTCGTTGATGGTCTTGAAGCGGTCGATGTCCAGCAGCAGCAGGGCGCCGGGCATGCCCAGCCGGATCGCCATCTGCAGCGCCTGGTGGGCGCGGTCGTTGAACAGGCTGCGGTTGGCCAGGCCGGTGAGGCTGTCGTAATAGGCCAGGCGTTCGATCTGGCGCTGGTGCTTGTCGTGGCGCAGCGCCACCATGCACAGGTGCACGCAGGCCTCGACCATGTGGCGGTGGATGTCGGCCACCGGGCGCTTCTCGCGGTAGTACAGCGCGAAGGTGGCGCCCACGCTGCCGTCGGCCATGAAGATCGGGTTGGACCAGCAGGCCGCCAGGCCGAAGCCGCGGGCCAGCTCGCGGTAGTCGTCCCACAGCGGGTCGGCCTCGATGTCGCTGACCTGCACCGGCTGGCGCCGCCAGGCGGCGGTGCCGCAGGAGCCGGCGCGCGGGCCGATCGGCTGGCCGTCGATCGCATGGCTGAAGCCGTCAGGCATGCTGGGCGCCGCCAGCGGATGCACCAGGCCCTCGGCATCGACGCTCAGTACCGTGCAGATCACCCCGGGCGCCAGGGCCTCGACCCGCTGGCACAGCAGCCGCATTGTTTCGGGCAGGGCCATGTCCAGCGCCACGGCTTCCAGCACTTCGCGCTGAAGGGCGGTGATGGCGCGCGCTTCGTCGGTGGTCGGCGCGGCGGCAACGGTGGCGGCAGGCATGCCGGCATTCTGCATCGCAGGGCCGGGTGACGTCTGCTCCGTCGTTCAGGCCGTGAAGATTTCCAGCAGCCGGTCCAGCCCGCCTTCGTTGATCGCCACCATCGCCTGCTCGCGCACGCGGGGCTTGGCGTGGAAGGCCACCGAGAGGCCGGCGGCGCCCATCATCGGCAGGTCGTTGGCGCCATCGCCGACGGCGATGCATTGTGCGGGCAGCGCACCGACCTCGGCGGCGCATTGCAGCAGCATGCGGCGCTTCTCCTCGCCGTCGCAGATCTCGCCCCAGGGCTGCATGACGAGGCCGCCGGT
The DNA here is from genome assembly GCF_001984095.1 of Pelomonas sp. KK5. Taxonomy (GTDB): domain Bacteria; phylum Pseudomonadota; class Gammaproteobacteria; order Burkholderiales; family Burkholderiaceae_C; genus KK5. The sequence continues at coordinate 2,163 of NZ_LYVQ01000035.1, forward strand.
GAGCGCGCCGTCGGCGATCTCCAGCTCGTTGCTGCGCACATGGTCCATGCCCAGTTCGGCGGCCACGTAGCGGGTGAAGAAGGTGAAGCCGCCGGAGACCAGCACCAGGGTCAGGCCGGCCGCCTTCAACGCGGCGCAGAGCTCGCGGGCGCCGGGGTTGAAGCGCAGCTTGTCGGCCAGCACCTCCTCGAGCGCCGCGACCGGCACCCCCTTCAGCAGTGCGAGACGGCGGCGCAGGCTGTCCTTGAAGTCGGTGATCTCGCCGCGCATCGCGGCCTCGGTGATGGCGGCGACTGCTTCCTTCTTGCCGGCCGCCGCGGCGATCTCGTCGATGCACTCGATATTGATCAGCGTGGAGTCCATGTCGAAGGCGGCCAGCTTGAAATCGGCCAGGCGCAGCGGCGGGGTCAGGTGTTGCGTGACGAGCGGGTTCATCGGTTCGATCAGTCTTGTTTGACGGGTTGGCCGAGCAGGCGCAGCACTTCGCGGATCGCCTGGGCGCGGTCCTTCGGGTCCTTCAGCGCCTTCTCGACCCGCAGCTTGTCGTTGCCGACCAGCTTGATGTTGCGGTTCTTCTGCACCAGCTCGATCACGCGCATCGCATCGATCGGCGGGTTGGGGCGGAAGTTGATGTTCATCACCGTCGGGCCGGCGTCGACCTTGGCCACGCCATAGGGCTTGGCCAGCACGCGCAGGCGATGGGTGTCGAACAGGGTCTGGCCCTGCGCGGGCAGCTTGCCGAAGCGGTCGGTGACCTCTTCCAGCATCGCGTCGATCTGCTCGCTCTTCTCGGCCGAGGCCAGGCGCTTGTACAGGCTCAGCCGGGTGTGGACGTCGCCGCAGTAGGCATCGGGCAGCAGGGCGGGGGCGTGCAGGTTGATCTCGGTGGTGGCGCCCAGCGGGGAGAGCAGGTCGGGCTCCTTGCCGGCCTTCAGCGAGCGCACGGCCTCCGAGAGCATGTCGTTGTAGAGCTGGAAGCCCACCTCCATCATGTTGCCGCTTTGGTGCTCGCCCAGCACCTCGCCGGCGCCGCGGATCTCGAGGTCGTGCATCGCCAGGTAGAAGCCGCTGCCCAGTTCCTCCATCGCCTGGATGGCTTCGAGCCGCTGCTGGGCCTGCTTGGTGAGGCCCTGCACGTCGGGCACCATCAGGTAGGCATAGGCCTGGTGGTGCGAGCGGCCGACCCGGCCGCGCAGCTGGTGCAGCTGGGCCAGGCCGAACTTGTCGGCGCGGCTGATGATGATGGTGTTGGCCGAAGGCACGTCGATGCCGGTCTCGATGATGGTCGAGCACAGCAGCACGTTGTGGCGGCCCTGCACGAACTCGCGCATCACCCGCTCCAGCTCGCGCTCGGGCATCTGCCCGTGGGCGATGACGATGCGCGCCTCGGGCAGCAGCTCGGCGAGCTTCTGGCGGCGGTTCTCGATCGTCTCGACCTCGTTGTGCAGGAAGTAGACCTGGCCGCCGCGCTTCAGCTCGCGCAGCGCCGCCTCGCGGATCGTGCCGCTGCTCTCGCTTCTGACAAAGGTCTTGATGGCAAGGCGCCGTTGCGGTGCAGTTGCAATAACGCTGAGATCACGCAGACCCTCCAGCGCCATGCCCAGCGTGCGCGGGATCGGCGTGGCGGTCAGCGTCAGCACGTCCACCTCGGCGCGCATCGCCTTCATCGCCTCCTTGTGGCGCACGCCGAAGCGGTGCTCCTCGTCGATCACCAGCAGGCCCAGGCGAGCGAACTTGACGTCGCCGGACAGCAGCTTGTGCGTGCCGATGACGATGTCGATCGTGCCGTCTTCCAGGCCCTGCATCGCGGCCTTGATCTCCTTGGCTGAGCGGAAGCGGCTCATCTCGGCCACCCGCACCGGCCACTTGCCGAAGCGGTCAGCGATGTTCTGGTAGTGCTGCTCGGCCAGCAGCGTGGTGGGCGCCAGCAGGGCGACCTGCTTGCCGCCCATCACCGCGACGAAGGCGGCGCGCAGCGCGACTTCCGTCTTGCCGAAGCCCACGTCCCCGCAGACCAGGCGGTCCATCGGCTTGGGCGAGATCATGTCCTGGATCACCGCGTGGATCGCGGCGCGCTGGTCCGGCGTCTCCTCGAAGCCGAAGCTGGCGGCGAAGGCCTCGTAGTCGTGGCCCGAATAGCGGAAGGCATGGCCCTCGCGGGCGGCTCTTCGTGCATAGAGATTCAGCAGCTCGGCGGCGGTGTCGCGCACCTGCTCGGCGGCCTTGCGCTTGGCCTTCTCCCACTGGCCGGAGCCGAGCTTGTGCAGCGGCGCCTCGTCCGGCGAGACGCCGGTGTAGCGGCTGATCAGGTGCAGCTGGGCGACCGGGACGTACAGCGTCGCCTTGTCCGCGTACTCGAGGTGCAGGAACTCGCTCGGGCCGTCGCCCAGGTCGATGTTCAAGAGGCCCTGGTAGCGGCCGATGCCGTGGTTCACGTGCACCACCGGATCGCCGACCTTCAGCTCCGACAGGTCCTTGATCAGCGCATTGACGTCGCTGACCTGTTCCTGCTTGCGGCGCCGGCGGGTCGTCGGTGTCGTGGCGAACAGCTCGGTCTCGGTGAAGAGCTGGATCTCGCGGCCCGCCTCGGGCTCGCGCCAGAAGAAGCCGGCGGCCAGCGGCGCGGCGGTGATGGCGAACTTCTCGTCGCCCGCCTGGAATTCGGCCAGGTCGCTGACCGAGGGCGGATCGATCTTGTTGTCGCGCAGCAGTTCGAGCAGGCTCTCGCGCCGGCCTTCGCTTTCCGCCACGATCAGCACCCGGTGCGGCGTGCTCTTCAGGTGGGCGGCCAGACGGGCCAGCGGCTCCTGGGCGCCGCGCTCGACGCTCACGTCCGGCAGCGGCCGCGCATAGTCCACCGCCTCGCTGCCGCGCACCACCAGCACCGGATGCGGGTGCGTCAGCGCGAAGAAGTCCTCGCCCTTCAGGAAGATGTCCTCGGGCGGCAGGATCGGCCGCTCCGGGTCGTGCTGCAGGAAGCGATGGCGCTCGCGGGTGTCCGTCCAGAAGCGCTTCAGCGCCTCGTCCACCTCGCCGTGCAGGGCCAGCGCCGCGCCCTCGCCGAGGAACTCGAAGATCGTTGCCGTCTCCTCGAAGAAGACCGGCAGGAAGTACTCGATGCCGCCGGTGGCGATGCCGCTATCGATGTCCTTGTAGATGCGCGAGCGGGTCGGGTCGCCCTCCATCTTCTCGCGCCAGCGCGAGCGAAAAGCCTTGCGCGAGGCCTCGTCCATCGGGAACTCGCGGCCCGGCAGCAGGCGCACCTGCGGCACCGGATAGAGGCTGCGCTGGCTGTCGGGGTCGAAGGTGCGGATCGAGTCGACCTCGTCGCCGAACAGGTCCACGCGATAGGGCACCAGCGAGCCCATCGGGAACAGGTCGATCAGGCCGCCGCGCACCGCGTATTCGCCCGGTGACACCACCTGGCTCACATGGCTGTAGCCGCCCAGCGTCAGCTGCGCCTTCAGGCTCGCTTCGTCCAGGCGCTGCTTGTTCTTGAAGTTGAAGGTCGTGGCGGCCAGGAACGAAGGCGGCGCCAGGCGCACCAGCGCGGTGGTGGCCGGCATCAGCACCACGTCGATCTCGCGCTGCTCGGCCGGCTTGCCGCGGCTCTGCAGCAGGCTCCACAGCGTGGCCAGGCGCTCGGAGATCAGGTCCTGGTGGGGCGAGAAGGTGTCGTAGGGCAGGGTCTCCCAGTCGGGGAAGACGGCCACGCGCAGCTGCGGCGCGAAGAACTTCAGTTCGTCCTCGAGCCGCTGCGTGTCGCCCGGTTCGGCGGTGACGATGGCGGTGATCCGGCCGGCCTGCAGGTTCTGCAGCGCGTAGCGCGCCAGCAGCAGGGCATCCGCTGAACCTGGGGGTTTGGGCTGGGAGAACTTCTTGCCGGGTTGAATGACGGGCAACTGCATCGGGTCCACAAATAAGTGCAGCCCCGGGGACGGGGCATGGCGCTGATTGTAGGGAGGCATGGCATGCTCCGTTTGACAGGAGACGGAGTCATGGCAATGCAGGTGGGCATCTATGTGTTCGACGAGGTCGAGGTGCTCGACTTCGCCGGGCCTTTCGAGGTCTTCTCGACGGCGGCGCGGCTGATCCAGCGCGATGGCGGCAATCCGCCCTTCGAGGTGGTGCTGATCTCGGCCGCCGCGCAGGCGGTGCGCGCGCGGGCCGGGCTGGCGGTACTGGCGCCGTACACGCTGGATGAGCATCCGCCGCTGGACGTGGCCATCATCCCGGGCGGCGTCATCGCGGCGGAGCTGGAGCGGCCCAAGGTGCTGGACTGGATCATGCGCCAGAGCCTCAACGTCAAGGTACTGGCCTCCGTCTGCACCGGCGCCTTCCTGCTGGAGAAGGCGGGCCTCTTGAACGAGCGCGAGGCGATCACCCACTGGGAGGACGTGGACGACCTGCGCCGCGTCTCGCACGAGTCCGGCTCGCTGGTGCGGGTGCTGGCGAACCAGCGCTGGGTGGAGGCCAAGCCGGCGGTGCATCACGGCGGCGTCTGCCGCTTGTTCACCTCGGCCGGCATTTCAGCGGGCATCGACCTGAGCCTGCACCTGGTGGCGGAACTCGCCACGCCGGAACTCGCGCGGCGCACCGCGCGGCAGATGGACTACGACTGGCGGGCCGCCAACGGCACGCTGGTTCAGTCGGCGACCGGCCTGCGCTGAACGATCCGGATCGGCTTCTCGGCGCGCGCCCGCAGCTGGCCACAGCCACCGTCCACGTCCTGCCCCGCCGAATCCCGCAGCTTGGTCAGCACGCCGCGCTGGTGCAGCGCGCGGGCGATGGCGCGGGCCTTGTCCCAGCTGGGGCGCCTGAAGTCCAGGTCGGGGATGGTGTTGTACGGGATCATGTTCAGCAGCGCGTACTTGCCCTTGAGCAGGCGCACGATGCCGTCCATCTCGTCCTCGCCGTCGTTGATGCCGTCCAGCAGCGTCCACTGGTACTGGATCGGATAGCCGGTGGCGCGGGCATAGATCTCGCCCTGCTCGACGAGTTCGTCCGGGCTGATGCGTGGCGCGCGGGGCAGCAGCCGCTCGCGCAGCTCGCGCTTGGTGGTGTGCAGCGAGAGCGCCAGCGCCGGCTTCACCGGCCCCAGCGGCAGCCGCTCGAACACGCGCGGGTCGCCGACGGTGGAGAACACCAGGCTCTTGTGGCCGATATTGCCCTGGGTGCCCAGCAACTCGATCGCTTCCAGCACATGCTCGAGGTTGTGGGCCGGCTCGCCCATGCCCATGAACACGACCTTCTTCACCGGCCGCAGCGTGCGGGCCAGCGCGACCTGGGCGACGATCTCGGCGCTGGTGACCTGCCGGATCAGGCCCTCGCGCCCGGTCATGCAGAACTGGCAGCCGACCGCGCAGCCGACCTGCGAGGACACGCACAGGCCCTCGCGCGGCAGCAGCACACTCTCGACGGCCTGGCCGTCGCTGAGTTCCACCAGCAGACGCGCGGAGCCGTCGGCGCCGGGGTGCTCGGACTTGAGGGTCGCCAGTGCGCTCAATTCCGCCGTTAGCGAAGGCAGCGCCTCGCGCAGTTGGAGCGGGAAGAAGTCGTCGTGCCAGCGACGCGAGCCGTCGACCAGCGGCCGGCCTTGCGCCCATTGGCGCAGGATGCGGCCTTCGTGGATGCTCAGGGCGCCGAGCGCGCGCAGGCGCTGGCGGAGTTCAGTGATAGTCATCTTCGCGTTGGTGGCGGATGGCGGAGACGAGGACGTGGTCTGCGGTCGCGATCTCGAACAGCGCCAGGTAGCCGCTGTGCCCGATCGGGATCACCAGCTCCCGCAGGAAGGTGCTTCCCTCGACCTTGCGGCAGGTGAAGGGGAATTTCTCCAGCAAGGTCAGGCTGGCCAGGATGTCGGCAATGACCTGTTCCGGGTAGTCCAGGTCGCCGTCGCGCTCCAGTTCGCGCGACAGCAGGTATTCATAGAGACGATCCAGGTCCGTCCTGGCCGAAGCGAGGACGGTGACACGATAGTTCATGCCTTGCGGCTGCGACGTGCAGCCTCCAGCTTCTCGCGCAGCCCCTCTACAACTTCATCGATGGTGTAGCCGCGTTCTTCCCCGGCCTTGTAGCGTGCCAGCGATTCCATGCCGCGCTTGACGAACTCCGCCTGCGTCTGCCGCCGCTGCACCGTTTCACGCAGCGCCTTCTCGACAAAGGCCGAGAGTGTTTCGCCCTCGCTCAGCATGCTCTCCAGCTGATCGCGGAACTCCGGCTCGACGCGGACGGCGGGAATCGTGGCTGTCTTCATCGCAAGCTCTCCTGTGATGCATTTGCGATGCATTGTAGACTTCGGGCCATGAGTTCACCCATCCCCGGCCTGCAGCCGCGCTGCTTCGCCCTGGTTCCCGCCGCCGGCATCGGCGCGCGATCCGGCGCCGATCGACCCAAGCAGTACGTGCCGATCGCCGGCCGGCCGATGATCCTGCACACGCTGGCAGCGCTGAGCCGGGTCGATCCGCTGGTGGCCACGCTGGTGGTGCTGGCGCCGCACGACACGCAGTTCGAGAACGCGGTGCCCGAGTTCCGCGGCGCCCGCGCCTGGATCGCGCGCTGCGGCGGCGAGACGCGCGCGGTCAGCGTGGCTAACGGATTACGTGAGCTGCAGGCCCACGGCGCCCAGCCGCACGACTGGGTGCTGGTGCACGACGCGGCGCGCTGCCTGGTGCAGCCGCGCTGGATCGAGAAGCTGATCGCCGCCTGCCGCGACGATGCGGTGGGCGGCCTGCTGGCCCTGCCGGTGGCCGACACGCTGAAGCAGGCCGGCCATGGCCGCGCCGTCGGCACCGTGGACCGCAGCGGCAAATGGGCCGCGCAGACGCCGCAGATGTTCCGCCTCGGCATGCTGCAGGACGCGCTGGCGCAGGCCGGCGACGAGGTCACCGACGAGGCCAGCGCCATCGAGGCGCTGGGCCACCAGCCGCTGCTGGTCGAGGCTGCGCTGGAGAACCTGAAGGTGACCTGGCCCTCCGATTTCTCCCTGGCGGAGCGCCTGCTCCGGAGCCGTACATGACTTCTTTTCCCTTCCGCATCGGCGAGGGCTGGGACACCCACCAGCTCGTCACCGGCCGGCCGCTGGTCCTGGGCGGCATCACGATCCCGCACACCCACGGCCTGCTGGGCCATTCCGATGCCGACGCGCTGGCCCATGCGATCACCGACGCGCTGCTGGGCGCCGCGGCGCTCGGAGATATCGGCAAGCTCTTCCCCGACACGGCGGCCGAGTTCAAGGGCGCCGATTCGATGGTGCTGCTGGCCGAGGCCTATCGCAAGGTGCGCGAGGCCGGCTGGCAGATCGGCAATATCGACACCACCATCGTCGCCCAGGCACCCAAGATGGCGCCGCACATCGTGGCGATGCGCACGCGGCTGGCCGAGGTGCTGGGCGTCGACGTCGGCCAGGTCAACGTGAAGGCCAAGACGGCCGAGAAGATGGGCCCGGTGGGCGAGGGCAGGGCGATCGAGGCGCGGGCGGTATGCCTGCTCGTCAGCTTGCCCGCTGCAGCCTGATCACGGTCAGCAGGCCGCCGCCTTCCGCATTGGCGATGTCCAGCTGGCCACCCAGGCGCTGGACCGATTTCTCGACGATCGCCAGCCCCAGGCCTGCGCCATTGGCGGCGGTCCGGGCGGCGTCGCCGCGGAAGAAGGGCGTGGTCAGCCGCACCAGCTTGTCCGGCGGTACGCCGGGGCCGTGGTCGCGCAGGCGCAGCTGCACCCAGGGGCCGCTGTGCGCCACGCTCACGTCCACCCGCGCCGGCTCCTCGTCCGAATGGCGCGCATAGCGGCGCGCGTTCTCGAATACGTTCAGCAGCACCCGGCCCAGCTCGGTCTCGTCCGCCCAGACCTTCAGGTCCAGCGGCACCTCGGAAAGGATGCGGATCTGCTGCGGGTCGCGGAAGCCCTGGGCCTCGCGCTCGACCAGCTCGGCCAGCGGCACCGGCTCGAGCTGCATGTCGCTGGGCCGCGCGTAGTCCATGAACTTGTTGATGATGCCGTCGAGCTGGTCGATGTCCTGGGCCATGAACTGGCGGGCCTGCTCGTCCTGCACGCTCATCTCCACCTCCAGCCGCAGGCGCGCCAGCGGCGTGCGCAGGTCGTGCGAGATGCCGGCCAGCATCACCGTGCGGTCCTCTTCCATCTTGGCCAGCTCGCGGGCCATGCGGTTGAAGCCCATGTTGACCTCGCGGATCTCGCTGGTGCGGGTGCGCTCGTCCAGGCGCGAGTCGTACTCGCCGTCGCGGATGCGGCCGGCGGCGATGCTCAGCTCACGTAACGGGTTATTGATGAGGCGTGCGATCCACGCCGAGCCGATTGCGGTGGTGGTCAGGGCGATCAGGATCCACCACCAGTTGCCGGCCCAGCTGATCTGCAGCGGCGCCGCGCTGGTCTGCAGCCAGTAGGCGTCGTGTTCGACGGTGAAGCGCACGAACAGGCCCACCTCGCCGTTGACGCCGCGGGCCACCACGGTGCCGGGCCCCAGGCGGTCGCCCAGCTCGGCGGCCAGGCGCTTGGCGAAGGGGTTGGTGTCGTAGGGCAGCCAGCGGTCGCTCGTTTCGGCCACCCGCACCTGCACCGTCTGGCTGCCGCCCAGCGAGCTGATCACCGCCACGCGGTTGATCGCATCGGTATTGGCCAGCGCCGCGCGGCTCAGGTTGACCAGGCCGGCGAGCTGCTGCGCCGATTCGAGCGCGCGCGGCTCCGCCTCCAGCGCCTTGAAGGTCTGCTGCCAGGCGAACACCGTGCCCGCCAGCAGCACCGCCAGCAGCGCGAAGGTACGCCAGAAGAGGTTGAGGGCCAGGTGCGGCCGGGACACGTCAGCCGCGCCCGTCAGGCTGTGGCTACTTCATCGGGGACGAAGACATAACCGACACCCCAGACGGTCTGGATGTAGCGCGGCTGGGCCGGGTCGGCTTCCAGCAGCTTGCGCAGGCGGGAGATCTGCACGTCCAGGCTGCGGTCGAAGGGCTCGAACTCGCGGCCGCGCGCCAGCTGGGCCAGCTTGTCGCGCGACAGCGGCTGGCGCGGGTGGCGCACCAGTGCCTTCAGCATCGAGAACTCGCCGGTGGTCAGCGGCAGTTGCTCCCCGTTCTTGGCCAGGCGGCGCAGCGCCAGGTCGAACTCGAAGGGACCGAAATTGACCGTCATCGGCTCCTTGGCCGGGGCGCCCGGAGCTTCCAGCGCCGGGCGGCGGCGCAGCACCGCGTTGATCCGGGCCAGCAGCTCGCGGGGGTTGAAGGGCTTGCTGAGGTAGTCGTCGGCGCCGACTTCCAGGCCGACGATGCGGTCCACTTCCTCGACCTTGGCGGTCAGCATGATGATCGGCGTGTTGTCGCTGGCGGCGCGCAGGCGGCGGCAGATGGTGAGGCCGTCCTCGCCCGGGAGCATCAGGTCCAGCACGATCAGGTCCACCGTCTCGCGGGTCAGCTGCCGGTTCAGCGACTTGCCGTCCTCGGCCAGCAGCACGTCGAACCCTTCCTGCGTCAGGTAGCGACGCAGGAGGTCGCGGATGCGGGCGTCGTCGTCGACGACAAGGATGCGGTTCGGTCGTGTCGAGCTGGTCGTGTTGCTGCTAGTCATAGCCAGTCCTGAATTTGTAACAGACACGATTGTGAAGGCGTTTTCCGGGAATTCCAGGCACAAAGCCCTGGCGTTACATCGTCGTAACAACCTCGTCACGAAGGAGGCTGCTTCGGGCTTGAGCAACAATCCGCCCGTTCACGCAAAGGAGACCCACGATGCAATTCCATCTCGGCAAGGACGAGGCAAACGACAAGCCCGCTGCAGCACCCGTCGAAAGGCTGGAAGACCAGCTGGCCTTCAAGTCCCGCTTCGTCATGGTGTTCGGCGAGATCAACGACACGCTGGCCCAGGCCGTGTGCCGCCGCCTGCTGGCGCTGGCCGCCGATTCCGACGCGCCGATCACGATGCTGATCTCCTCGCCCGGCGGCCACGTCGAATCGGGCGACGCGATCCACGACATGATCAATTTCGTGCGCGCCCCGGTCACGACGCTGGGCACCGGCTGGGTGGCCAGCGCCGGCGCCCACATCTTCCTGGCGCCGCCGAAGGAGCGCCGCCTGTGCCTGCCCAACACCCGCTTCATGATCCACCAGCCCGCGGGCGGCGCCGGCGGCCAGGCCACCGACATCGCCATCATGGCCCGCGAGATCCTGCGCACCCGCGAGCGCATCGCCAAGGTCATCGCCAAGCAGACCGGCAAGCCGCTGGACACGGTCACCGCCGACATGGAGCGCGACTTCTGGATGAGTGCCGATGAGGCGATCAGTTATGGGATCGTGTCGAAGGTGATCAGTTCGCAGAAGGAACTGGGCTGAATCACTGAGCTGTCCAGCCGCCGTCCAGGCTCCAGGCCTGGCCGCGGACGTTGGAGGCGGCGTCGGAGCAGAGGAAGACGGTAAGTTCGCCTAGCTGCTCCGGCGTCGTGAACTGCAGCGAGGGCTGTTTCTCGGCCAGCAGGCGGCGCTTGGCCTCGTCGTTCGAGACGTTCTCGGCCGCGGCTCGCGCATCCACCTGCTTCTGCACCAGCGGCGTCAGCACCCAGCCGGGGCAGATGGCGTTGACCGTCACCGGCGTGGTGGCCGTCTCCAGTGCCACCGCCTTGGTGAAGCCCACCAGGCCGTGCTTGGCCGCGACATAGGCCGACTTCTGCGCCGAGGCCACCAGGCCGTGCACCGAGGCCAGGTTGATGATGCGGCCCCAGCCGCGCTGCTTCATGCCGGGCAGGGCCAGGCGGGTCGTGTGGAAGGCTGACGTGAGGTTGATCGCGATGATCGCGTCCCATCGCTCGGTCGGAAACTCCTCCACCGCCGCTACGTGCTGGATGCCCGCGTTGTTCACCAGCACGTCGCAGCCTCCGAATTCGGCGTCCGCATAGGCCATCATCGCCTCGATCTCCGCGGGCCTGCTCATGTCCGCGCCGTGGTAGCCGGCCCGCACACCGAGGGCCTCGATCTGCGCCCGCGGCACCTCGCCGAAGCCGTTGAGCACGATGTTCATGCCCTGCCGCGCCAGGGCCAGCGCAATGCCCAGCCCGATGCCGCTGGTGGAGCCGGTGACGACTGCGGTTTTACCTTTCAACATGGAAGCCCTTTCGCGGTTGGTACGATCGATCGAACGATTATGCAAAGGGATCAAGAGATGGCCGCTGAACCGAGCTTGAAGCGCGTGCAATGCCTGGGTCCGGCGGGCCTGCATCAGCTGGCCTACTGGGAATGGACCGGGCCGGCGACGGATGCGCCGACGGTGGTCTGCGTCCACGGCCTGAGCCGCCAGGGGCGCGACTTCACGGCGCTCGCTAACGCCTTGTCCGAGCGGTACCGCGTGATCGCCCCGGACGTGGCCGGCCGCGGCCACTCCGACTGGCTGGCCAACCCGGCCGGCTACCAGGTGCCGGCCTACGTGGCCGACATGGTCACGCTGCTGGCGCGGCTGGATGTCGAGCAGGTCGACTGGGTCGGTACCTCGATGGGCGGCCTGATCGGCATGGGCGTGGCCTCGCTGCCGCACAGCCCGATCCGCCGGCTGGTGCTTAACGATGTCGGCCCGGCGATCCGCTTCGAGGCGATCCAGCGCATCGGCACCTACCTGGGCCAGCCGATCTCCTTCGATTCGGTGGAGCAGGGCGCCGACTACCTGTGGTCCATCTCCAGCAGCTTCGGCCCGCACACGAAAGAGGAGTGGGCGGCGCTGTCGGCGCCGATGTTCCGACCGAATGGAGACGGCAAGTTCCGCCTGCACTACGACCCGTCGATGGCCCTGCCGTTCAAGGCGGTGACGGCCGAGATGGCCGCCGCCGGCGAGGCCGCGCTGTGGAAGGCCTACGACGCGATCGCCTGCCCGACGCTGCTGCTGCGCGGCGCCCAGTCCGACCTGCTGAGCCGCGAGACGGCCGAGCAGATGACGCAGCGCGGCCCGCGCGCGCGGCTGCATGAATTCGCCGGCATCGGCCATGCGCCGACGCTGGTGCATGCGGACCAGATCGACGTGGTGCGGGAGTTTCTCGGCGGTTCATGAAGACGCAGACCCGATTGAACGACGCGGCCTCCGAACAGGCCGCACCCATCGTCGTCCTGATGGATGTCAGGGATGACGATCCGGTTTCCCCGGTCCAGCGTGCCCGCGCCTTTGCCGAACCGCTGCTGGCCGGCCAGCCGCTGGAAACCGGCGAGGACGCGCTGGCCCATGCCGACGGCGTGGCCGCGATCCTCGCCGGCATCGGTGCCGCGCCGGCGATGCAGGCCGCCAGCTACCTGGTCTACGCCGGCGACTACCTGAACAAGCCCGAGGAGATCGTCGCCAAGGCCTTCGGCGAGAGCTACGCCAGCCTGGTCACGCACACGCGCCGCCTGGTGCAGATCCAGCGTGCCGCGCGCGAGGCCCAGCATGTGGGCCAGGAGCAGCGCGCCCAGCAGACCGAGCGGGTGCGCAAGATGCTGCTGGCCTTCTCGCGCGACCTGCGTGTGGTGCTGCTGCGCCTGGCCTCGCGGCTGCAGACGCTGCGCTGGTTCGCCGCCAGCAAGACGGCCTGTCCGCAGGCGGTGGCGGCGGAGTCGCAGCAGGTCTTCGCGCCGCTGGCCAACCGGTTGGGCATCTGGCAGATCAAGTGGGAGCTGGAGGACCTGGCCTTCCGCTTCCTGCAGCCTGAAGCCTACAAGCAGATCGCCCGCGCGCTCGACGAGAAGCGGGCCGAGCGCGAGCAGCGCGTCGAAGCGGCCCGCGCCGCGCTGCAGGCCGAGCTGCAGGCCCATGGCATCGACGCACAGGTGCAGGGGCGGCCCAAGCATCTCTACAGCATCTACAAGAAGATGCAGGGCAAGGCGCTGAGCCTGGAGCGGGTGTTCGACCTGCGGGCCTTCCGCGTCATCGTGGCCGACGTGACGGCCTGCTATGCCGCGCTCAGCTTCCTGCACGAGCGCCACCAGCCGGTGCCCGACGAGTTCGACGACTACATCGCCCGCCCCAAGCCCAACGGCTACCAGTCGCTGCATACGGTGGTGCTGGGCGCCGATGGCCGGCCGATGGAAGTCCAGATCCGCACCCGCGAGATGCACGAGCATGCCGAGCACGGCGTGGCCGCGCACTGGGCCTACAAGGAGGCGGGCGTGCGCGGCTATGGCGGCGTGGTCGCCAGCGACGACCAGGTGGCGCAGGCACGCAAGGCGGTGCTGCGCCAGCTGCTGGCCTGGGAGCGGGATTTCAGCGAGGGTGGAGAGTCGCCCGAGCAGGCGATCTACGACGACCGCATCTACGTCTTCACGCCGCAAGCCACCATCGTGGAGCTGACGGCCGGCGCCACGCCGATCGACTTCGCCTATGCGGTCCACACCGATCTCGGCCACCGCTGCCGCGGCGCCAAGGTCGACGGCCACATGGTGCCGCTGAACACCCGGCTGGCCAGCGGGCAGACGGTGGAGGTCGTCGCGGCCAAGGAGGGCGGGCCCTCGCTGGACTGGCTCAATGCCGAGCTCGGCTACCTGCAGAGCCAGCGCTCGCGCGCCAAGGTGCGCGCCTGGTTCAACAGCCTGCAACTGGCTCAGACGGTGGCCAAGGGCCGCGAGCTGGTCGAGAAGCTGCTGCAGCGCGAGGGGCGCACGGCCATCAAGCTCGAGGACCTGGCCGCGCGGCTGGGCTTCAAGGGGGCGGATGCGCTGTTCGAGGTGGTCGGCAAGGACGAGTTCTCGCTGCGCAATATCGAGCTGCTGCTGCGCCCGCCCGAGCCCGAGCCGGACGAAGACGAATGGCTGGTGCAGAAGCGCCGCAGTTCCAGCCCCGCTGCCGGCGCGCCCAAGGGTGGCGTGCTGGTGGTGGGCGTCGATTCGCTGCTGACGAGCCTGTCGCACTGCTGCCGCCCGGCACCGCCCGACGAGATCGGCGGCTATGTCACGCGCGGCAAGGGCGTGGCCATTCATCGCAGCGCCTGCACCAACTTCCGCCAGATGGCGCAGCGCACGCCGGAGCGGGTGATCGCGGTGGCCTGGGGCGGCAGCGGCGGTGGCGCTGTCTATCCGGTGGACGTGGTGATCGAGTCCAGCAACCGGCCGGGCTTGCTGCGCGACGTGCTGGAAGTGCTGGCCAAGGAGAAGTTCCATGTCAGCGCGGTCAACACGCAGGCGGCGCGCGGCCGCGGGCCTAACGGCGATTCCACGCTGACCCAGCTGACCGTCGAGGTGGCCGACTCGGCTCGTCTGGCGCAGGTGCTGCGCAGCGTCGCGCAGGTGAGCGGCGTGAAGTCGGCGCGGCGCAAGTAAATGAAGCCCTCATGGGGAGAATTTGCCAGCTCACCAAAATCTGGCATATACTGCTAGCTTCAGCAGGCGCGTAGCTCAGTTGGTTAGAGCACCACCTTGACATGGTGGGGGTCGTTGGTTCGAATCCAATCGCGCCTACCAGATGAAGCTTCTAGAGAAGAATCTAGAACCAGGCTTCTCTGGCCATCCTTGCTGAACAAGACCCCAGGCGCGTAGCTCAGTTGGTTAGAGCACCACCTTGACATGGTGGGGGTCGTTGGTTCGAATCCAATCGCGCCTACCAAGACATCAAGCCCGATACGAAACTGCTTCGTATCGGGCTTTTTTGCGCCCCGGCGGGCTCAATGCGTCGAAGTAAGCCGTTATTCCAGCGGTTTTCTACGCATCGAGGCCTAAAGTCTGGTGCTAGGGCGTCGATATCAGGCTCATGACCAGCCGGGTGCGTTGTGCGCCCGAGCCGTTGACGCCGTCAGGAAGGGGACCTGATCAACGGAATCCTTGCGGAGGTTTGCCATGATTCCTGCCGTATCCAGTACCAGCGCTGCCGCGTCCAGCACGGCCGCCGCGCGCCAATCCGCCGAGGAAGCTACGCCCGCCGTCCGTTCGACCGAGACCGGCGGCGAAGCCGCGGCCGTCGTGATCACGATCTCCCAGGAGGGTGCCCAGCAGGCCGCCGCGCCTTCTCCTGCCGGTGTCGAGCAGCAGGTCGCGGCGGCCAAGCCCGACTGGACTTTCCAGGCCGCCGACGGCAACAAGGACGGCAAGGTCACCGTGTTCGAGCAGCAGGTCTACGATTTCCGCCACTACCCGTCTTCGGCAGAAAAGGCCGAAGCCTACAAGACGAGCAGCGAATCCAAGCCGGACGCGTCGCTGTCGGCCTGATCAGCCTCGTTCGATCACCGCCACTGCCTGCGGCGCCGCATTCTGGCGCCGCCATGCCGCCGGGCTCATCCCGGTCCAGCGCTCGAAGGCCCGCACGAAGCTGCGCTGATCGCTGAACTGCAGCGTCTCGGCGATGGTGCTGGTGGAGGCGCCGGCCAGCAGCAGCTTCTCGGCGCGCTGGCGCCCCAACTGTTCGTACAGGTCCGAGTAGCGGATGCCCTCTCGCGCGAGCGCGCGATGCAGCGAACGCAGGCTCAGCCCCATGCTGGAGGCCACCGCCGGCAGCGGCAGCAGGCGCCCATCGGCGCCGAACAGGCGCTGGCGCAGCGAGGCGCCCGTGCTTTCGCGCTCCGCCCAGCGCGCCGCCAGCTCGCGCTCGCAGGCCTCGCGGGCCACTTCCGCGCTGACCGCGTTGTGGAACATCAGCCGCAGGGAGAGGGCGCGCGCGTCGAACACCAGGCGGCTGCGATCGGCGCCGAAGACCACCGTCGTCTCGAACAGGGCCGCCAGGCTGCTGGCCAGCGCCGGTGCCTCGAAGGCCAGTTCCACCCGCTTGAGCAGGCGCGAGACCGGCAGCGGCGCCAGGATCTGGCGCAGGCTGTTCAGCGCCGTGGCCATGTGGTCGATGGCGAGGAAGGGGGCCAGCTCGGGGTCGTCGAACAGCAGGTGGGCGGTCATCGAGGCCTCGTCGCCGTCGGCCTCCGTGCGGAACTGCAGCATCGAGCCGGCGACCAGCTGGTAGCGCATGCCGAAGGTCAGCGCCTCGCCGACCGTGGCGTGGCTCATCATGCCCAGGCCCAGCGCCCCGAGATGGGGCAGCGACTTGCGCGCGCCGGACAGCACCGCCAGCTCCAGCCCCTCGTGATGACGCAGCGCGAGCTGCAGGCCCTCGCGCGCCTCGACATAGCTGCAATAGGGCTGCGTGCTCGTCGCGGCGCCGCTGAAGCTCGGGAAGAAGAGCTGCCGCTCCTGCCAGTCCTGCTCCAGCGCGAGGGCCAGCACGCCGCTGAACGGGAGCACCGGGAAGACCGCATCGTGGATCGTCGGCGTACGCGTCGACCCGCCAGGGAGAAACCCTGGGTGGCATTGGATGTCATGGCCACTGTCAGCGCCGGTCATAGCCGATTATCGTGCACGCGCGCACCATTTGAGGCTGCAACGATGCCCGTGAACACCCGGATCACGGGTGCCGGAGACAGCCCTCAAACCAGGAGACACGGACGTGAATGCCCTGACCCCCGACGCCGCGGCAGCGACCCTGCTGGCGGCCCAGCGCGCCGCCCACGCCACGGACCCGACGCCGACCCACGCGGTGCGCATCGACCGGCTGGACCGCCTCGCGCGGCTGCTGGAAGAGAACGCTCAAGCCTTCGTCCAGGCGATCACGCAGGACTTCGGCCACCGCTCGGCCCACGAGACCCTGCTGGCCGAAGTCGGCATCCTGGGCACCTCCATCGTCGGCACCAAGCGCCACCTGAAGGGCTGGATGAAGACGCGCCGGGTCGCCACCTCGCTGGCCTACATGCCCGGCCGCAACCGGCTGATCCGCCAGCCGCTGGGCGTGGTCGGCGTCGTCGCGCCCTGGAACTATCCGCTGCAGCTGAGCCTGGGCCCCGCCATCGGCGCGATCGCCGCCGGCAACCGCGTGCTGATCAAGCCCTCCGAGCTGACCCCGGCCTTCTCCGCGCTGCTGGAGAAGCTGGTCGGCCAGTATTTCAAGCCCGAGGAGATGGCCGTGGTCTGCGGGGACGCGCAGGTCGGCGCCGCCTTCTGCGCACTGCCCTTCGACCACCTGGTGTTCACCGGCTCCACCGCGGTGGGCCGCAAGGTGGCCGCCGCCGCCGCGCCGAACCTGACGCCGCTGACGCTGGAGCTCGGCGGCAAGTCACCCTGCATCATCGACAGCAGCGCGGACCTGAAGGTGGCCGCCCCGCGCATCGCCTTCGGCAAGCTGCTGAACGCGGGCCAGACCTGCATCGCGCCGGACTACCTGCTGGTGCCGCCAGGCCAGGGCAGGGCGGTGGCCGAGGCGCTGAAGGCCGAGGTCGCGCGCATGTACCCGACGATCGAGGGCAACCCCGACTACACCTCGATCATCTCGCCACGCCACCGCGCCCGCCTGCAGCAGCTGCTGGACGACGCGCAGTCTCAGGGCGCCACCATCGTGCCGCTCAGCGATGACCTGACCCCGCAGGGCTCGCGCAAGTTCACGCCGGTGGCGGTGCTGAATCCCACCCCCTCGATGCAGATCATGCAGGAGGAGATCTTCGGCCCGCTGCTGCCCATCGTCGAGGTGGCCGACACGGCTGCCGCCATCGCCAAGGTCAACGCCGGCGACCGCCCGCTGGCCCTGTACTGGTTCGGCAGCGACGGCGCCGCGCGCGAGCAGGTGCTGCGCGAGACCATCGCCGGCGGCGTGACGATCAACGACTGCCTCTGGCACATCGGCCAGGAGGCGCAGCCCTTCGGCGGCGTCGGCGCCAGCGGCATGGGCGCCTACCACGGCGAGCACGGCTTCCGCAGCTTCAGCAAGGAGAAGCCGGTGTTCATCCAGGCGCGGCTGAACGGCATCCCGCTGCTGCACCCGCCCTATGGCAAGACCTTCGCCTTCATGCTGAAGGTGCTCAAGCTGATCGCCTGAACAAGGAAGAGAACGATATGAACGAATTCGACTACGTCATCGTCGGCGGCGGCTCGGCCGGCTGCGTCATCGCTTCGCGCCTGAGCGAGGACCCGGCGGTCAGCGTCTGCCTGCTGGAGGCCGGTGGCCCGGACACCAGCGTGTTCATCCATGCGCCGGCCGGCGTGGTGGCGATGATGCCCACCAAGCTCAACAACTACGGCTACAAGACCGTGCCGCAGCCGGGCCTGAACGGCCGCCTGGGCTACCAGCCCCGCGGCAAGACGCTGGGCGGCTCCAGCTCGATCAACGCGATGCTCTACGTGCGCGGCAACAGGTGGGACTACGACCACTGGGCCTCGCTCGGCAACGAGGGCTGGTCCTACGACGAGGTGCTGCCCTTCTTCCGCCAGGCCGAGAACAACGAGCAGTTCCGCAACGAGTTCCACGGCCAGGGCGGCCCGCTGAACGTCACCTACCAGAACTACCACAGCGCGCTGAACGACACCTTCCTCGAGGCGGCCGTGGCCAGCGGCATCCCGCTGAACCCCGACTACAACGGCGCCGAGCAGCACGGCGCCTTCATGTACCAGGTCACGCACAAGAACGGCGAGCGCTGCAGCGCCGCCAAGGGCTACCTGACGCCCAATCTCTCGCGCTCCAACCTGAAGGTGATCACCCGCGCGGTCAGCCAGCGCGTGCTGTTCGAGGGCCGGCGCGCCGTGGGCATCGAATACACGCAGGGTGGCGCGAAACAGCAGGTGAAGGCGCGCCGCGAGGTGGTGTTGTCGGCCGGCGCCTTCGGCTCCCCGCAGCTGATGATGCTGTCGGGCCTGGGCGCGGGCGCCGAGCTGCAGATGCTGGGCATCAAGCCGGTGGCCGAGATTCCCGGCGTCGGCAAGAACCTGCAGGACCACATCGACTATGTGCAGACCTGGAAGGTCGCGAGCAGCACCGAGTCCTTCGGCGTCTCGCTGCGCGCCGGCCCGAAGATCCTGAAGGCCATTCCCGAGTGGAAGAACGAGCGCACCGGCCTGCTGACCACCTGCTACGCCGGCGCCGGTGCCTTCGTCAGCTCGGCGCCCGCGGTGAAGGTGCCCGACCTGCAGCTGATCTTCGTGATCGCCATCGTCGACGATCACGCCCGCAAGATGCACCTGGGCCACGGCATCTCCTGCCATGTGGACATCATGCGGCCCCACAGCCGCGGCACCGTGGGCCTGGCCAGCACCGACGCCAACGACGCGCCGGTGATCGACCCGCGCTTCCTCAGCGACGATCGCGACACCGAGCTGCTGGTGCGCGGCGCGCAGATCCAGCAGCGCATCATGGAATCGAAGGCCTTCGACGGCGTGCGCGGCAAGCAGCTCTACCCGACCCGCATCGACGACACCCGGGGCCTCGAAGCCGATATCCGCGCCCGTGCCGACACGCAATACCACCCGGTGGGGACTTGCAAGATGGGCCCGGCCAGCGACACGATGGCCGTGGTCGATGCGCGCCTGCGCGTGCGCGGCGTCGAGGGCCTGCGCGTCTGCGATGCGTCCATCTTCCCGACCCTGATCGGCGGCAACACCAACGCGCCCACGATCATGATCGGCGAGAAGGCCGCGAAGATGATCCGCGAGGACGCGCGCGCCAAGGCGCTGGCCACGGCCTGATCCGAGAAACAACCAGGAGACATCCCATGCTGGGTCTGATGCAGCAGCACGAGCTGAACATCTCGCGCATCATCGAGTTCGCGGCGCAATGCCATGGCGACGGAGAAATCGTCAGCCGCCGCGTCGAGGGCGACATCCATCGCACCACCTACCGCGAGGTCGCTGCCCGCGCCCGCAAGATCGCCAATGCGCTCGACGCGATGCAGGTGGAGCAGGGCCAGCGCGTGGCCACGCTCGCCTGGAACGGCTACCGCCACATGGAGCTGTACTTCGGCATTTCGTCCTCCGGCCGGGTGCTGCACACGCTGAACCCGCGCCTGCATCCCGAGCAGCTCGCCTGGATCATCAACCACGCGGAAGACACGGTGCTGTGCTTCGACACCAGCTTCCTGCCGCTGATCCAGGCCGTGCACTCGCGCTGCCCGACGGTGAAGCACTGGATCGCGATGTGCGACGGCGCCGCGCTGCCGAAGGAGAGCGGCATCCCCGGCCTGATCGCCTACGAAGACTGGATCGCCGGCCAGCCCGATACCTACGACTGGCCCGTCGTCGACGAGAACAGCGCCGCCAGCCTCTGCTACACCAGCGGCACCACCGGCAACCCCAAGGGCGTGCTCTACAGCCACCGCTCGACGATGCTGCACAGCTACGCGGTGGTGATGCCCGACGCGATGTGCCTGTCGGCGCGTGACAGCGTGCTGCCGGTCGTGCCGATGTTCCACGTCAACGCCTGGGGCCTGCCCTACGCGGCGGCGATGACCGGCTGCAAGCTGGTCTTCCCCGGCCCGGCGATGGACGGCAAGTCGGTCTACGAGCTGATCGAGAACGAGAAGGTCACGCTGGCCGCCGGCGTGCCGACCGTCTGGCAGATGATGCTGGCGCACGTGCAGGCCAACGGCCTGCGCTTCTCGACGATGAACCGCACGGTGATCGGCGGCTCCGCCTGCCCGCCGGCGATGATCCAGGCCTTCCAGAACGACTACAAGGTCGAGGTGCTGCACGCCTGGGGCATGACCGAGCTGTCGCCGCTGGGCTCCGTCTGCACGCTGAAGAACAAGCACCTGGCCGAGTCGCCCGAGGCGCAGCTCAAGCGCCGCCAGTCGCAGGGCCGGCCGATCTTCGGCATCGAGTTGCGCATCAAGGGCCATGAGGGCCAGGTCTTGCCCTGGGACGGCCAGCAGAGCGGCGAGCTGCAGGCGCGCGGCCACTGGGTCGTCGGCGAATACTTCAAGGGCGAGGGCGGCGAGATCCTCGACGAGGGCTGGTTCCCCACCGGCGACGTGGCCATGATCGATGGCGACGGCTTCATGCTGATCACCGACCGCAGCAAGGACGTGATCAAGTCCGGCGGCGAATGGATCAGCTCAATCGAGGTGGAGAACATCGCGATGGCCCACCCGGCCGTGGCCATGGCGGCCTGCATCGGCATGCGCCACCCGAAGTGGGACGAACGGCCGGTGGTGGTCGTGGCGCTGAAGCCCAATGCCACGCTGACCCGCGACGAGCTGCTGGCCTTCTACCAGGGCAAGACGGCCAAGTGGCAGATCCCCGATGACGTGCTGTTCGTGCCGGCGATCCCGCTGGGCGCCACCGGCAAGATGCTCAAGACCAAGCTGCGCGACCAGTTCAAGGACTACCAGCTGCCGTCCTTGAGCGCATGAATTTTCCTGGAGACAAACCGATGTTGATGATGAAGAACAAGACCCTCATTGCCGTGGCCGCGCTGCTGGCGCTGGCCGGCACGGCCGGCGCGCAGGTCGCGCCCAAGGGCGCGGAAGCCGCCACCGCCAAGGCCAATGCCGATTTCAGCGCCACGCTGCCCTGGGGCGACAAGCAAGCCTTCGAGGACGCGAAGCGCGGCTTCATCGCCGGCATCCCCGGCAATGTGATCAATGGCGCCGACGGCAAGCCGGTCTGGAACATGGCCGCCTACGATTTCCTCAAGGGCGACGCGCCGGCCACGGTCAACCCCAGCCTGTGGCGCCAGGCCCAGCTGGATGCGATCGCCGGCCTGTTCAAGGTGGCCGACGGCATGTACCAGCTGCGCGGGCTGGACCTGTCCAACATGACGATCATCGAAGGCAAGACCGGCCTGATCGTCATCGACCCGCTGCTCACGGCCGACACCGCCAAGGCTGGACTGGAGCTCTACTACGCCCACCGGCCGAAGAAGCCGGTGGTGGCGGTGATCTACAGCCACGGCCATGCCGACCACTTCGGCGGCGTCAAGGGCGTGGCCAGCGACGCCGACGTCGCCGCGGGCAAGATCCGCATCTACGCGCCGGACGGCTTCATGGAAACCGCCATCGCCGAGAACATCATCGCCGGCAATGCGATGAGCCGTCGCGCCGCCTACCAGTTCGGCGCTCTGCTGCCGCCCGGCCCGATGGGCCACGTGGACACGGGCCTGGGCAAGGCGCTGAGCCGCGGGGGCATCACGCTGATCCCGCCCACCGACGTGATCACCGCCAAGGATCCGAACCGCGTCATCGACGGCGTGCCGGTCGAGTTCATCCTGGCGCCGGGCTCCGAGGCGCCGGCCGAGATGATGATGTACTTCCCGCAGCACAAGGTGCTGGACACCGCGGAAGTGACGACCCAGCACATGCACAACGTCTACACGATCCGCGGCGCGGAGGTGCGTGATGCCAACAAGTGGTCGGGCTACATCTCCGACGTGCGCGAGCGCTATGCCGCCAAGGCTGACACGCTGATCATGTCGCACCACTGGCCCGTCTTCGGCCCGGCCGGCATCGACCACTTCCTGGTCGTCCAGCGCGACCTCTACAAGTTCATCCACGACCAGACGGTGCGCCTGCTGAACCAGGGCTGGAAGCCGGGCGACATCGCCAACACGCTGAAGATGCCGGCCAGCCTGGACAAGGAATGGTCTACCCACGGCTACTACGGCACGCTGAGCCACAACAGCCGCGCGATCTACCAGAAGTACCTCGGCTGGTACGACGCCAACCCGGCCAACCTGAATCCGCTGCCGGACGGCGAGCAGGCGAAGAAGGCGATCGAGTACATGGGCGGCGCCGACGCCGTCATCGCCAAGGCCCGCGCCGACTTCGCCAAGGGCGAGTACCGCTGGGTGGCCAGCGTGATGAGCCAGATCGTCTCCTTCGACCCGGCCAACCAGGCTGCCCGCAGCCTCGGCGCCGACGCGCTGGAGCAGCTGGGCTACCAGGCCGAGGCCGGCACCTGGCGCGGCGCCTACCTGACCGGCGCGCAGGAGCTGCGCAACGGCGTGCCCAAGCTGCCGCCGCTGAGCACGCTCAACGCCGACACGCTGAAGGCCGTCAACCTCGAGCTGTTCTTCGACTTCCTCGGCGTGCGCCTGAACGCCGCCAAGGCCGACGGCAAGCGCCTGGTGCTGAACTGGAATTTCACCGACTCGAACCAGAAGTTCGTGCTGAACCTGGAGAACTCGGCGCTGACCTGGGTCGAGGGCAAGCAGGCCGCCAAGGCCGACGCCGGCCTGACGCTGACCCGCGAGGCGCTGAACAAGTTCCTGCTGGGCCAGGCCAAGCTGCCCGAGCTGATGCAGCAGGGCCTGGTGAAGGCCGAGGGCGACCCGCGCAAGTTCGGCGAGCTGTTCGCGATGTTCGACAACTTCACGCCGGACTTCGCTATCGTGGAGCCGCTGCCGAAGAAGTAACACCTAACGATCAAGCCGGACTGACCGGCATTGACTGGTAATCAGGGCTGACACGCATGACGAAAGCCATGTTGTCAGCCCTTCGCGCATCCACTACCCTCCTGCGCTTTCCAATCGTGGGTAGAAGTTGATGGCAACCATCTCGAAGGTTCTCTGCTTGGCACCGCTGGTGCTGTCGCTGACACTGGCCGGCATGAGCCACGCGCAAACGCCGACCTCGGGCCTGGACAAGTCCGGCTTCGACAGCACCGTCCGCATCCAGGACGACCTGTTCAGCGCCGTCAACGGCGACTGGGTCAAGAAGACCGAGATCCCGGCCGACAAGTCCAGCTACGGCACCTTCATCGGCCTGCGCGACCTGTCGGACCAGCGCGTGCGCACCATCGTCGACGAGCTGGCCAAGGCCAAGCAGAAGCCCGGCACCGTCGAGCAGAAGATCGCCGACTTCTACGGCTCCTACGTCGACACCGCCGCCATCGACAAGGCCGGCCTGGCCCCGCTGAAGTCGCTGCTGGCCAGCATCGACGCGATCAAGACGCCCAAGGATCTGGCCGCCTGGCTGGGCAAGTCGCAGGGCTCGTTCAACACGCCGGTGCTGATGGGCGTGGAGGGCGACTCCAAGGACCCGACCGTCTACACCGCGCTGACCTGGCAGGGCGGCCTGGGCATGCCCGACCGCGACTACTACCTGAAGGCCGACGACGAGCGCATGGGCAAGGCCCGCACGGCCTACGAGAGCTACCTGACAACGCTGGGCAGCCTGTCCGGCGACAAGGACGCCGCCGCCACCGCCAAGTCGGTGATCGAGCTGGAGCGCGCCATCGCCGAGGTGCACCTGCCCAAGGTCGAGCTGCGCGATCCGGTCAAGAACTACAACCCGATGACCGTCGCCGAGCTGCAGGCCGCCGCGCCGGGCATCGACTGGGCCGCCTTCTTCGCTGGCGCCAACGTCGGCGCCAATCCGAGCAAGCTGTCGGTCTCGCAGCCTTCGGAAGTGAAGGGCGTCGCCAAGCTGGTGGCCGACAAGCCGCTGGCCCAGTGGAAGGCCTACCTGCGCCTGCGCGTGCTGGACGAATCCGCCGACCTGCTGCCCCAGGCCTACCGCGATGCCGCCTTCGCCTTCCACGGCGCGGCCATCACCGGCACCAAGGAAGAGCGCCCGCGCTGGCAGAAGGGCATCGCCGAGCTGAACGGCGCGATGGGCGAGGCCGTGGGCAAGGTCTACGTCGGCAAGTACTTCCCGCCGGCCTACAAGGCCCGCATGCAGGAGCTGGTGCAGAACCTGCTGGCCACCTACAAGACCTCGATCGACGGCCTTTCGTGGATGTCGACCGAAACCAAGGCGCAGGCCCAGGACAAGCTGTCCAAGTACATGACCAAGATCGGCTACCCCGACGTCTGGCGTGACTACACCAAGCTGGTCGTCAAGGCCGGTGATCCGGTCGGCAACCGCGAGCGCGCCGG
Source organism: Pelomonas sp. KK5 (assembly GCF_001984095.1). Classification (GTDB taxonomy): domain Bacteria; phylum Pseudomonadota; class Gammaproteobacteria; order Burkholderiales; family Burkholderiaceae_C; genus KK5. Next base: position 26,724 of record NZ_LYVQ01000035.1, read on the forward strand.
CCGCTTCGAGTGGGAGCGCGTCTCGGTGCGCGTCGGCAAGAAGGTGGACCGCACCGAATGGGGCATGACGCCGCAGACGGTCAACGCCTACTACAACCCCTCGCTCAACGAGATCGTCTTCCCGGCCGCCATCCTGCAGCCGCCGTTCTTCGACATGGCCGCCGACGACGCCGTCAACTACGGCGCCATCGGCGCGGTGATCGGCCACGAGATCAGCCACGGCTTCGACGACCAGGGCAGCCAGTACGACGGCGACGGCAAGCTGCGCAACTGGTGGACCGAGGGCGACCGCAAGGCCTTCGAGGCGATCGCCGACAAGCTGGTGGCCCAGTACGACGGCTACGAGCCCATCCCCGGCAAGCACGTCAACGGCCGCCTGACCCTGGGCGAGAACATCGCCGACCTGTCCGGCCTGCAGATCGCCTACAAGGCCTACAAGCGCTCGCTGAACGGCAAGCCCGCCCCGGTGCTGGACGGCTACACCGGCGAGCAGCGCTTCTTCCTGGGCTGGTCGCAGGCCTGGCGCAACAAGATGCGCGAAGCCCGCCAGCTGCAGCTGCTGACGATCGACCCGCACTCGCCGAGCGAGTTCCGCGCCAACGGCGGCGCCGTCAACCACGACGGCTTCCACGAGGCCTTCGGCACCAAGGCCGGCGACAAGATGTTCAAGCCGGTCGCCGAGCGCATCCGCATCTGGTAAGGGCAGCTCATCCGGACATCAACAAAGGCCGCGATTCCGTTCGCGGCCTTTTTCATTCATCGATCGATCATGAAACTCACACCGCTGATCCTCGCGCTGACGGTCCTCACGGCCCAGGCCGCGCCGCTGTCCGCCGGCGTCGATACCGCCGCCTTCGACAAGGCCGTGCGCCCGCAGGACGACCTGTTCAAGGCGGTCAACGGCCGCTGGCTCAAGGCCACCAAGATCCCGGCCGACCGCTCCGAGACCGGCGCCTTCACGCTGCTGGAGGATCTGTCCGACCAGCGCGTGCGCACGATCGTCGAAGGCCTGGCGAAGAAGCCGCAGGCCGAGGGCAGCGACGAGCGCCGCATCGCCGACTTCTACAAGTCCTACACCGACCTGAAGGCGATCGACAAGGCCGGCCTCGCGCCGGTGCGCGGGCTGCTCGAGGCGATCGACGCGATCGACTCCCCGTTCTCGCTCGCTGTCTGGCTGGGCCGGGCCCAGGGCCGCTTCAACGTGCCGCTGCAGATGCAGGTGCTCGGTGATGCCAAGGATCCGGCGCACTACGCCGCGCTGACCTGGCAGGCGGGCCTGGGCATGCCCGACCGCGACTACTACCTGAAGCCCGACGACCCGCAGCTCGGCAAGACCCGCGCCGCTTACCAGGCCTATCTGCGCAAGCTGGCCGCGCTGGCCGGCGACAACCCCGCTACGGCCGACCAGGCGCTGGCGCTGGAGGACCGCATCGCCCAGAGCCACTGGCCCAAGGCCGAGATGCGCGACCCGGTCAAGATCTACAACCCGATGACCCGCGCCGAACTGGCCGAGAAGGCCCCGGGCCTGGACTGGCCGGCCTTCCTCCAGGCCGCGCAGCTGACCCAGGTGGAGCGGCTGATCGTCTCGCAGCCGAGCCAGGTGGCTGCGGCGGCCAAGCTGGTCGCCGAGGTGCCCTTGACGCAGTGGAAGGCCTACCTGCGCCTGCGCGTGCTGGACGAATCGGCCGACCTGCTGCCCAAGCCCTTCCGTGACGCCGCCTTCGGCTTCCACGGCACCGCCATCAGCGGCGCGAAGCAGGAGCGGCCGCGCTGGCAGAAGGGCGTGGCCGAGGTCAACGGCGCTTTGGGCGAGGCCGTCGGCCGCGTCTACGTCACGCGTTACTTCCCGCCGGCCGCCAAGGCGCGGATGCAGGAGCTGGTGGCCAATCTGCTGGTCACCTACAAGGTGTCGATCGACGGCCTGAGCTGGATGTCGCCGGAGACCAAGGCCGAGGCCCAGGCCAAGCTCGCCAAGTACACGACCAAGATCGGCTACCCCGACAAGTGGCGCGACTACGCGGCGCTGCAGGTGAAGGCAGGCGACCCGATCGGCAACCGGCTGCGCGCCGGCCGCTTCGAGTGGGAGCGGCAGGCGCGGCGCGTCGGCGGCCCGGTGGACCGTGCGGAATGGGGCATGACGCCGCAGACCGTCAACGCCTACTACGAGCCCACGCTCAACGAGATCGTCTTCCCCGCGGCCATCCTGCAGAAGCCCTTCTTCGACATGGCGGCCGACGACGCGGCCAACTACGGCGCCATCGGCGCGATCATCGGCCACGAGATCAGCCATGGCTTCGATGACGAGGGCAGCCAGTACGACGGCGACGGCGCCTTGCGCAACTGGTGGACCGAGTCCGACCGCAAGGCCTTCGAGGCGATCGCCGACCGGCTTGCCGCTCAATATGACGGTTATGAGCCGATTCCCGGCCACCACGTCAACGGCCGGCTGACGCTGGGCGAGAACATCGCCGACCTGTCGGGCCTGCAGATCGCCTACAAGGCCTGGCAGCGCTCGCTGGGCGGCAAGCCGGCCCCGGTGATCGGCGGCATGAGCGGGGAGCAGCGCTTCTTCTACGGCTGGGCCCAGGCCTGGCGCGAGAAGACCCGCGACGAGCGCCTGCTGCAGCTGGTGACCTCCAACCCCCACTCGCCGCCGCAGTACCGCGCCGACGGCGCCGCCATCAACCATGACGGCTTCCACGAGGCCTTCGGCACCAAGGCCGGCGACCGCATGTTCAAGCCGGCAGGCGAACGCATCCGCATCTGGTGAGCACTCGCGCAGGGTTAACCCCTCCGGGCCGCCTGGAGGGCGCTCCTAGAATCGTTTTGTGCACCCGCACATAACGATATTCAAGGAGCAAGGCGATATGGTGACGGCCCGCAAGGCGGCGACGAAGGGAGCGGCAGCTGCAGGCACGACTGGCGCCGAAGCAGGAGAGGGCGGGGCCGTGGACGTGCGCGTCCTCAAGAAATATCCGAACCGTCGCCTCTACGACACACAGACCAGCAGCTACATCACGCTGGCCGACGTCAAGACGATGGTGCTGGGCGCCGAGGCTTTCGAGGTGCGAGACGCCAAGACCGGCGAGGACATCACCCGCAGCATCCTGCTGCAGATCATCCTCGAGGAAGAGACCGACGGCGTGCCGATGTTCAGCACCGCCGCGCTCTCGCAGATCATCCGCTTCTACGGCCATTCGATGCAGGGCGTGATGGGCGGCTACCTCGAGCGCAACATGCAGCTCTTCGCGGACATGCAGAAGCAGTTCTCCGAGCAGAGCAAGGGCGCTTTCAGCCCCGAGCTGTGGACGCAGTTCCTCGGCGGCCAGGCGCCGGTGATGCAGCAGCTGATGGGCGGCTACGTCGAGCAGTCCAAGAACCTGCTGGAGCAGATGCAGGAGCAGATGAAGAACGCGGGTGCCCTGTTCCCGGGCATGCCGGGCTTCCCGCCCAAGCGCTGAGGACGGGCGCCCGGCGGCCCGCCGCTTGCCTCCGGGCGATACATCGAGCACTATCGCAGCATCAAGCATCGGTGACGCTCCACGCGGAGCTTCAGGGAGACGATGTGCAAGCGAGAGTGCCGGTTCGCGAAGACGTGACTGAGGCGGTTGCGCAAAGGCCGACCTTCCTGCTCGAGCAGGCCGCAGGCGCGCGCGAGCAGCGGCGCGCGAGCGCGGTCGCGCTGGCCATCGTCCTGGCCTTCCTGGCGTTGGCGCCGTTCGCCCGGGTGCAACTGGCCGCCGTGCCGGCCTTCATCCCGATCTACGAGGCCACGCTGCTGGTCACCGACCTGATCACCTGCGTGCTGCTGTTCGGGCAGTACCGCATCTCCAGGGCGCGCGGCCTGCTGATCCTCGGCTGCGGCTACCTGTACACCGCCGTCATGGTGGCGGCGCATGCGCTGAGCTTCCCCGGCCTGTTCGCGCCCCAGGGCCTGCTCGGCGCCGGGATGCAGAGCACCGCCTGGATCTACATGTTCTGGCATGCCGGCTTCCCGATGTACGTGCTCGGCTACCTGTGGACGAGCCGCAGGGCCGGCCCGTCCGCGACGCCCATCTGGGCCTGGCCGGCGGCGACCCTACTGCTGTGCGTGGGCCTGGTCGCCCTCGCCACGGCGGGGCAGGACAGCCTGCCGGCGATCATGGTCGCCCATCGCCATTCGCCCGCGATGCAGGTGACGGTGGGGCTGGTCTGGCTCTGCAGCGTGCTGGCGCTGCTGGCGCTGTGGCGCCAGCGCGAGCGCCGGCTGCTCGACGTCTGGCTGATGGTGGTCTGCATCGCCTGGACCTTCGACATCGCGCTGTCCGCCCTGCTCAACGCCGGCCGCTACGACCTGGGCTTCTACGCGGGCCGCATCTACGGGCTGCTGGCCTGCTCCATCGTGCTGCTGGAGCTGCTGCTGGAGAACAGCCTGCTCTATGCCCGCCTGCTCGAGACCTACGAGGCTGACCGCCGCATGAACCGGGCGCTGGCCCAGGCCCGCGACGAGGCCCAGGCCGGCAGCGCCGCCAAGAGCCTGTTCCTGGCCAGCATGAGCCACGAGATCCGCACGCCGATGAACGCCATCATCGGCCTGACCCACCTGGTGCTCGAAACGCCGCTGAACGAGCGCCAACGCGACTATCTCGGCAAGGTCCAGACCTCGTCCAAGGCCTTGCTGGCGCTGCTCAACGACATCCTCGACTACTCCAAGATCGAGGCCGGCAAGATCGACGTCGAGCAGGAGGAGTTCAGCCCCGAGGAGATCATCGAGAACGTCGGCAACCTGTTCTCGGCCCGCACCGAGGAGGCCGGGCTGGACCTGATCTTCGACATCGACGATGCGATCCCGGACCGCCTCGTCGGCGACCCGCTGCGCCTGGCCCAGGTCTTCAACAACCTGCTGGGCAACGCGATCAAGTTCACGCCGCAGGGCGAGATCGTGGTCCGCGCCGAGCTGCTCCGGGCCGACGCCGCGCAGATCATGCTGCGCTTCAGCGTCCGCGATACCGGCATCGGCATGAACGAGGAGCAGATCGCGCGCCTGTTCCAGGCCTTCAGCCAGGCTGATTCGTCGATCACGCGGCGCTACGGCGGCACCGGCCTGGGCCTGGCGATCTGCAAGCGCCTGGTCGAGCTGATGGGCGGCCGCATCGAAGTGAGCAGCACGCCGGGGCAGGGGAGCTGTTTCGCCTTCACCTGCGCTTTCGGGCCGGCCCACGGCAATGCCGAGCGCATGGACCTGCACCGCATCCGCGGCATGCGCACGCTGATCGTCGACGCCCAGCCCACCGAGCGCCAGGTGCTGCAGCAGATCCTGCAGAGCTGGCGCTTCCAGGTCAGCGTGGCCTCCTTCGCCGACGAGGCCTTCTTCCGGATGCGCCACGCCGACCCGGCGCTGCCCTACGAGCTGGTGCTGGCGGACTGGAAGACCGTGGGGCCGGACTTCCTCGAGACCGCCCGCCGCATCACCGCCGACCGCAGCGCCAACCTGCTGGCCGGCATTGTGCTCACCAGCATGCAGACCCACGAGCAGGTGGAGGAAGCGGTGCGCGAGCTGCCGATCACGGGCGTGCTGGTGCGGCCGATCACGCCCTCGCGCCTGTTCGACACGGTGGTCCAGCTGCAGCACGGCAACGCGCCGGAGACGGTGCTCCCCGGCAGCAAGACACTGAACCTGGCCGAGGCGCTGCGCCCGATCCGCGGCGCGCGGCTGCTGCTGGTCGAGGACAACCTGGTCAACCAGCAGGTGGCCTGCGCCTTCCTGTCGATGGGCCAGCTGGAGGTGGAGATCGCCAACAACGGCATCGAGGCGGTGGACTGCGTCCGGGCTGGTCGTTATGACGCGGTGCTGATGGACGTGCAGATGCCCGAGATGGACGGCCTCAGCGCCACCCGGCTGATCCGCAGCCTGCCACAGGGCGAGCGCCTGCCCATCATCGCGATGACCGCCGGCGCGCTGGAGCGCGACATGCAGGACTGCCTGGCCGCCGGCATGAACTCCCACGTCAGCAAGCCGATCGACCCGAAGGAGCTGGTGGCGGTGCTGCTGACCTGGATCGCGCCGACCGAGCCGGCGGCACGGCTCGTCCGACCCAGCGCGTAACTGCGAAATTCAGCGTCGGCGACAATACGGGGATGAGCGACACAATTTCCCCGACCGCCGCGGCGCCGAAGATCGGCTTCGTCAGCCTCGGCTGCCCCAAGGCCCTGACCGACAGCGAACTGATCCTCACCCAGCTGCGCGCCGAGGGCTACGAGACCTCCAAGACCTTCGCCGGCGCCGACCTGGTGATCGTCAACACCTGCGGCTTCATCGACGACGCCGTCAAGGAGAGCCTGGACACCATCGGCGAAGCCCTGGCCGAGAACGGCAAGGTGATCGTCACCGGCTGCCTGGGCGCCAAGGGCAGCGATGCCAATGCCGATGCCGGTTCGCTGGTGCGCGAGATCCATCCGTCGGTTCTCGCCGTTACGGGCCCGCATGCCACGCAGGAGGTGATGGACGCCGTCCACACCCACGTGCCCAAGCCGCACGACCCCTTCATCGACCTGGTGCCCGCCTACGGCATCAAGCTGACGCCCAAGCACTACGCCTACCTGAAGATCAGCGAGGGCTGCAACCACCGCTGCTCCTTCTGCATCATCCCGAGCATGCGAGGCGACCTGGTCTCGCGCCCGATCGGCGATGTGCTCAACGAAGCCCGCGCGCTGTTCGAGAGCGGCGTCAAGGAACTGCTGGTGATCAGCCAGGATACCTCGGCCTACGGCGTGGACGTCAAGTACCGCACCGGCTTCTGGGACGGCAAGCCGGTCAAGACCCGCATGTACGAGCTGGTGGCCAAGCTGGGCGAGATGGCCAAGCAGCACGGCGCCTGGGTGCGCCTGCACTACGTCTATCCGTATCCGCATGTGGACGAGGTGCTGCCGCTGATGGCCGAAGGCCTGATCCTTCCGTATCTGGACGTGCCGCTGCAGCATGCCCACCCCGATGTGCTCAAGCGCATGAAGCGCCCGGCCAACGGCGAGAAGAACATGGAGCGCATCGCCCGCTGGCGCGAGACCTGCCCGGACATCGTGATCCGCTCCACCTTCATCGCCGGCTTCCCCGGCGAGACCGAAGCCGAGTTCCAGTACCTGCTCGACTTCATGCAGGAAGCGCGCATCGACCGCGCCGGCTGCTTCGCCTACTCGCCGGTCGAGGGCGCCACGGCGAACAATCTCGAGGGCGCCTTGCCCGACGAGGTGCGCGAGGAGCGCCGCGCGCGCTTCATGCAGATCGCTGAAGCCGTCTCGGTCGACAAGCTGCGTTCGCGCATCGGCGCGACGATGCAGGTGCTGGTCGATTCCGCGCCGGGCCTGGGTCGCAAGGGCGGCGTGGGCCGTTCCTATGCGGATGCGCCCGAGATCGACGGCACCGTGCGCCTGCTGCCGCCGCAGAAGGCCAGCAAGACGCTGAAGGTCGGCGAGTTCACCAAGGCCAAGATCGTCGCTGCGGAAGGGCATGACCTGGTCGCGATGCCGGTATGACGAAGAAGAAGGCCATCTCGACCGAGCAGATCCACCACCCGTACAAGCCGCCCGAAGGCTGGAACGCCGTCCCGGTGCCGGTGGCCAAGGCCTCCACGGTGCTGTTCAAGGACGCGGCCGACCTGCACGACTACAAGCCGCGCGACGGCAAGGGCTACCGCTACGGCCTGCACGGCACGCCGACCTCGTACACCCTGGCCGCGAGGCTGTGCACGCTGGAAGGCGCCGCGCACTGCCTGCTGACGCCCAGCGGCCTAGCGGCGATCACGCTGGTCTCGATGGCTTTCCTGCGCCCCGGGGACGAGGTGCTGGTGCCCGACAACGCCTACGGCCAGAACCGCTACCTGACCGAGTCCTTCCTGCCGCACTGGGGCGTGACGCACCGGTTCTACGACCCGCTGGACGCCGAAGGCTTCAAGTCTCTGCTTGGCGAGAAGACCAAGCTCGTCTGGCTGGAGGCCGCCGGCTCGATCACGCTGGAGTTCCCGGACCTGGCGGGCCTGGTGGCCGCCTGCCGCGAGCGCGGCGTGCTGACCGCGCTGGACAACACCTGGGGGGCAGGTGTTGCCTTCCAGCCCTTCGAGCTTGGCATCGATATCTCGATGCAGGCGCTGACCAAGTACCCGAGCGGCGGCGCCGACGTCCTGATGGGCGCCGTCTACACGCGAGACCAGGCGCTGCATGACAAGCTCAACTGGACCCACGAGCACCTGGGCTACGGCGTCGGTTCCAACGACGTGGAGCTCGTGCTGCGCGGCCTTCCGACGCTGGAGCTGCGCTACCGCGCGCAGGATGCGACGACCCGCGGGCTGGCTGCCTGGATGCAATCCCGCCCCGAGGTGTCCCGCGTGCTGCACCCGGCGCTGCCCGGCTCGCCGGGCCATGAGCACTGGCTGCAGTGCAGCAGCGCAGGCGCCGCCTGCCTGTTCTCCGCCGTGTTCAAGCCGCAGTACGGCATGGCCGAGGTCGATGCCTTCGTGGACGCGTTGCAGCTGTTCGGCATCGGCTACTCCTGGGCCGGCCCGATGAGCCTGGCCGTGCCTTACGACATGAGCCGCAGCCGCTCGCTGCCGCTGCCCTACGAAGAAGGCGTGATCGTGAGGTTCGCGATCGGGCTGGAGGCCGAGGCCGACCTGCGGGCCGACATCGAGCAGGCGCTGGTGGCGCTGCTGAAGTAACGGGTTACTTGGCGCGTTCCTTCATCGCGCGTTCGACCTCGCGCTTGCCTTCGCGATCCTTGATCGTGTCGCGCTTGTCGGCCTTGTCCTTGCCCTTGGCCAGGGCCACGTCCACCTTCACGTGGCTGCCCTTGTAGTGCAGGTTCAGCGGGACGAGGGTGAAGCCCTTCTGCTCGGTCTTGCCGACCAGGCGACGGATCTCGTCCTTCTTTATCAGCAGCTTCTTCGTGCGGTCGGCGATCGGGCTGACGTGGGTGGAGGCGCTGCCCAGCGGATTGATGCGGCAGCCGATCAGGAACAGCTCGCCGTTCTTGATCATCACGTAGCCGTCGGTCAGCTGGACCTGGCCGGCGCGGATCGCCTTGACCTCCCAGCCTTCGAGCACGAGGCCGGCCTCGAAGCGCTCCTCGATGTGGTACTCGAAACGGGCACGGCGGTTTTCTGCGATGGACATTTGAACAATCTGGGGGCAGGGCGCCCCAATACAATTCCGGCCATTGTATGAAGCACGTCAAGAAGTCAGTCCTGCTCTGGTACACGCCGCACGAGATGTACTCCCTGGTCACCGGCGTCGAGCACTATCCCGAGTTCCTGCCCTGGTGCAGCCAGGCCGAGGTGCTGGAGCGCCGCGAGGACGGCGTCACCGCGCGGCTCTCGCTGTCGATCTCCGGCGTGCGCCAGGCCTTCACCACGCGCAACACGAACACGCCCGACCAGCGCGTGCACATGCAACTGGTGGACGGCCCGTTCTCCAAGCTGGACGGCATCTGGACCTTTTCCGCGCTGGGGCAAGGTGAAACGCGGGCCTGCAAGGTCGAGTTCGACCTGCACTACGCCTTCTCCAACTTCGCGCTGCAGGCCGTGGTGAGCCCGGTGTTCGACCGGGTGGCCAACACCTTCGTCGATTCCTTCGTGCAGCGGGCCGAGGCGGTCTACGGTGCGCGTTGAAGTCGTCTGGAGCCCGGCGGCCGGCGACGTGCGCCAGGCCTGGCTGGACGTCGCCGAGGGCTGCACCGTCGAGCAGGCGCTGCGGGCCTGGCCCGAATTCACCGAAGCGTTACATCAGCTGGACGCGCTGAAGATCGGCGTCTGGGGCCGCCTGCGCCCGCTGGACACGCCGCTGCGCGAGCGCGACCGCATCGAGGTCTACCGGCCGCTGACCGTCGACCCGAAGGAGGCCCGCCGCCTCCGCTACCAGGCCCGGGGCGAGCGCATCGTCTCGCGCCACCGGCCGCTGGCAGGCGGCTCCGGCAAGACCGGCGGCAACTGAGGATCGCGCGGCGGGCACGCCGTTTGCTCGCCATCACGCTTGACCGCGCTCACGCGGCCGTGGAGGGCTCACCATGATGCCGACCCCGATGCGACGACTCCTGCTCGCGCTGGCGCTGTTCGTCGCCGCGCCGGCCGTGCAGGCGGACACGCTGCTCTATCGCCTCACCGGCGTGACCGGCGTGATCGACGACCCCAACGGGGTGCTCGGCGCACCAGCACCGGGCACGGCCTTCCAGCTCGACTACTTCGCCGACTTCTCGCTCGGGTGGCGGGGCGG
>NZ_LYVQ01000036.1 GCF_001984095.1 Pelomonas sp. KK5
CCCTTCAGCAGCGACGCGGACGCCGCCTCGCGCACCGGCAGCGGCGTCACCTCGTCGCTCTCGCCGAACCAGAAGGCCAGCACGTCCTCGCGGCCGATGCCGGCATTGGCAACCAGGCGGATCTTGGAGGCGGGCAGTTCGGCGATCAACTCACGCATGGCGATGGCGCTATTCAGTTGGCAGGTCGCGCCATTCTGCATGTGCTGGGCAATTCGGGCCGCTCCACGTAGCGCAGTGTGCGAAAGCCGTAGCCCGAACCTTCGTTGTCGAAGGCCGCGCCCGGCGTGCCGGCCCGCTTCATCACGGTCACGTACAGCGGCTGGATGAACTGATGGTCCTGGGCGCGCATCCGGCCCTGGTGCGGGATGCCGAGCAAGCGACCGTCGAAGCCCGCCCCCTCCATCGCCCGCGCCACCGCGCCAGCCTCGGTGCTGCCCGCCTTCTCGATGGCCTGCACCAGCACCTCGACCATCGCCTGCATCCGCACGTGCAGGTAATCGTCCTCGGGCCGCGGAAAGCGGCGGCGGAAGGTCTCGTAGAAGGCATCGGAACTTGCCGTGCCGACGTTCGGATGCCATTCGGCCACGGCCAGCACGCGATCCACGCCCGAATCGCCCAGCGCCGCCGGCGCGCCCAGCGAGTTGCCGTAGAAGGTGTAGAACTTCGCGTCCAGGCCGATGTCTCGCGCCGCCTTGATCAGCAGCGTCAGGTCGTTGCCCCAGTTGCCGGTCAGCACCGCCTGCGCGCCGCTGGCCTTGATCTTGGTGACGTAGGGCAGGAAGTCCTTGACCCGGCCGATCGGGTGCAGGTCCTCGCCGACGATGCGGATGTCCGGCCGCTTGGCGCCGATCATCTCGCGGCTCTTCCTCAGCACCTGCTGGCCGAAGCTGTAGTCCTGGCCGATCAGGTAGAGCTTGCTGACCGAACGGTCGTCGCGGAGCTGGTCGGTCAGTGCAGATAACCTCATATCTGCATGGGCATCGAAGCGGAAGTGCCAGAAGCTGCAGCGCTCATTCGTCAGCGCGGGATCGACGGCGGCGTAGTTCAGGAACAGCGCGCGGTGCCCGGGATCGCGCTCGTTGTGCTTGTTCAATGCATCGACCAGCGCGGCGGCCGTGGCCGAGCTGTTGCCCTGCAGCAGGAAGCGGGCGTCCTGAGCGATCGCCGTGCGCATCAGCGCCAGCGTCTCGTCCGTCGATCCCTTGCTGTCCAGGCGCAGCAGTTCCAGCGGCCGGCGGCCCTCGGGGAGCTTCACGCCGCCGCGCGCATTGACCCGCTCGGTGGCCCAGACCAGGTTGCGGAACACCGCTTCGCCGGCATTGCCGAAGGGGCCGGACAGGCCCTCGATCAGTGCCAACCTGATCGGCTCGGCCGCCTGCACGCCGGCGGCCGTCAAAAGCAAAAGCGCACCCAATTGGTGGCGCAGCGCGCGCTTCCAAGGCCTCGCAAGCCATATTTTTGCGAGCCCTTGAAAGGCCTTGGCGCGTTCCAAGATTCGATGCACGGCGGACGAAACAGCTATCGACGCCAACCCTGAAATCGATTGTCTTTCACTCACTGGAGCATTCCATGTTTGTTGTTACCCGCCCCCGCATCGACCGCCTGTTCAACATCACCGAAGACGCCGTCGCGCTGCGCAGCCCCGCGCTGGACGTCAGCGAGACCGATGCCGCCTACACCGTGCAGCTCGACCTGCCGGGCGTGGCCAAGGAGGCCGTCAAGGTCAAGATCGAAGGCCGCCGCGTCAGCATCGACGCCGAGCAGGCCCGTGAAGACAAAGCCGCCGAAGGCACCCGCGCGATCTACCGCGAGCGCTCCGTCACCCGCTTCTCGCGAAGCTTCACGCTGCCGGTGGAAGTCAGCAAGGCCGACTCCGCGGCCAAGCTGGAGAACGGCGTGCTGAGCCTGACGCTGGTCAAGCGCCAGCCGGACAACGCTGGCGAACTGACCGTCGGCTAAGCCGATCCGAGCGCCCATCGCGGGCGCACCGCGAAACTGCCGTCCTGCTGCAGCGTGGCCATGCCGCGCTGCAGCCGCATCGCGGCAGCCATCGCGATCATCGCGCCGTTGTCGGTGCACAGGCTCAGTTCCGGGTAGTGCACGCGCACCTGGCGCTTGGCGCAGGCGGCATTCAGTTGCCGCCGAAGTTCGGCGTTAGCACCAACCCCGCCGGCCACGACGAGCCGCTTCAGGCCGGTCTCTTTCAGCGCCAGCATCGACTTCTTCACCAGCACCTCGACGATCGCGGCCTGCGTGGACGCGGCCAGGTCGGCGCGCTGCTGTTCTGTCGGGGCGTCGCCCAGCTTCTTCACCTGCGTCAGCACCGCGGTCTTCAGGCCGGCGAAGCTGAAGTCCGGCTTGCCGCTGTGCAGCAGCGGGCGCGGCAGCGCGAACGCTTTCTCGTCGCCCTGCTCCGCCATGTGCGCCAGATGCGGGCCGCCGGGGTATGGCAGGCCCAGCAGCTTGGCGCTCTTGTCAAAGGCCTCGCCGGCAGCGTCGTCGATCGTCTCACCCAGGATCTCGTAGCTGCCGACCTCGTCCACGCGCATCAGCTGCGTGTGGCCGCCGGAGACCAGCAGCGCGACGAAAGGGAACTCAGGCGGATCGGCGGACAGGAAGGGCGAGAGCAGATGGCCTTCCAGGTGGTGGATGCCCAGCGTCGGCTTGCCCAAGGCAGCGGCCAGCGACACCGCGACGCCTGCGCTCACCAGCAGCGCGCCTGCAAGACCCGGGCCCTGCGTGTAGGCGATGACATCTACGTCCTTCAAGCCGGTGCCGGCTTGCGCCATCACTTCGCGGGTCAGCGGCAGCACGCGGCGGATGTGGTCACGCGAGGCCAACTCGGGCACGACGCCACCGTAGGCCTGGTGCATTGCGATCTGGCTGTGCAGCGCCTGCGCCAGCAGGCGCGGCGTTCCCGTCGCTGGCACTTCCACCAGCGCGACGCCCGTCTCGTCGCAAGACGACTCGAAGCCGAGAACCTTCACTTGCCTTCTTTGGCGTGATTGATCGAATACTTCGGGATCTCGACCGTCACATCGGACTGGCCGAGGATCGCCTGGCAGGACAAGCGCGAATCCGGCTCCAGCCCCCAGGCGCGGTCCAGCATGTCTTCCTCGCCCTCGTCCATCTCGGACAGCGAACGGCCGCCCTCGCGGACGATCACGTGGCAGGTGGTGCAGGCGCAGACCTGGTCGCAGGCGTGCTCGATCTCGATGTCGTTGTCCAGCAGCGCCTCGCAGATCGAGGTGCCGGCCGGGGCGTTGATCGAGGCGCCCTGCGGGCAGTACTCGGCGTGGGGAAGGATCTTGATGATGGGCATGGTCTGTCAGATCTGCTCGATGTTGCGGCCGGTCAGTGCCTGCTGGATGCCGCGGTTCATGCGCTCGGCGGCGAAGGCTTCGGTGCCTTCGGCCAGCGCCGTGACAGCGGCGTCGATCGCGTCGGCATCAGCGCCTTCGGCGGTGCTGGCGAGTGACTTCAGAAGCACCTCGATCGCCTCGGTCTGCGCCACGTCCAGCAGGTCGCCATCGGCGGCCAGCGCGGAGCGGGTGGCGAGAGTCATCCGCTCGGCCTCGACGCGAGCCTCGCGCAGCTTGCGCGCCTGCATATCGCCCTCGGCGCTGGCGAAGCCGTCCTTCAGCATGCTGGCGATCTGGTCGTCGGCCAGGCCGTAGCTCGGCTTGACCTGCACCGCCGCCTCGACGCCGGAGTTCAGCTCCTTCGCGGAGACACTCAGCAGGCCGTCGGCATCGACCTGGAAGGTGACGCGGATGCGCGCGGCGCCCGCCACCATCGGCGGGATGCCGCGCAGTTCGAAGCGCGCGAGCGAGCGGCACTCGCTGACCAGTTCGCGCTCGCCCTGCAGCACGTGCACGGCCATGGCCGTCTGGCCGTCCTTGAAGGTCGTGAAGTCCTGCGCCTTGGCGACGGGGATGGTGGAGTTGCGTTCGATGATGCGCTCGACCAGGCCGCCCATGGTCTCCAGGCCCAGCGACAGCGGGATCACGTCCAGCAGCAGCAGTTCGCCGTCGGCGGCATTGCCGGCCAACTGGTTCGCCTGGATGGCGGCGCCCAGCGCCACAACCTCGTCCGGATTCAGGTTCGTCAGCACATCGCGGCCGAACAGCTTGCCGACGGCCTCGCGCACGCAGGGCATGCGGGTGGACCCGCCGACCATCACCGTGCCCTGCACCTCGTCCGCCTTCACCTTGGCATCGCGCAGCACGCGGCGCACGCTGGCGAGCGTCTTGGCGATCAGCGGCTCGGCCAGCGCCTCGAACTGGGCGCGGCTCACGGCCACTTCCAGCGGCCCCACGTCGAGCGCGGCCTTCAGCAGCGTCGAATCGACGGAGGACAGCGCCTCCTTGGCCGCCCGCGCCGCCACCAGCACTACCCGCTTGTCATGCGCGCTGCTAACGCTGATGCCCGACTGACCGAGCGCCCAGTCCGCCAGCGCGCGGTCGAAGTCGTCGCCGCCCAGCGCGGCATCGCCGCCGGTGGCCACCACCTCGAACACGCCACGCGTCAGGCGCAGCAGCGAGATGTCGAAGGTGCCGCCGCCGAGGTCGTAGACCGCGTAGAGACCTTCGGAAGCATTGTCCAGGCCGTAGGCGATCGCGGCCGCGGTCGGCTCGTTGATCAGGCGCAGCACATTAAGGCCCGCGAGCTGCGCGGCGTCCTTGGTGGCCTGGCGCTGCGCGTCGTCGAAATAGGCCGGGACGGTGATCACGGCACCGAAAACGTCGTCGTTGAACGTGTCTTCGGCGCGAAAACGCAACGTCGCGAGGATCTCGCCGGAAGCCTGAACAGGGGACACCACGCCGGCCCGCGTCTGCAGCGACAACATGCCCGGCGAATCGACGAAGGAATACGGCAATTTGTCACGGCCCGGAAGGTCAGCCAGCAGCCGGCCCATGAAGCGCTTGACCGACACCAGCGTGTTTTCCGGGTCCTCGGCCTGTGCCGCGAGCGCGTCGGCGCCGATCTGGCGGCGGTCGTCCTCCAGATAGCGCACGGCCGAAGGCAGGATCACCCGGCCCTGCTCATCCGGCAGGCACTCGGCCACGCCATGGCGCACGGCAGCGACCAGCGAATGCGTCGTGCCCAGGTCGATGCCGACCGCGATGCGGCGCTCGTGCGGATTGGGCGAGGCGCCGGGTTCGGAGATTTGCAGCAGGGCCATGGGGTCAGGTCTTTACAGGTCTTGTTCTTCCAGCGCTTCGAGGCGCTTGTCGATATCGGAGCGGAACTTGGCGATGAACATCAGCGCCCTCACCCGCTCGGCCGCGGCCGGGGCATCGCCGGCTTCGTCGAGCAAGCGGCCGGCCTCGTCGAGCAGGGCTTTCTCGCGCACGGCGACTTCCCCATCCAGCGCCTGGACGGCCGCCAGGTTCGCAGCATCGTCGAGGCTCTCGCGCCACTCCATCTGCTCCATCAGGAAACTCGCCGGCATGCGCGTGTTCTCGTTGGCCTGGATCGGCGCGCCTTGCAGCTCGCACAGGTAGGCGGCGCGCCTGAGCGGATCGCGCAGGCGCTGGTGCGCCTCGTTGACGCGCAGCGCCCACTGCATCGCCAGCCGCTGCGCCGAGGCGCCCTCGGCCGCGAACTTGTCCGGGTGCACCTGGGCCTGCAGCGCCTTCCAGCGCGCATCGATCTCGGCGCGCTGCTGCGCCTGCCGCCGGGGCAGTCCGAAGAGGCTGAAATCGTCGTCGGTCAGGCGCATGGTCAAGTGAAATGCGGGGCAAGAAAAAAGCGCGGCAATGGCCGCGCCTTCGCTGATCGTTGGCCGAGGATTTTAGGGCCTGCTAACACTACAGCAAGGGGCCGCGTTGTGATCAAAAGGGCCGCAGACAAGGCGCAAACCGGAGTCGGGCCGATGCCCGACGAGGATTTGCAACGCGAGATGCGGCCCTTTTGATCACAACCCTTCGGGAAGGTCCGGCACACGGGGCCACTCGTTGTTGCAGTCCTTGCCCGCACACGAGTGCGGGCGGTGGCCTGCGCCTAGACTGACCCCGTGTGCCGGACCTTCGCGACCCCTTGCTGTAGTGTTAGCAGGCCCAATCGGCCAATCAGACGCGGAACGATTCACCACACCCGCAGCGGTCCTTCTCACGCGGGTTGCGGAACTTGAAGCCTTCGTTGAGGCCCTCGCGGACGAAGTCCAGCTCGGTGCCTTCAAGATACGGCAGGCTTTTCGGATCGATCAGGATCTTCACACCGTGGCCCTCGAAGACGACGTCCTCGGGCGCCACCTCGTCGGCGTATTCAAGCTTGTAGGCCAGGCCGGAGCAGCCGGTGGTCTTCACGCCCAGCCGCACGCCGACGCCGCGGCCGCGCTTGCTGATGTAGCGCGTCACGTGGCGGGCTGCCGCTTCGGTCATCGTTACGGACATCCGCTGGGCTCCGGGTCAGGCCGTGCGCTTGGCGCGGTAGTCGTCCACCGCGGCCTTGATCGCGTCTTCGGCCAGGATCGAGCAGTGGATCTTGACCGGCGGCAGCGCCAGTTCCTCGGCGATCTGCGTGTTCTTGATCGTCAGCGCCTCGTCCAGGCTCTTGCCCTTGACCCACTCGGTCACGAGCGAGCTGGAGGCGATCGCCGAGCCGCAGCCGTAGGTCTTGAACTTGGCGTCCTCGATCAGGCCGGTGGCCGGATTGACCTTGATCTGCAGCTTCATCACGTCGCCGCAGGCCGGAGCGCCGACCATGCCGGTGCCGACGGAATCGTCGCCCTTGTCGAAGGCGCCGACGTTGCGGGGGTTCTCGTAGTGGTCAACGACCTTGTCGCTGTAAGCCATGATGGTTCTCCTGTAGTTCTGTGGGCTTCAGTGGGCGGTCCACTGAATGGTGCTGAGGTCGATGCCTTCCTTGAACATGTCCCACAGCGGCGAGAGTTCGCGCAGCTTGGCGACACGGTCCTTCAGCACCGACACCGCGTAATCGATCTCTTCGACCGTCGTGAAGCGGCCGATGGTCATGCGCAGCGAGCTGTGCGCCAGCTCGTCGCTGCGGCCCAGCGCGCGCAGCACATAGCTGGGCTCCAGGCTGGCCGATGTGCAGGCCGAGCCGGACGACACCGCCAGGCCCTTGACGCCCATGATCAGCGACTCGCCCTCCACGAAATTGAAGGACATGTTCAGGTTGTGCGGCACGCGCTTTTCCAGGTCGCCGTTGACGAAGACCTGCTCGATGTCCTTCAGCCCGTCCAGCAGACGGTTGTGGAGCATGCGGATGCGCTCGAGCTCCTCGCCCATTTCCTGGCGGGCGATCTCGTAGGCCAGGCCCATGCCGACGATCTGGTGCGTGGCCAGCGTGCCCGAGCGCAGGCCGCGCTCATGGCCGCCGCCGTGCATCTGCGCTTCCAGGCGCACGCGCGGCTTGCGGCGCACGAACAGCGCGCCGATTCCCTTGGGGCCGTAGGTCTTGTGCGAGGCCAGGCTCATCAGGTCGATCGGCAGCGCGGTCATGTCGATCTCGATCTTGCCGGTGGCCTGGGCGGCGTCCACGTGGAAGACGATGCCCTTCTCGCGGCAGATGTTGCCGATGGCGGTCACGTCCTGGATCACGCCGATCTCGTTGTTGACGAACAGCACCGAGACCAGGATCGTGTCCGGCCGCAGCGCGGCCTTGAACTTGTCGAGGTCCAGCAGGCCGTTCTCTTCAACGTCCAGCAGGGTCACGTCGAAGCCCTGGCGCTCCAGCTCGCGGCAGGTGTCCAGCGTCGCCTTGTGCTCGGTCTTCAGCGTGATGATGTGCTTGCCGCGGCCCTTGTAGAACTGCGCGGCGCCCTTGACGGCGAGGTTGATGGACTCGGTGGCGCCCGAGGTCCAGACGATCTCGCGCGGGTCGGCCTTGATCAGCGCCGCCACCTGCTCGCGCGCCTTCTCGACCGCCGCTTCCGCCTCCCAGCCCCAGGCGTGGCTGCGCGAGGCCGGGTTGCCGAAGTGCTCGCGCAGCCACGGGATCATCGCTTCGACCACGCGCGGGTCGACCGGCGTCGTCGCGCCGTAGTCCAGGTAGATCGGGAAATGCGGGGTCATGTCCATGGCTGGGAGCGGGTTTCTTGCTTTGCTTACTTCAGGAAGGCGTTGCCCAGGGCGAACACCGAATTGGGGGCCGTGATGCGGATCGGCTTGAGCACGGGCTGGCTCGAAATGGCACGCTTCATCGGCGCTTCCTCGATCGTCACACCCTTGGCGAGCTGGTCTTCCACCAGCTTGCGCAGTGAAACCGAATCGAGGTACTCGATCATCTTGGAGTTCAGGCTGGTCCAGAGTTCGTGCGTGATGCAGCGGCCGGTGTCCTCGCCCATGCAGTTTTCCTTGCCGCCGCAGCCGGTGGCGTCGATCGGCTCGTCCACCGCCACGATGATGTCGGCCACCGTGATCTCGCTGGACTTGCGGCCCAGCGAATAGCCGCCGCCGGGGCCGCGGGTGCTCTCCACCAGCTCATGGCGGCGCAGCTTGCCGAACAGTTGCTCGAGGTACGACAGCGAAATCTGCTGCCGCTGGCTGATTGCCGCCAGCGCGACCGGGCCGCCGTTCTCGCGCAGCGCCAGATCGATCATCGCCGTGACGGCAAAACGGCCCTTGGTGGTAAGACGCATATCAAAACTCCTTCGGTCCAGCGGACCCTGAAGCGGCATGGACAAGCCCGTTAGGGTTGACTCGAAATCCGAATGACTAAGGGAAATCCCTAGTCACCAGATGGAGCCGCAGCTTACAGCTCGGGTTAACCCTGGCCTATTTCCGACGATTTTACTCGACATCTCGGAGATTTGCTTGCCGCCGCTTTGCGACTAGGAGTTGACAGTGCGAACACCGGGAATGTTGTCGTGCGTCGCGGCGCCGAAGGCCTGCTCTCGCAGCTGTGCCAACTGGTCGCGCACCCGCGCCGCCTTCTCGAACTCGAGATTGCGGGCGTGCTCCAGCATCTGCTTCTCGAGCTGCTGGATGCGCTTGCCGAGGTCCTTCTCGGACATCTCCTCGACGGCCGCCGCCTGCAGCAGCTTCTGGTCGTCGCGGCCGGACTTCTCGGAGTAGACGCCCTCGATGATGTCCTTGATGCGCTTGTTGACACTCCGTGGAACGATGCCGTTAGCTTCGTTGAAGGCGAGCTGCTTGGCGCGGCGCCGCTCGGTCTCGCCCATGGCCTTGCGCATCGAGTCGGTGATGCGGTCGGCGTAGAGGATGGCCTTGCCGTTCAGGTTGCGGGCGGCGCGGCCGATGGTCTGGATCAGGCTGCGCTCGGCGCGCAGGAAACCTTCCTTGTCGGCGTCGAGGATGGCCACCAGCGAGACCTCGGGGATGTCCAGGCCCTCTCGCAGCAGGTTGATGCCCACCAGCACGTCGAACACGCCCAGCCGCAGGTCGCGCAGGATCTCCACCCGCTCGACCGTGTCGATGTCGGAATGCAGGTAGCGGACCTTGACGCCGTTGTCGCTCAGGTAATCAGTGAGCTGCTCGGCCATGCGCTTGGTCAGCGTGGTGATGAGCACCCGCTCCTGCACCTCCACGCGCTCGCGGATCTCCTGCAGCACGTCATCCACCTGCTCCCGCGCCGGCCGCACCTCGACCACCGGGTCCACCAGGCCCGTCGGTCGCACGACCTGCTCCACCACCGCTCCGGCGTTGTCCTTCTCGTACTGGGCCGGCGTGGCCGAGACGAAGACGGCCTGGCGCATCTTGCGCTCGAACTCATCGAACTTCAGCGGCCGGTTGTCCAGCGCCGAGGGCAGGCGGAAGCCGTACTCGACCAGCGTCGTCTTGCGCGCCCGGTCGCCGTTGTACATGCCGCCGAACTGGCCGATCAGCACATGGCTCTCGTCAAGGAACATCACCGCATCGGCCGGCAGGTAGTCCACCAGCGTCGGCGGCGGCTCGCCGGGCGCGGCGCCGGACAGGTGCCGGGTGTAGTTCTCGATGCCCTTGCAGTGCCCCACCTCCTGCAGCATCTCCAGGTCGAAGCGGGTGCGCTGCTCCAGCCTCTGCGCCTCGACGAGCTTGCCTTCCTTGACGAAGAAGTCCAGCCGCTCGCGCAGCTCGGCCTTGATGCCGTCGGTGGCGGCCAGCACGCGCTCGCGCGGCGTCACGTAGTGGCTGCTCGGGTAGACGGTGAAGCGGGCCAGCTTCTGGCGGATGCGGCCGGTCAGCGGGTCGAACAGCTGCAGCGTCTCGATCTCGTCGTCGAACAGCTCGATGCGCAGCGCCAGCTCCGAGTGCTCGGCCGGGAACACGTCGATCGTGTCGCCGCGCACGCGGAACATGCCGCGGCTGAACTCCATCTCGTTGCGGGTGTACTGCATGCGGATCAGCTGGGCGATCACGTCCCGCTGGCCTAACTTGTCACCCGAGCGGAGGGTCATCACCATCTGGTGGTAGTCGCTCGGGTTGCCGATGCCGTAGATGGCCGATACCGAGGCCACGATGATCACGTCGCGCCGCTCCAGCAGGCTCTTGGTGCAGGACAGGCGCAGCTGCTCGATCTGCTCGTTGATCGCGCTGTCCTTCTCGATGAACAGGTCGCGCTGCGGGACGTAGGCCTCGGGCTGGTAGTAGTCGTAATAGCTGACGAAGTACTCGACGGCGTTGTTCGGGAAGAAGTCGCGGAACTCGCCGTAGAGCTGGGCGGCCAGCGTCTTGTTCGGCGCAAACACGATGGCCGGCCGGCCCAGGCGCGCGATCACGTTGGCCATCGTGAAGGTCTTGCCCGAGCCGGTCACGCCCAGCAGCGTCTGGAAGCTCAGGCCGTCGTTGATGCCCTCGCACAGCTCGGCAATCGCGGTCGGCTGGTCGCCGGCCGGCGGAAAGGGCTGGAAGAGCTGGAACGGCGAGCCTTCGAAAGTAACGAATTCGCCCTTCGGTGCATCCGTGTCGGCGGCCGGACTCTCGGTGGCGTTGGAGGCGTCGTGCATCGGGTAATCACTTAAAATCTGCTGCTTGCGCAATCCGACAGGGTAGCGCAGGCCTCAAGGCCTTTGCTAACCCCCGCGTTCAGCGCATCCCTCTCCACCGCCACCGTCCTGTCAGGAAACCGACCATGTCCTTGTTCGCCGCCGTCGAAATGGCCCCCCGCGACCCGATCCTGGGTCTCAACGAGCAATTCAATGCCGATACCCGGCCGGGCAAGGTGAATCTGGGCGTCGGCGTGTACTACGACGAGAACGGCAAGCTGCCGCTGCTGAAGTGCGTCGCCACCGCCGAGGCCGACATGCAGGCCGACCCGAAGGCCCGCGGCTACCTGCCGATCGACGGCATCGCCGCCTACGACAAGGCCGTGCAGGGCCTGGTGTTCGGCGCCGGCAGCGCGATCCTGGAAGCCAAGCGCGTCGCCACGGTGCAGGCCGTGGGCGGCACCGGCGGCCTGAAGATCGGCGCCGACTTCCTGAAGCGCCTGAACCCGAACGCCCAGGTGCTGATCTCCGACCCGAGCTGGGAGAACCACCGCGCGCTGTTCACCAACGCCGGATTCACCGTCGGCACCTACCCGTACTACGACGCCACCAGCCGCGGCATCAACTTCGACGGCATGCTGACGGCGCTGAACGGCACGGCCGCCGGCACCGTCGTCGTGCTGCACGCCTGCTGCCACAACCCGACCGGCTACGACCTCACCCCCGGTCAGTGGGACCAGATCGTTAGCACCGTCAAGGCCCGCGGCCTGGTGCCCTTCCTGGACATGGCTTACCAGGGCTTCGGCGAAGGCATTGCCGAGGACGGCGCGGTGATCCAGCAGTTCCTGGCCGCCGGCCTGGACTTCTTCGTCTCCACCAGCTTCTCCAAGAGCTTCTCGCTGTACGGCGAGCGCGTCGGCGCGCTGAGCGTGGTCTGCGCCACCGCCGAGGAGACCGCCAAGGTGCTGAGCCAGCTCAAGATCGTCATCCGCACCAACTACTCCAACCCGCCGACGCACGGCGCCCAGGTCGTCGCCAACGTGCTGACCACCCCGGCCCTGCGCGCGATGTGGGAAGAGGAACTGGCCGGCATGCGTGTGCGCATCAAGGCGATGCGCGGCGCGCTGGTCGAGGCGCTGCAGAAGGCCGGCATCACGCAAGACCTCTCCTTCGTGACCCGCCAGAAGGGCATGTTCAGCTACTCGGGCCTCAACGCCGAGCAGATGCAGCGCCTGCGCAGCGAGTTCGGCATCTATGGCGTGGACTCCGGCCGCATCTGCGTGGCCGCGCTGAACGAGAAGAACCTGCCGGCGGTGGCCGCGGCGATGGCCGCTGTCATGAAGTAAAGCGTTAGTTGCGCGGATAAATCCCGCAGTCCGAAGGCGGGTTTGCCCGTAAGCAAACCCGCGGACTGCTGCGGCGCAGCACTTCTGGCACCATCTCGGCTGGAAATTGTCAGTCTTTATTGTTCTCCAGCCCGAGAAACGCCAGCCATGCTGTACCAGTTATTCGAAACCCAACGCGCGCTGATGAGCCCCTTCGCGGAGTTCGCCAGCGCCTCGGCCAAGCTCTACAGCCACCCGCTGTCCCCGTTTGCGATGCTGACGCCGATGTCGGCCCGCGTCTCGGCGGCCATGGATCTGATGCACCGCCTGGCCAAGGACTACGAGAAGCCCGAGTTCGACATCCGCAGCATCGAGGTCGACGGCGTCGACGTGGCCGTGCAGGAGCTGGTGGCGCTGGAAAAGCCCTTCTGCCGCCTGCTGCGCTTCAAGCGCTACAGCGACGACCTGGAAGTCCTGGCCACGATGAAGGACCAGCCGACCGTGCTGGTCGTGGCGCCGCTGTCCGGCCACCACAGCACGCTGCTGCGCGACACCGTGCGCCAGCTGCTGAAGGGCCACAAGGTCTACATCACCGACTGGACCGATGCCCGCATGGTGCCGGCCGAGGTCGGCACCTTCCACCTGGACGACTACATCCACTATGTGCAGGACTTCATCCGCCACATCGGCGCGGCGGACTGCCATGTGATGTCGGTCTGCCAGCCGACGGTGCCGGTGCTGGCCGCGATCTCGCTGATGGCCACCGCCGGCGAGACCACGCCGCTGTCGATGACGATGATGGGCGGCCCGATCGATGCGCGCCGCAGCCCCACCGCCGTCAACAACCTGGCGATGAACCGCAGCTACGAGTGGTTCGAGAACAATGTGATCCACCGCGTGCCGACGAACTTCCCCGGCGCCGGCCGCGAGGTCTACCCGGGCTTCCTGCAGCACACCGGCTTCGTCGCGATGAACCCGGACCGCCACCTGTCCTCGCACTACGACTACTTCCTCGACCTGGTGCGCGGCGACGACGACAGCGCCGAATCGCACCGCCAGTTCTACGACGAGTACAACGCCGTGCTGGACATGCCGGCCGAGTACTACCTGGACACGATCAAGACGGTGTTCCAGGACTTCGCGCTGGTGAACGGCACCTGGGTCGTCGACGGCGTCACCGTGCGTCCGCAGGACATCACCACCACCGCGCTGCTGACGATCGAGGGCGAGCTGGACGACATCTCCGGCGCCGGCCAGACCCGCGCCGCCCATGAGCTGTGCTCGGGCATCGCCACCGCGAACCAGTACCACTACGACGTGCAGGGCGCCGGCCACTACGGCATCTTCTCCGGCCGCCGCTGGCGCGAGAAGGTCTACCCGGAAGTGCAGGCCTTCATCGCCAAGTACGACAAGCCGGCTGCCGAGGCCGCCCCTTCCAAGCCCGCGCGCAGGACGCGCAGCAAAGCCACTTGACGCTCCCCGCTTCCCTTGTCGACCTGACCCGCCGCATCGACGCCGCACTGCCCCAGACGCAGTGCACGCGCTGCGGCTATCCCGATTGCCACAGCTACGCCGCCGCCATCGCCGATGGCGAGGCCGGCATCAACCAGTGCCCGCCCGGCGGCGCCGAGGGCATCGGGCGCCTGGCGGCCATCACCGGCCATCCTGTCCTTCCGCTGTCGGCCGAGCATGGCTTCGAGGCGCCGCGCACGCTGGCCGTCATCGACGAGGCCTGGTGCATCGGCTGCACGCTGTGCATCAAGGCCTGCCCGGTCGACGCCATCGCCGGCGCGGCCAAGCAGATGCATGTGGTGATAGCCGCGCAGTGCACCGGCTGCGAGCTGTGCGTGCCGGCCTGCCCGGTGGACTGCATCTCGCTGGTCAATGACAGCGGCGACAGCACCGGCTGGGCGGCCTGGGGCCCCGAGCGAGCCTCCGCTGCGGCTGAGCGTTATGCCTTCCACGGGTTCCGCCGGCATCGCGAGAAGACTGAGAACGACGAGCGCCTGCAGGCCAAGGCCGAGGCCAAGCTGGCCGACCTCGCCGGCGCCTCGAAGATCACCGATGCGCCCGAGCTGGACCGCAAGAAGGCGATGATCGAGGCCGCCCTCGCCCGCGCGCGCGCCCGCCGCTGAATTCCAACAATGAACAAGCAAGACATCGAGACCTTCTTCGCCACGCTGAAGGCCGCCAACCCGACGCCGCAGACCGAGCTGGAATACAGCAGCGTGTTCGAGCTGCTGGCCGCCGTGCTGCTGTCGGCGCAGGCCACCGACGTCGGCGTCAACAAGGCCACGCGGCGGCTGTTCCCGGTCGCCAACACGCCGCAGAGGATCATCGCGCTGGGACTGGAGGGCCTGACCGAGTACATCCGCACGATCGGCCTCTACCGCACCAAGGCGCAGAACCTGATGAAGACCTGCGAGATCCTGGTCTCGCAATACGGCGGCAAGGTGCCCGACACGCGCGAGGCGCTGGAAGCGCTGCCCGGCGTCGGCCGCAAGACAGCCAATGTGGTGCTCAATGTCGCCTTCGGCCAGCCGACGATGGCCGTCGATACGCACATCTTTCGCGTCAGCAACCGCACGGGCCTGGCGCCCGGCAAGACCCCGCTGGCCGTCGAGCTGGCGCTGGAGAAGCGCGTGCCGAAGGCCTACGCGGTGGACTCGCACCACTGGCTGATCCTGCACGGCCGCTACGTCTGCCAGGCACGCCGGCCGCATTGCGAGGTGTGCGCGGTGAGGGCGCAGTGCGACTACGGTCGCCGCCTACAATGAAACCCTGATATCGAGACGGGACGCCATGCCAAGCTTCACCGACCTGACCGACCGCGTCGAGCGACTGCTGCTGCGCCACGAGGAACTGGTCCGTACCAACGCGCTGCTCGAGGAGCAGGTGTCCACCCTCACCCAGGAACGGGACAGCCTGCGCTCGCGGCTGAACGCAGCGCGGGCGCGCGTCGACGCCTTGCTCGAACGCCTGCCCGTCGAGAACCAAGCCGAACCGGACAGCAATCAACAATGAAACAGATGGAAGTGACCATCATGGGCCAGAGCTACCTGCTCGGCTGCCCCGAGGGCGGCGAGGCCGCACTGACGCGGGCCGTCACGCAGGTGGACAAGGAGATGTGCTCGATCCGCGATGCCGGCAAGATCAAGGCGCGTGAGCGCATCGCCGTGCTGGCCGCGCTGAACCTGGCCTATCAACTGGCCGAGGGCAAGACGAGCGCGGTGCCGGCAGCTAACACTGCCGCCGCAGCTTCGCAACCCGAGCTCGAAAACCTTGTGCGCCGTCTGGATGAAGCCTTAGGTCGCGACGGTCAATTGCTCTGACGCAGCGCCGTCGAGGCGGTAAAATCTCAATCGTCCACCGCAGCCCCGCGGGCTTTATATTTCCTGTTCCGATGCTCATATGAGCCTGGGCCTGGAACATCGCCCCGCAGGTGTGATCGTCTCGCGTCAGATGAACCCGAAGTGCGGCTGACCTCGCCCACCTGAATCCCTGGATTCAGGAATGCGGCCTGCCAGGCTGGCGGTGGACACCTTATTCCTTGCCTCGCGCATGAACTACTGGCTGATGAAATCCGAGCCCGACGAGTGCTCGATCGACGACCTCGCCGCGGCCCCGGGCCAGACCGTCCCCTGGATCGGCGTGCGCAACTACCAGGCGCGCAATTTCATGCGCGACGAGATGCAGGTCGGTGACGGCGTGCTGTTCTATCACTCGTCCTGCCCGGAGCCGGGCATCGCCGGCTTCGCCACGGTCGCCAGCGGCGCGTATCCGGATGCGAGCCAGTTCGATGCACAGAGCCCGTACCACGACCCGAAGTCCAAGCCCGAGGCGCCGCGCTGGCTGCATGTGGACGTGACGCTGGCCGAGAAGACGCGGCTGCTGCCGCTGGCCGAGATGCGCGGCGATCCGGCGCTGGCGCAGATGCGCACCTTGGCGCCGGGGAACCGCCTGTCCATCACGCCGGTGACGCCCGACGAATGGGCGCACATCCGGCGCAAGCTCGTCAGTCGCTGAAAGGGATCGAGGCGAGCACGACCTGGTTGCCGCCGCGCTTCAACGCTTCGGCGACGGCCAACTCGCTGGCGGCCAGCAGGTCTTCCTGCTTGGAAGCGGTGTGCGGGAAGCTGCAGACACCCATCGACAGCGACAGGCCCAGGTCCATGCCGTTGAGCACGACGATCTGCGCCTGGCACTGGCGGCGCAGCTGCTCCATCCGCGCATGGGCCGTCGCCAGGCCCACGCCTGACAGCAGCACCGCGAAACGCGACTCGCCGATGCGGCAGGCCGCGTCCATCGCCCGGGTATTGGCACGCAGCATGCGGCCGACGCCTTCGAGCATGCGCTGCCGGCCGTCATCGCCCAGGGCCTGGGCGGCGGCCGGCGCCGGATCCAGCGCAATGATCACCAGGGCGAACTCGCGATGCTCGCGGGTGGAGAGATCGATCTCGCGCAGCAGCTGGTCGTCGAACTGGCCACGCAGGTAGAGGCCGGAGGCGTCGTCGCGACCGGTACCGCGCTGCGCCTCGCGGCGCGCCTGCTCCAGCGCCTGCTGCTGGGCCTCGATCTGCTGCAGTGCGCGCTGCAGATGCGCCTCGCGCTGGCGCTCCTCGGTGCGCTCGTGCCAGACGGCCAAAAGATGCTCGCCGCCCAGCGGCATGCGGGTCACGGTGAACTCGCGCCGCCGGCCGCCCAGCTCCAGCCGATGCTCGCTCAGCAGCATCTGGCCCTGGGCCATCACCGTCTGCTCGATGCGGCGCATCGCGATGGCTTCTTCGCTACGCACCAGTTCGCTGTCGTTGGCCCCGACGACCGGCTTGCGATCGAACCAGTGGCCGATGCCCTCGCTCGCGTAGACATAGCGGCCGGTCGCCAGCGACTTGACCGTCACATAGCTGTTCTGCGGCTCGACCAGCTTCAGCAGCGCACCACCGAAGGAAGACACCAGGCCCGGATGGCCGGCCAGCCAATGACTGAGGCTGCCGGGCTGCGGCGGTGCGTCGTTCGGCGAAGCGGCTGAGTTGTCCATGAATCCTCGGTTGAACCCAGCCGATCGTTGCGGCTGGCCTCCTCTGTTGTTCTCCGCCGGATGGTAGCGAAGATCGCCGCCGCTGAAGGCCGCCCCGGCACAAATAGTTGCCGCTGGAATGAGGCCCAGTGGCGGCTCGGTGACAATGCTGGCTTTTTCGTCCGACCCCCATGCAGACATTCGACGTGGCCATCGTCGGCGCCGGCGCTGCCGGCCTCTTCTGCGCCGGCATCGCCGGCCAGCTGGGCCAGAAGGTACTGCTGATCGACCATGCCGAGAAGGTGGCGGAGAAGATCCGCATCTCCGGCGGCGGCCGCTGCAACTTCACCAACCGCGACGCGACGCCGGCCAACTTCCTTTCCGAGAATCCGCACTTCTGTCGCTCGGCCCTGGCCCGCTACAGCAGCCAGGACTTCATCGCGCTGGTCCAGAAGCACGGCATCGCCTTCCACGAGAAGCACAAGGGCCAGCTGTTCTGCGACGACTCGGCCGAGCAGATCATCCGCATGCTGCTGGCCGACTGCGACGCGGGCGGCGTGACGCGCTGGCAGCCCTGCGCGGTGCAGACCGTCAACGCGGTCAGTGGAGGCTTCGAGTTAGCGACGTCACGCGGGCCGGTGAAAGCCACGCGGGTCGTCGTCGCCAGCGGCGGTCTCTCGATCCCGAAGATCGGCGCCAGCGACTGGGGGCTGCGGCTGGCGAAGCAGTTCGGCCACGCCATCGTCGAGCCCCGCGCAGCGCTGGTGCCGCTGACCTTCGATGCCGAGGCCTGGGCGCCCTTCTCCGCACTGTCGGGCCTGTCGCTGCCGGTGCAGGTCAGTACCGGCAAGGGCAAGGCGGCCGGCCGCTTCCTGGAAGACCTGCTGTTCACCCACCGCGGCCTCAGCGGCCCGGCCATCCTGCAGATCTCGAGCTTCTGGACCGAGGGCCAGAGCCTGCAGATCGATCTCGCGCCGGACACCGAGCTGGACGAGCGGCTGCGCGAAGCCAAGGCGCAATCGCGCCGGCAACTGGGCAACGAGCTGTCCGAGCTGCTGCCGACCCGTCTCGCCCAGGCCTGGCTAGAGCGGCTGAAGATCGACGGCACGCGGCCGATGCCCGAGTGCAGGGACAAGGACCTGCAACTGCTCGCCGAGCAACTCCAGCGCTGGTCGCTGGCGCCGAACGGCAGCGAAGGCTGGCGCAAGGCCGAGGTGATGCGCGGCGGCGTCGATACGCGCGAGCTCAGCTCCCAGACGATGGAGAGCAAGCGCGTGCCGGGCCTGCATTTCATCGGCGAGGTGGTGGACGTGACCGGCTGGCTGGGCGGCTACAACTTCCAGTGGGCCTGGGCCAGCGCGGCCGCCTGCGCCCGGTCTCTTCAAGGAATTGCGACAGGATCTGTGGCAAACCCTTGATTGCCGGGTTATACTCGCTGTCTTTGCTAGCAAACTTGCGCGTCGATTCGGTAGCAACGACTCCCGGATACTTTTGCAAAAGAGTCTGCTTCGGTCACCGAATTCAGTTCGGAATAAGGTGGCTGTCGAACACCGAGCGCATTCATAGGAAATACCGTTAAATGACCACGATCCGCGTCAAAGAGAACGAGCCGTTCGACGTCGCCCTGCGCCGCTTCAAGCGCACCATCGAAAAGCTGGGCCTGCTGACCGAGCTGCGCGCCCGCGAGTTCTACGAGAAGCCCACGTCCGAGCGCAAGCGCAAGAAGGCCGCCGCCGTCAAGCGCCACTACAAGCGTGTTCGCAGCATGCAGCTGCCGAAGAAGCTGTACTGATCGTTCTGTGTCGAGCCCCTGGGGCTTGATTCACGGCAAAAGGCCCTCGCAGGACGCTGCGACGGGCCTTTTTCATTTCCCAGATCAAGGACTGAATCCATGAGCCTGAAAGACCGCATCAACGAAGACATGAAGGCCGCGATGCGCGCCAAGGAAGCCGACAAGCTGCTGACCATCCGCATGCTGCTGGCCGCGATCAAGCAGAAGGAAGTGGACGAGCGCGTCACCGTCGACGACGCCGGCGCCATCGCCATCGTCGACAAGCTGATCAAGCAGCGCAAGGATTCGCTCTCCCAGTTCACCGCCGCCGGCCGCATGGACCTGGCCGACAAGGAGGCCGCCGAGCTGAAGGTGCTGGAGGCCTACCTGCCGCAGCGCCTCTCGGCCGAGGAGATCACCGCCGCCGTGCAGGCCATCGTGGCCGAGGTCGGCGCCAAGGGCCCGGGCGACATGGGCAAGGTCATGGGCGCAGTGAAGACCCAACTGGCCGGCAAGGCCGACATGGGCCTGGTCTCCGCCGCCGTGAAACAAGCACTGAGCACCTGATCATCATGGTCCAGCAAATCACCGAAGACTTCTGCGTCGCCCCGCAACTCGCGCCCGAATCGATGGCGCAGGCCGCGGCCGCCGGCTTCAAGAGCGTGATCAACAACCGGCCCGACTTCGAGCACGGCCCCGACCAGCCGACCAGCGCCTCGATTGAAGACGCCGCGCTGGCCGCCGGCCTGCAGTACCGGCACCTGCCGGTCGCCGGCGGCTACCAGTCGCCGGAAGAGATCGCCGCCATGCGCGCGCTGGTGGACAGCCTGCCCAAGCCGATCCTGGCCTTCTGCCGTTCGGGCGCCCGCTCGACGCGCCTGTTCGCGCAGGCGATGGAACTCTGATCCGGAGTTTCCCGAAGCGCGCACCAAAGCTGGTCGTGGGCCGCTGCCGACTCGATACAGTCGGCGCCCATGACCGCCCCGTTACTTGCCTTCGCGCGCGGCATCGATCGGCTGAATGACGGCTTCGGCGCCGTGGCCCGCTGGGCCGTGCTGCTGTCCTGCCTGATCAGCGCGCTCAATGCCGTCGTCCGCTACGCGCTGGACTACAGCTCCAACGCCTTCCTCGAGATCCAGTGGTACCTGTTCGCCGCCTGCGTGATGCTGGGCGCGGCGCAGGTGCTGCGGCTGAACGAGCACGTCCGCGTGGACCTGTTCTACAGCCGGCTGCGCGGGCGCGGCAAGGTCTTCGTGGACCTGTTCGGACTGCTGGTCTTCCTGCTGCCGGTGATCGGCTACTTCGCCGTGCTGGCGTGGAAGTTCTTCGTTATCAAGCTGAGCACCGGCATGGCGCCGGGCGACAGCGTCGCCAGCCTCGGGCTGGTCAGCTATGTCTTGAAGTTAGCGCGCAGCGGCGAGGTCTCGGGCAACGCGGGCGGCTTGATCCTGTGGCCGGTGGTGCTGCTGATGCCACTGGGCTTCGCGATGGTCTGGTTGCAGGGCCTGGCTGAGGTCATCAAGCGGCTGGCGTGGCTTGCCGGCACCTACGAGATGGAGACGCACTACGAGAGGCCGCTCCAATGACGATGGACCAGTTCCCCCCGCTGATGTTCGCGGGGCTGATCATCGTCATGCTGATCGGCTTTCCCGTCGCCTTCTCGCTGGCCGCGCTGGGCCTGGCCTGCGGGTTCTATGCCGTGGCCCAAGGCTGGTTCCCGCCGGAGTTCATGGCCGCGCTGCCGCAGAACGTGTTCGGCATCCTGTCCAACGACCTGCTGCTGGCGATTCCGTTCTTCACGCTGATGGGCTCGCTGCTGGAACGCTGCGGCCTGGCCGAGGACATGCTCGACTCGATGGGCCAGCTCTTCGGCCCGGTCAAGGGCGGCCTGGGCTACTCGGTGATCATCGTCGGCTTCATCCTCGGCGCCATCACCGGCACCGTGGCCGGCCAGGTGATCGCGATGGCGATGATCTCGCTGCCGGTGATGATGCGCTGGGGCTACAGCATGCGCTACGCCACCGGCGTGCTGGCGGCCTCGGGCACGATCACGCAGTTGGTGCCGCCCTCACTGGTGCTGGTGGTGCTGGCGGATCAACTCGGCCGCTCGGTCGGCGACATGTACAAGGGCGCCTGGGGACCGTCGATCCTGCAGGTACTGATCTTCGCCGGCTACACCTTCATCGTCAGCCGCCTGCGCCCGCAGGACGTGCCCGGCGTGCCCAGGGAGGCGCGCACCCTGCAGGGCTGGGCGCTGTGGGCCAAATGCCTGCGCGGCATCATTCCATCGGCCGTCCTGATCTTCGCCGTGCTGGGCAGCATGGGCGGCCTGCCGGGCATCGACACGGCCATCTGCACGCCCACCGAGGCGGGCGCGATGGGCGCCGTCGGCGCCTTCATCCTGGCCGCGCTGCACCGGCGCCTGACCTGGCCGCTGGTGAAGGAAGCGATGGCCGGCACGATGCGCATCACCGCGATGGTGGTCTTCATCCTGATCGGCTCGCGCACCTTCTCGCTGGTGTTCCAGGGCGTCGAGGGCGGGGCCTGGATCGAGCACATGCTCTCGCACCTGCCGGGCGGCCAGATCGGCTTCCTGATCGCGGTCAACGTGTTCATCTTCTTCCTGGCCTTCTTCCTCGACTTCTTCGAGATCGCCTTCATCATCCTGCCGCTGCTGGGGCCGGTGGCCAGCAAGATGGGCATCGACCTGGTCTGGTTCGGCGTGATGCTGTGCGTGAACATGCAGACCAGCTTCATGCACCCGCCCTTCGGCTTCGCGCTGTTCTACCTGCGCGGCATCTCGGACACGCTGTTCAAGAGCGGCTCGATCCCGCGCAAGGTCGAGTCCAGCGACATTTACATGGGCGCCATTCCCTGGGTGCTGATGCAGCTGCTGCTGGTGGCGGTGGTGATCTTCTTCCCCGGCTCGGTGACGATGTTCCTGGAGAAGGAGAAGGCCGTGGACATGAACAAGGCCTCGCAGATGCTGCAGGACATGGACAACGGCAGGAAGTACAGCGACGACGCGCCCGCCCTCCCGGCGAGTGCCGCCAGCGCGCCGGCCTCGGCCGCCGAGGAGGATCCGATGGAGGCGGTCAGGCGCTCGCTGGAGCAGGAGAAGAAATAGCTGCTGCGGCGAGGCGGACCGTGACGCGCAGGCCGCGGCCGTCGCGCGGGTTGTCTTCCAGCGCCACAACCGCGCCCAGGGCGCGAGCCGCCTCGCGCACGATGGCCAGGCCCAGGCCGGTGCCCTCGGTATCGCTCGCCGCGCGGAAGAAGCGCTCGAACACCTGCTCGCGCAGCCCGGGCTCGATGCCGGGACCGTTGTCGTCGACCTGCATCGTCACGGCGCCATCGCTTTCGCGCAGCAGCGCCACGGTCACCCGGCCCTCCCCCGCCGGCGTGTAGCGCAGCGCGTTGTCGACCAGATTGCTCACCAGCGCATCCAGCAGCGCCGCTTGAGCCATCACCGGATACGGCGCGTCCTCGGCCTCCAGCCCCAGGTCCACGCCGCGTCGCTCGGCCAGCGCGGCCAACTGCTCCAGCACCTGCAGCACCGACTCGCGCAGGTCCAGTGGCTCCAGCCCCGCGCCGGCATCCGGCTGCTCGGCCTGGGCCAGCAGCAGCAGCTTGTTCGTCACCGCCACCAGCCGGCGGTTGCTGGCATGCATCTGCTGCCACATGCGGTCCATGTCGGCGCGCCGGTCCTGCCAGTCCTCGTCCTTGCGATGGGCGCGGGTGTAGCGGGCGAACTCGATCTGCGTGGCCTGCAGCGCCAGCGGCGTGCGCAGCTGATGGGCCGCGTCGGCGATGAAGCGGCGCTGGGCCTGCGCATGCTCGCGCAACTGCTCGGTGTAGGCATTGAGCGTGTCGGCCACCGGCCGCAGTTCGCTGTGCAGGCCCTGGGCGTCGAGCTGCAGGTCCAGGTGCAGCGGATCGCGCCCGCGCAACTGCCGGCTCAGCCACATCAGGGGACGCAGTTCCCAGGTCAGCGCCAGCGTGGCCAATGCGGCGGCCAGCAGCAAGGCGAGCAGCAGATAGCCGACATTGGGCCACCAGAGCTTCAGCAGCATCGCGTCACGGCTGCGCGGCGTCTTGCCGACGGCGATGCTGACCTGCTCGCTGCCGCCCAGCTCGTACATCGAGCGCCGGATCAGCACGACGCGCAAGGGCTGGCCGTCGAGCTGCGCGTCATACCAGACGGCATCCTTCGCCGGCTTGCTCGCGGGCAGCGGGAAGTGCGGCGTGCCGGCCAGCAGGCGGCCGTCGGAGGCGGTCACGCTGAGGAAGACCTGGTCCCGCTCCGGCGAGGCGAACAGGCTCAGCGCCGAGGGCGGCACGACGGCGGACAGCGTGTC
This sequence comes from Pelomonas sp. KK5, assembly GCF_001984095.1. Taxonomy (GTDB): domain Bacteria; phylum Pseudomonadota; class Gammaproteobacteria; order Burkholderiales; family Burkholderiaceae_C; genus KK5. The sequence continues at coordinate 23,366 of NZ_LYVQ01000036.1, forward strand.
GTCCTGCCAGATCAGCCGGTCCGACAGCACCTGGGCCGAGGACAGCAGGTCATGGTCCTGCACATAGTCGGCCACCGAGGCCGCATGCCGCCAGGCCAGCGCCGCGCAGATCGCGACGAAGGCCGACATCGGCAGCAGCAGCCACACCAGCAGCCGCAGGCGCAGGCTAGGAATCTTCTTCACGGACCTTGAGCAGATAGCCGACGCCGCGCAGCGTGATCAGCGCCGCCTGGCTGCCCTCCAGCTTCCTGCGCAGCCGATGGACGTAGAGATCGACGGCATCGGCGCTGGCCTCCTCGTCCAGCGCGAAGATGCCGGCCAGCAGCGCCGGCTTGGACACCGCCTTGCCGCTCTTGAGCATCAGCGCCTCCAGCAGCGAACGCTCGCGCGGCGGCAGGGCCAGGTCTTGCCCTTTCAGCGCAAACTGGCGGGTGCGCAGGTCGTAGGCGAGGTCGCCGCAGAGCATCACGTTCGCCTTGCCCGGCACCTGGCGCCGCACCAGCGCCTGGATGCGTGCCACCAGCTCGCGGATCTCCACCGGCTTGACGAGATAGTCGTCCGCGCCGATCTCCAGGCATTGCACCTTCTGGTCCAGCGAGGCGCTGGCGGTCAGCACCATCACCGGCACCGCATCGGCGCGGTCGCGCAGGCGCCGCAGCACGCCCTTGCCGGAGAGCGCACCGGGCAGGTTCAGGTCCAGCAGCACCACGTCGTAGGCGTGCTCGCGCAGCAGCAGCTCGGCGGCCTCGCCGTCGGCCACCGGGTCGACGACGAAGCCCTGTTCACGCAGCAACTGGGTCAACCAGAGCGAGAGCTCGGCGTTGTCTTCGATCAGCAGAATCTTCATAGGGTTTCCACCTGCATTTTGGCCGGTGGAGCGAAAGGCCGCCGAAAGAAGGCGATTCCTAGACTGGGCGAGCCTACAACAACACATGGAGACTTCGCGATGCGTTTCCTCCCGCTGGCGCTTGCCGCCACCCTCGCATGCAGCGCCGCCCAGGCCGCCGAGCCGATCACCATCATGGTCGGCGGCATCAACAAGATCATCTACCTGCCCGCCAAGCTCACCGAAGTGCTCGGCTACTTCAAGGACGAGGGCCTGACGGTCGAGTTGCAGTCGCAGCCCGCCGGCGTGGACGCCGAGAACCAGCTGATCGCCGGCGCCGTGCAGGGCGTGGTCGGCTTCTACGACCACACGATCGACCTGCAGAGCAAGGGCAAGGAGATCGAGGCGATCGCCGTGTTCTGCAAGGTGCCGGGCGAGGCCGAGCTGGTCTCCACCAAGGCCGCGGCCGCCGGCTTCAAGAGCATGGCCGACGCCAAGGGCAAGACGCTGGGCGTGACCGGCCTGGGCTCGTCCACCGACTTCCTGACCCGCTATCTCGCCGAGCGCGCCGGCGTGGCAAGCAAGGACTACACGCTGCTGCCGGTGGGCGCCGGCAACACCTTCATCGCCGCCTTCAAGCAGGACCGCATCCAGGGCGGCATGACCACCGAGCCGACGATCTCCGAGGTGCTCAAGAGCGGCGACGGCAAGGTGCTGGTGGACCTGCGCAACGAGAAGGACACCGTGGCCGCTCTGGGTGGCCTCTACCCCGCCGCCAGCCTGTACGTGCAGAACTCGTGGGCCGACGCCCACAAGGCCGAGGCCGCCAAGCTGGCCAAGGCCTTCGCCCGCACGATGAAGTGGATCAGCACCCACAGCGCCGCCGAGATCGCCGACAAGATGCCCAAGGACTACTACGGCAGCGACAAGGCGCTGTACGTGTCCGCGCTGCAGGCCTCCCTGCAGATGTTCACCGCCGACGGCCGCATGCCCGCGGGCGGACCCGAGTCAGTGCTGAAGGTGCTGGCCGCCACCAAGCCGGCGATCAAGGGCAAGAACATCGACCTGTCCAAGACCTACACGAACGCCTTCATCCCGGGAGACATCAAATAGGCCCACCCCGAAGCGCTACGCGCTCCCCTCAAGGGGCGACGCCAGTGGCCTGGCAAAGCCAGATCCACGGCGTCTGCTCGATGAGAGCCCTCATTCGCCACGGGTGCGCCCGTTACCAGGAGTTCCAATGAATCAACAACCCGCCATCGAGTTCAAGGACGTCTCGCTGCGCTTCATCTCGCAGGATGGCCAGGCCACCGTCGCGCTGCGCAACTTCAGCATGGCCGTCGCCAAGGGCGAGTTCATCGCCATCGTCGGCCCCACCGGCTGCGGCAAGAGCACCACGCTGAACATGATCACCGGCCTGCTCAAGCCCACCGTCGGCGAGGTCAGCGTGATGGGTGGCAAGGTCGCCGGCATCGACCCGCGCATCGGCTTCGTGTTCCAGGCCGACGCGGTCTTCCCCTGGCGCAACGTGCTGGACAACGTCGCCGCCGGGCCGCTGTTCCGCGGCATGGACAAGGCCAAGGCCCATGCGCTGGCCGAGGACTGGATCGCCCGCGTGGGCCTGGCCAAGTTCGGCAAGCACTACCCGCACCAGCTCTCCGGCGGCATGAGGAAGCGCGTGGCCCTGGCCCAGACCTTCATCAACAAGCCCGAGATCCTGCTGATGGACGAGCCTTTCTCGGCGCTGGACATGCAGACCCGCACGCTGATGCAGGGCGAGCTGCTGCAGCTGTGGTCGCAGAGCGGCGGCTCGGTCGTGTTCGTGACGCACGACATCGAGGAAGCGATCGCGCTGGCCGACCGCGTGTTCGTGCTGTCGGCCCGCCCCGCCCGGCTCAAGCAGGTCTACCAGGTGGACCTGCCGCGCCCGCGCGTGATGGCCGAGGTGCGCTACGACCCGCGCTTCATCGAGTTGTCCAAGCAGATCTGGAACGACCTGCGCGACGAAGCCGTCCTGCACTGAGAAGGAGACACACATCATGACCGACATGGCATTGCCCGCCGCGCTCAGCGACGAAGCGCTGGCAAGGGAATCCGAGATCGCCCAGGCGCACATCCGCCGCCGCCACTGGTACATCATCGGCCTGCGCCTGGCCGTCCTCGTGCTGGCGTTGGGCCTGTGGGAACTGGCCGCGACGAAGAAGTGGATCGATCCGTTCTTCTACGCGCAGCCCTCCACCATCTGGGCCCAGATCGTCGACTGGGTGCAGAACGGCACCTCGCAGGGTTCGCTGTGGCGCCAGGTCGAAGTGACGCTGGAAGAGACCGTAATCGGCTTCCTGATCGGCTCGGTGGCCGGCGTGCTCTGCGGCATCGTACTGGGCCGCAACAAGCTGCTGTCCGACGTGTTCAGCCTCTACATCCAGATCGCCAACTCGATCCCGCGCGTGGTGCTCGGCTCGGTCTTCGTGATCGCGCTGGGCCTGGGCATGGCGTCCAAGGTGGCGCTGGCGGTGGTAATGGTGTTCTTCGTCGTCTTCAACAACGCTTTCCAGGGCGTGCGCGAGGCCGACAAGTACATGATCGCCAACGCGCAGATCCTCGGCGCCTCGCCGCGGCAGCTGACCACGGCGGTGGTGATCCCCTCGGCGATGTCCTGGATCCTGGCCAGCCTGCACGTGAGCTTCGGCTTCGCGCTGGTCGGTGCGGTGGTGGGCGAGTTCCTCGGGGCCAAAGAAGGCATCGGCCTGCTGATCGCAACGGCGCAGGGTGCCTTCAACGCGGCCGGCGTGTTCGCCGCGATGATCGTGCTGGCCGTCGTGGCGCTGGGTGCGGACTTCCTGCTGACCCGGCTGGAGAAGCGCCTGCTGAAGTGGCGTCCCGCCAGCTTCTGATTCGCAATCCTCCGAAGCAAGACCTGGCCCCGTGGGGCCAGGTCTTTTGCTTTTACAGCTTCTGGGACTGCATGTAGTCGTCGAAGCCGGCTTCCGCGAAACGGAACCAGAGATTGGCGTCACGGCGGAAGGTGCTGAAGTCCTCGTACACCTTCTTCCACGCCGGGTTGCTGCCCGACAGCTCCGCGTAGTAGGCCATCGACTCCTTGAAGGACGCGTCCATCACGTCCTTGGGGAAGCGGAACATCTTCGTACCCGAGCCCACCAGCTGCTTCAGCGCCGCCGGGTTGCGCGCGTCGTACTTGGCCTGCAGCTCGATATGGGCGTGCGCCGTGGCCGCCTCGACGATGGCCTTGTACTCGGCCGACAGGCCGTCGTAGGCCTTGGTGTTGACGAAGAAGTCCACCTGCGGGCCGCCTTCCCACCAGGCCGGGTAGTAGTAGTTCTGCGCCACCTTGTTGAAGCCCAGCTTCAGGTCGTCATACGGGCCGACGAACTCGGCCGCGTCGATCGTGCCCTTCTCCAGCGCCGAGTAGATCTCGCCGCCCGGCAGGTTCTGCGGCACCACGCCCAGGCGCTCGACGATGCGGCCCGCCAGGCCGGCGATGCGCATCTTCAGGCCCTTCAGGTCGGCCACCGACTTGATCTCCTTGCGGTACCAGCCGCCCATCTGCGCGCCGGTGTTGCCGCCCAGGAAGTTGATGATGTTGTAGCCGCGGTAGAACTCGCGCATCAGCTTCAGGCCGTTGCCCTCAACCATCCAGGCGGTCATCTGGCGGCTGTTCAGGCCGAAGGGGATGGCGCAGCCCAGCGCGAAGGTCGGGTCCTTGCCGAAGAAGTAGTAGGGCGCCGTGTGCGCCATCTCGATGGTGCCGGCCTGCACGCCGTCCACCACGCCCAGCGCCGGCACGATCTCGCCGGCGCCGTGCACCGAGATCTGGAACTTGCCGCCGGTCATCTCGCCAACCTTCTTCGCGAACAACTCGGCCGCGCCGTACAGCGTGTCCAGCGACTTCGGGAAGCTCGAGGCCAGGCGCCAGCGCACCTGGGCCTGCGCGTGCACGATGGCCGGCGCGGCGCCGGCTGCCAGCACGCCAGCGATGCCCGCGCTGCGGACGAAGGAACGACGCTCCATCATGGTTCTTGTCTCCTTGGTTGAACCGTTATGTCCAAACGATTCTAGGAGCGCATCTCGGGCCTCAGCCCGGGGCAAACCCCGCCAATCAGGAGCCGGCCAGCTTCATCTTCGAGATCAGCACCGAGCCGATCGTCTTGGTGCCGACCGTATAGGCATCCGTCCCGATGCCGACGATGTCGCGCAGCATGTCCTTCAGGTTGCCGGCGATCGTCACCTCGTGGACCGGGAAGGCGATCTCGCCGTTCTCGATCCAGTAGCCGCTGGCGCCGCGCGAGTAGTCGCCGGTCACGTAGTTGACGCCCTGCCCCATCAGTTCGGTGACGAACAGGCCACGGCCCATGCGGCGGATCATCGTCGGCAGGTCGTCGCCGGGCGCAGTGGCGCGGCTGGTCATGCGCAGGTTGTGCGAGCCGCCGGCATGGCCGGTGGTCTTCATGCCCAGCTTGCGGGCCGAGTAGGTGGACAGGAAATAACCCTGAAGTTCACCGGCCTCGACGACCTTGCGGGCGCGGGTGACGACACCCTCGTCGTCGAAGGGCGAGCTGCCCTTGCCCTTGCGCTCGTGCGGATCCTCGGCGATGTCGATGTGCGAGGCCATCACCTGCGTGCCCAGGCTGTCCAGCAGGAAGGTGGCGCGGCGATACAGCGCGCCGCCGCTGGTGGCCTGCACCAGGCCGCCCAGCAGGCCGGCGGCCACGGTGTTCTCGAACAGCACCGGCACCTCGGCCGTCTTCACCTTGCGGGCCTTCAGGCGCGAGAGCGCGCGCTCGGCGGCATAACGGCCCACCTGCTCGGCGCTTGCCAGGTCGGCCGCGTCGCGCATCGAGCTGTACCAGGAGTCGCGCTGCATGCCGGCGCCGCGGCCGGCGATCGGCGCCACCGAGATCGAATGGCGCGAGCTGGCGTAGCCGCCGCCGAAGCCGCGGGTGTTGCCGGCGTAGAAGTGCGACTGCTGGGCCGACACGGCCGCGCCCTCGCTGTTGGTGATGCGCTTGTCCACGTCGAAGATCGCCGCCTCGCAGCGCAGCGCCAGCTCGGTGGCACCGGCGGCGTCGATCGCCCAGGGGTGGAACAGGTCCAGTTCGGGACGGGCGGATTCGTCCAGCGACAGGTCTTCCGCCTCGGGCAGGCCGGCCACCGGATCCTCGGCGGTGAAGCGGGCGATGTCGAAGGCGGCGCGGACCGTGTCCTGCAGCGCCTTCGTCGAGAAGTCCGAGGTGCTCGCATTGCCGCGGCGCTGGCCGACGTAGACGGTCACGCCCAGCGACTTGTCGCGGTTGCGCTCCACGTTCTCGACCTTGCCCAGGCGCGTGGAGACCGACAGGCCGCAGCCTTCGGAGACTTCCGCACCCGCGTCCGTCGCCCCGACCTTCTTCGCCTCGGCCAGCACCTGCTCCACCAGTTCGCGGAAACGCTCCTTGCTGTAGGAGAAACCGGCGGCGGCGGAAGAGGAGTCGGGCGTGGTCATTGGGGCCTTGGAACGGTTGTGGGCGACAATCATAGTTGCGCCAGAACACGACCATGACACACGACGACCATCCCCTCGATGCCGAGGACGACTTCTACGATCGTCCCAGCAAGACCCAGAAGAAGAAGGAGATGCACGATCTCCAGTCCCTCGGCGAAGACCTGCTGACGCTGCCGGCCGACCGCGTCGAGCCGCTGAACCTGCCCGAGATCCTGCTGGACGCGGTCAAGGCCGCCAAGAAGATCACCAACTTCGAGGGTCGCCGCCGCCAGATGCAGTACATCGGCAAGCTGATGCGCCGCGTCGATGCGGAGCCGATCAAGGAAGCCGTGGCCGCCTACAAGCTGGGCCATGCCAAGGACAGCCTCGCGCTGCACCAGAGCGAGCGCTGGCGCGAGCGGCTGATGAGCGAGGACGCCGCGCTGCAGGCCTTCATCGACGAACACGCCGGCATCGACGTGCAGCAGCTGCGCAGCCTCGTGCGCGCCGCCCGCAAGGACCAGGCGCTGCCGCCCGAGCAGCGCAAGGGCCGGGCCTTCCGCGAGCTGTTCCAGTTCATCAAGGCCGAGCAGCTGCGCGTGGAGCCTGCAGAAGATGAGTGAAGACCGAGTTCGCATCGGCATCGTCTCGATCAGCGACCGCGCCTCCACCGGCGTCTACGAGGACAAGGGCCTGCCGGCCTTGAAGGAATGGCTCGCCAACGCGCTGCTCAACCCGATCGACTTCGAGCCCCGCCTGATCCCCGACGAACGCCCGCAGATCGCCGCCACGCTGCGCGAGCTGGTCGACAGTGCTAACTGCGATCTGGTGCTGACCACCGGCGGCACCGGCCCGTCGCCGCGCGACGTCACGCCCGAGGCCACGCTGGACGTGGCCGACAAGGAGATGCCCGGCTTCGGCGAGCAGATGCGGCAGATCTCGCTGCACTTCGTGCCCACCGCCATCCTCTCGCGCCAGGTCGCCGTGATCCGCGGCAAGGCGCTGATCATCAACCTGCCGGGCCAGCCCAAGGCGATCGCCGAGACCCTGTCCGGCCATGCCAGCGCGACGGGGATTTTCGCCGCCGTGCCCTACTGCATCGACCTGATCGGCGGCCCGTATCTCGAAACCCGCGAGGAGGTCTGCAAGGCCTTCCGTCCCAAATCCGCCATCCGTACCGCGAAACCTCAATGAAGATCGAAAAAGACACCATCGTCACCCTCACGCTGAAGGTGGCCGACCACCTGGGCCGCGTCATCGAAGCCTCCAAGGAGCCGATGGCCCTGCTGGTGGGCGGCTATGGCAACACCCTGCCCGCCATCGAGGCCGCGCTGGAAGGCCAGGAAAAGGGCTTCGCCACGACGCTGGACCTGACGCCCGAGAACGCCTTCGGCGAACGTGATGAGAGCAAGGTCCGCACGCTGGCGAAGAAGGACTTCCCGCCCGGCGTCAAGGTCGGTGGCGCGCTGGAACTTCGCGAGGGCGAGAGCGGCGAATTCCAGCTCTACAACGTGGTCAAGATCAAGGGCGACACCGTCATGCTGGACGGCAACCACCCGCTGGCCGGCATGAGCCTGAAGGTCTCGTTCAAGGTGATCTCCGTGCGCGCCGCCTCGGCCGAGGAGATCGCCCACGGCCACGCCCACGGCGACCACGGCCACCATCACTGAGCCCGCCTCGGCTCCTGCTGCCTGCTGTCGCGCCATCGTCCTGATGGCGCGCCCCTCCCCGCACAAACACCGATAACGCCCGGTTATCGCGCCTGCGGCCTGACCATCTCCCGAGGGTCAGGGCGGCACTCCTATGCTTTTCTCACCGCGGCGGCACTTGCGCCGACCGCGGCAGAACAAGCATGGAGACACTATGTTGAAACCCCTGAAGACCCTTGTGCGCCAGGTCGCCTGCCTGGCGGTGCTGATCCTGGGCGTCGCATCGATGCCGCCGATCGCGGACGCCCAGGCCATCGCCGCCTTGCCGGCGGTTCCCTCGGCGATGAGCTGCACCCTCGCCGCCTTCCAAGGCCTCAACCTCAACGGCGTGGCCGACGACAACGGCCAGGTCACCTTCTCGGCCGTATCGCTCGTGCCGGCCTCGGCCAGCAACCCCTCGGCCTACTGCTCGGTACGCGGCCTGATCGGGCCGGGCGCCGCCTCCATCGTCATGAAGCTGCCGATGGACAACTGGACCCAGCGCTACGTGCAGAACGGCTGCGGCGGTGAGTGCGGCAGCGACAACCTCGGCGCACCGACCCAGTCCGCCGGCTGCGTGCCGGTCAACAACGGCGAACTGGTGACGGCCACGACGAACATGGGCCACACCAGCGCCCAGGGCTCGACCTGGATCGTCAACAACCCCTGGGCCGGCGTCGACTTCGCCTACCGCGGGGTCCACGTGGCGGCGCAGGTGGCCAAGGCGGTGATCGGCGCCTTCTACGGCCGTGGCCCGGCGTACTCCTACTTCGACGGCTGCTCCGACGGCGGCCGCGAGGCGCTGATGTCCGCGCAGCGCTACCCGAACGACTTCAACGGCATTGCCGCCGGTGCGCCCGCCAACAACATGGACGTGCAGAACACCTACCACCACGGCAATCGGGTGCTGACCAACCAGTCCACCCCGGGCGTGCTGCCGATCCCCGCGCGCAACACCTACCTGCTGCTGCAGGGCAACCTGGCCTATGTGCACAGCAAGGTGGTCGCCGCCTGCGACGCGCTGGACGGCGTGGCCGACGGCATCATCGACGACCCGCGCAATTGCAAGTTCAACACCAACACGCTGGTCTGCGCGAACAACAACAACGAGGCGGGCTGCCTGAGCCAGGCGCAGGCCGACGCGGTCTTCCGCATCCACGACGGCGCGCGCTCGACCGACGGGCAGCGCCTGGAGCCCGAGGGCGCCAGCCAGTGGGGTTCGGAACTCGACTGGACGCTCTACATGCCCGCCGCACAGGGGGCCAGCGCCCAGGGTGAGAACTTCGTCAACGGCTGGCTCTACAAGACCTTCCTGAACCAGCCGTTCAAGGACGCCGCCACGCAGACCGCCCGCACGCTCAATGACCTGGACTTCAGCACCGCCGGTTTCATGTCGACCGTCGCCTCGTCCGCGATGTACTCGGCCACCAACCCGGACCTGCGACCCTTCGCCGGCGCGGGCGGCAAGCTGATCCTGTGGCACGGCTGGGCCGACCAGCACATCTCCCCGCAGGGCACGATCCAGTACTGGGAGACGATGAGCAAGGTCTCGCGCACGCCGCAGAACTTCGCCCGCTTCTACCTGTTCCCCGGCATGGGCCACTGCGGCGGCGGCCTGGGGCCGAACACCTTCGACCTGCTGACGCCGCTGATGTCCTGGGTGGAGACCGGCTCGGCGCCGAATGCGCTGGTGGCCAACAACAGCACGACCGGCGTCTCGCGGCCCGTGTACCCGTACCCGACGGTGGCCCGCTACAGCGGCTCGGGCAGCACCAGCAGCGCCGCCAGCTTCGTGCCCTACACGCCGACCACGGCCTCGGACGTCAGTACCAGCAACGTCGGCAACTACCTCTACACGCCGCTGTTCAAGCAATCGGCCTGCACCGTCGTCGGCGGCCAGATCTCCTGCACGCCCTGAAGAAGAAAAGGAACCGTCATGCACATCAAGTCTTCAATCGCGATCGCCGCCCTTGCCGCTCTGGGCGTGGCCCTGCCCGCGTCGGCTGCCGAGCTGGTCAGCAACGGCGGCTTCGAGGCCGGCAGCCTGACCGGCTGGTCGGGCAGCGTGCTGAGCAATCCGTACAGCGGCGTCTACTGCGCTGGCGCGGGCAGCGCGCCGGAGGGCAGTTGCGAAGCCTTCCTCGGCACCGACGGCGCCTCCGACACGCTGAGCCAGGTCTTGAGCACGGTGGCCGGGCAGAGCTATACGATCAGCTTCGCCTTCCAGGGCGACGGCAGCACGCCCAGCAGCCTGTCGGTCAGCTTCGGCGGCCAATCGGTCTACGAGGCCATCAGCCCCGCGTCGACCGCCCTGCAGACCTTGAGCTTCACGGCAAGCGCAGCGGGCGCATCGACACCGCTGGTCTTCACCTTCAGGAATGACCCGGGCTACTTCATCGTCGACGCCGTGTCGGTCACCGCAGTGCCCGAACCCGCCTCGATGACGCTGGCCGCGCTGGGCCTCGTCGGCCTGGCAGCGCGGCGCAGGTGGGCAGCAAGAGCCGCTACTTGACCAGGCGGCTCAGCTCGGCGGCGTCGAAGTCCTCGTCCCGCTGGGCATCGGCCGGTACGCAGTCGCTCTTGGCCGAGGTGGACAGCTTGCAGATCGCGTCCCACAGCAGCGCGATCTGGTGCTCGTGGCCGGCGGCGTTGTCGATCAGGCCCTTCATCGCCTGGGCGACCGGGTCGTCGCCCTGCGTCACGCCGTAGGCCGAGAAGCCCATCTTGGCCGCGGCCTCCTCGCGGGCCGCGTCGGTCCTGGCCTCGATGATGCGCGCGGGGTTGCCCACCGCCGTGGCGCCAGCGGGCACCGGCTTGGTCACCACCGCGCCGGAGCCCACGCGGGCGCCCGCGCCCACGGTGAAGCCGCCCAGCACACAGGCATTGGCGCCGACGATCACGCCGGGGCCCAGCGTCGGGTGCCGCTTGGCGCCCTTGACCAGCGAGGTGCCGCCCAGGGTCACGCCCTGGTAGATCGTGCAGCCCTCGCCGATCTCGGCCATCTCGCCGATGACGATGCCCATGCCGTGGTCGATGAAGACCTTGTGGCCGATCTTGGCGCCCGGGTGGATCTCGATGCCGGTCCACCAGCGCGAGAACTGCGAGATCGCGCGGCCCATCCACTTGAAGCCGTGATGCCAACACCAGTGCGCGCGACGATGCAGGACCAGGGCATGCAGGCCCGGGTACAGGGTCAGCACTTCCCAGGCCGTGCGGGCGGCCGGGTCGCGCTCGATGATGCAAGCAATGTCTTCGCGCAGACGCTGGAACATGGGTGAGTAATACGGAAGTGGGCGGCCAGTCTAGCGAGATTGCTCAATCCTCGCTGGCGGGCGAGGCCTTCACCATCTGGCGGGCAATGCCGCGCAGGATGTGGACCTCCTCGGTCGTCAGCTGCGCGCGGTTGAAGAGCTGGTTCAGGCGGGGCATCAGCTTGCGCGGCGCCTTCGGGTCGAGGAAGCCGATCTGTTCGAGCGATTGCTGCAGATGCGCCAGCATGCCCTGCACTGCTTGCGCATCGGCGAGGTCGCGGTCCACCGTGCGCGGCTCGACCGAGAAGCCGCCCAGCGCCTGCCGCCAGTCGTAGGCCAGCAGTTGCACGGCCTGGGCGAGGTTCAGCGAGCCGTACTCGGGGTGCGTGGGGATCGAGAGCACCGCATGGCAGCGGTAGACGTCCTCGTTGGACATGCCGTAGCGCTCCGAGCCGAACACCAGGCCGACCTTGTGCTGCGAGGCCGCCAGTCCCGTGAACAGCGGGCGCGGCTCGCGCGTCGGCGGGCCGAAGTCGCGCGGGGTCATCGCGGTGGCGCAGGCGAAGGTGACGCCGTCCAGCGCCTCTTCCAGCGTCTGCACGATGCGGGCGCGCACCAGGATGTCGGCCGCGCCGCTGGCCATCGCGACGGTCTCCTCCTGGCTCAGCACATCGCCGAAGCGCGGGGCCACCAGCACCAGTTCGCTGAAGCCCATCACCTTCATCGCCCGCGCAGTGGCGCCGACATTGCCCGGGTGGCTGGTGTTGATCAGGATGAATCGTGTGGTTTCCACTTCGGGAAATCCCTTGTCTCGGTTAAACTGGCGGATTATCGTTGCCGGTTCTGCCGCGCAACGCCGCTCTTTCTTCCCGCCAGTCCACCCCCGAAACCCTAACGAAGAGGTTCAGCGCCCTATGTCGTCGCAGCAAGCCAATCTCCATCCGATGCTCAACATCGCCATCAAGGCGGCACGCGCGGCGGGCTCGATCATCAACCGCGCCTCGCTGGACCTGGAAGCGCTGAAGATCAACACCAAGGCGCCCAATGACTTCGTGACGGAGGTGGACCAGGCGGCGGAGCAGGTCATCATCGAGACCCTGCTGAGCGCCTACCCCGACCACGGCATCCTGGCCGAAGAGTCCGGCCGCGAGCACGGCGCCAAGCACAGCGAGTTCGTCTGGATCATCGATCCGCTGGACGGCACCACCAACTTCATCCACGGCCTGCCGATGTACTGCGTGTCCATCGCGCTGGCGCATCGCGGCGTGGTGCAGCAGGCCGTCGTCTACGACCCGACCCGCAACGACCTCTTCTACGCCACCAAGGGCCGCGGCGCCTACCTGAACGACAAGCGCCTGCGCGTGTCCAAGCGGACGCGTCTCTCCGACGCCCTGGTCGGCACCGGCTTCCCCTACCGCCGCGGCGACAACCCCAAGCGCTACCTGAAGATGTTCGAGGCGGTGATGACCGAGGTGGCTGGCGTGCGCCGGCCGGGTGCCGCGGCGCTGGACCTCTGCTACGTGGCCGCCGGCTACTACGACGCCTTCTTCGAGATGGGACTGAACCCCTGGGACGTGGCGGCGGGCTCGCTGATCATCACCGAGGCCGGCGGCCTGATCGGCAACTTCACCGGCGAGAGCGACTTCATGCACCAGCGCGAAGTGCTGGCCGGCAGCCCGAAGATCTACGGCCAGATGGTGCCCATCCTGGCGCCGTTCACCCGCGTGATCAAGGAAGAGGATCTGGCGGCCGATGAAGCGGCTGCCGCCAAGCCGACGGCCGCCGAGGTGGTGGCCAAGACGGCCGAGCCGAAGAAGCGCGGCGCGGTTCGGCTGAAGAAGACCGACGCGGCCTGATGAAAAGAAAGCCCTCTTGCGAGGGCTTTCTTGTTTCTGCTCAGATCACTTTCTCTTCGCGTAGCGCCGCCAGATCACTGGGGCTGAAGCCCAACTCCGCCAGCACCTCCTCGGTGTGTTCACCCAGCAAGGGCGCCCGGGTGATCTCGGTCGGGCTGTCGCTCATCTTGATCGGGTTGCCCACCGTCAGGTGCTTGCCGCGCACCGGGTGGTCCACCTCGACGATCGTGCCGCTGGCGCGCAGCGATTCGTCGGCGGCGATCTCCTTCATCGACAGGATCGGCCCGCAGGGAATGTCGTACTGGTTCAGGATCTCCATCGCCTCGAACTTCGTCTTCGTCATCGTCCACTTCTCGATGCGGGCGAAGATCGGCTTCAGGTGCAGCAGCCGGGCGGCCGGGGTCTTGTAGGCCTCGTCCTCGATCCAGCGCTCCTCGCCGATGACCTTGCAGATCGCCGGCCACACCGCGCCCTGGGTGA
>NZ_LYVQ01000037.1 GCF_001984095.1 Pelomonas sp. KK5
GGCTTGGGCGGCTCCGCCGGGGCGATCATGTCCACCATGATCGGCGGCGCCACGGAGCGCACCGCCTCGCGCACCGCATCGACCTGCATCAGCGCCCAGCCGCCCAGGCCATGCGCCAGCACGACACCGGCGACCAGCCAGCGGCGGGCCTGCGGGCCGAGATCGTCGCCAGGCCCCGGCGGGATGAAGGACACCGCCGGCATCGGCTCGGTGCTGCGGCTCGGCGAACCCGCGCTGGCGGGAGGCCGCGGCGCAGGCGCCGCTTCGGGCATCGAAGAAAGGACTTGTGTGGAGGAGGTCACGACCGCAGGCGCCGGGAGGCGCGGGTAATTCCAGTGCTCCGCAAATCCTAACACCAATGAGAACTATTCTCATTACATGCTGAAGACAAAAACCAACATCCGCCCGCGCCTGCACAGGGTCAGGTCTTGTCGTTGTGCGATGCGGACAGGGCTTGCCCGGACCCCTGGAGGCCCCCGCATGTCGGTATGCTGCGGGCATGGTGAAGACACTGCTCCGCTGGATCCTGCTGGCCGCCGCCCTGCTGCTGGTGGCGCATCTCTACCCGGGCGTCCAGGTGACGAGCTTCACCTCGGCCATGATCGCGGCCCTGGTGCTGGGCCTCCTGAACACGCTGCTGCGGCCCCTGCTGGTGCTGCTGACGCTGCCGGTGACCGTGCTGAGCCTGGGGCTCTTCCTGTTCGTGATCAACGCGCTGATGTTCTGGGCCGCCGCCGCCGTGCTGGACGGCTTCACCGTCACCGGCTTCTGGGCGGCGCTGATCGGCTCGCTGATCTACAGCCTGTGCGGCATGCTGATCGACGTGGTGATGGAGCGGATGTTCCCGCCCGGCGAGCTCGACTGATCGACGTATCGAACGATCAGGGCGGCTCGGCGCCCGGCGGCAGCCCGCGCGGGTAGAGCTCGGCCAGCACCTGGCGGCGCTGGTAGAGCAAGGTGCGCAGGCGCGCGTCGATGACCGCAGCCTCGATCTGGTCGGCATCGCGCCCGCGTGACTGGCGCAGGCCCGAGCGCAGGCGGTCGATCGCGCCGGCCAGGTCACCCACCGCGGCACGCGCCTCGCCTTGCGCGCGAACGGCGCGCAGCGGCTGGCCGAGCTTGGTCCAGAGCTGGGACAGCTGCTGCCAGGCCAGGGCATCGGTGGGGTCGAGGCTGGCATGGGTCTGCAGCGCCTCGGCGGCCTCGCGGGCGCTGGCCGGGTCCTGGTCCACCATCGCGAGCCGCGCCCGCATCATCATCATCGGGCGCGAGCGCTCGCCGGCCAGTGGCTGCAGCGCCGCGAAGCCGTCCGCCGCGTGCTCGCGCGCCTGCTCCATTTCCGCGCGCAGGTACATCAGCAGCCGGGCCGTGCGGGCCAGGTCCTGGGGCGTGCCGTTGAGGTCCTTCAGCATCGCCTCGGCGCTGCGCAGGCTGCCGGCGGCACGGGCGAAGTTGCGCATCTTGATCGAGGCCAGCGTGCTGGCGTACCGGGCAGCGAGCTGGTCGTAGGCCTTGTTGGGGCCGCTCTGCACGTCGCGGCCGCCGCTGTCCAGGTTCTGCAGCACGGCCCAGGCCTCGGCGCGCGGGTCCATCAGCACGCGCGAGCGCGCCGCCATCAGCGCATGCTCGGCGGTGCCGCGCGGGCGCACCAGGTCCTGCGCGCCCAGGCGCGAGCGGGCATCGCCGATGCGCTCGCTGGTCAGCGGGTGCGAACGCAGGTACGGATAGCTCCCGGAATCCTGCAGGTGATAGGCCTGCTCCATCCGCTCGAACATGCTGGCCATGCCGCCGGCGGCGAAGCCGGCCTCGGTCATCACGTTGAAGCCGACGCGGTCGGCCTCGCGCTCCATGTCGCGCGAGAAGGCCAGCGAGGCCGCCTGCGCAGCGGCCTGGCTCCCGACGATGGCGGCGTTGGCCATGTCGGCGTTGCCGCGGGTGGCCGCCAGCACGCCCAGGATCATGCCGGCGGCGGCGAGCATGCCGTTGCGCGAGTCGCCGGCGATGCGGCGCGCGATGTGGCGCTGCGTGACGTGCGACATCTCGTGGCCCAGCACCGAGGCCAGTTCGTCGCGCGAGCCGGTCATCGCGATCAGGCCCAGGTGCACGCCGACGAAGCCACCGGGCAGCGCGAAGGCGTTGATCGACTTGTCGCGCACCAGGAAGGTCTGCCAGGCGAAGCGCTCCGCGGTTTCGTCGCTGATGTTGCCGAGCTTCTTGCCGGCGGCGACGAGCGGATCCCAGATGCCGTCGAGGTACTCCTGCAGCAGCGGGTCGTCCACGTAGTCCGGGTCGAGCCAGATCTCGCGCATCACCTGGTTGCCGATGCTGCGCTCGCGGCCGACGTCGAGATCCTGCGAGACCGAATCACCCAGCGCAGGCAGGTTCACCTGCGCGCGGCCCAGCGGCGCGCTCAGCAGCATCGAGCAGGAGAGCAGGGCCGCGACGACCTTCTTAGCGATCGGCTGGCGCTGGCGGAAGAAATTCATCGTCATCGGGGAACCGGGATCACTCTCTATGATGCAAAGCCATCGGTTTCCCGAATATTGCCGCACGGTATGACGAACGCTGCATCACTGACACACTTCGATACGCAGGGCCAGGCCCATATGGTGGACGTCGCGGGCAAGGACGTCACCCACCGCATTGCCCGCGCCAGCGGCCGGATCACCATGCTACCCGCGACGCTGGCCCTGATCATGAGCGGTAACGCCAAGAAAGGCGATGTGCTCGGCATCGCCCGCATCGCCGCCATCCAGGCCTCCAAGCGCACGGCCGAGCTGATCCCGCTGTGCCACCCGTTGCCGCTGACGCGGGTGGCGGTGGAATTCGAGATCGACCAGCCCGCCAACGCCGTCGTCTGCACCGTGCAGGCCGAGACGCTGGGCCAGACCGGCGTCGAGATGGAGGCGCTCACCGCGGTGCAGGTCGGCCTGCTGACGGTGTACGACATGTGCAAGGCCGTGGACCGCGGCATGGTCATCGGCGAGGTGCGGGTGCTGGAGAAGCGGGGCGGGAAGAGCGGGGATTGGACAGCGCCCGCATAACGGCTTAGTTCAGCGTCACTTCAGCGCATCTCCTTCCAGTCGTACTCCCGCTTGGGCGGTTCGCACTGGAAAGGCTTGTCCTCGGGCCGGGCCACGTCCTTGCACATGTCGAGCCACTGCTGGGCATTGGCATTGCGGAACTCGCGCAGGCGCTGCACGACATAACGAGCACGATCATCGTCACCGGTGGCGTGCAGGGACTGGGCCCAGGACATCATCAGGCGCGTGTCGATCAGGTTGTGCGCGGTGCTGCGGGCCGCCTGCAGCGCGTAGGGGCCGGGCTCGAGGCTGGTGGCGGCGGCGTAGTCGGCCTGCTGGGCGAAGAAGGTGGATTTCCGTCCCGCCTCGATCCGGTCAGCCAATGGCCCTGCATGCTCGGGCGGCACGTAGATGACGACGACGCGGTGATAGTCCCAGACCGCGTACAGGCTGCCCAGGACGATGGCGAGGCCGCCGATGAAGGCGGGCACCTGCAGGCTGATGGCGCGGCCTCGGGGCTTGTCCTCCAGCGGCCCGAGCGCCAGGCCGAAGGCGAAGGCCGCGGGCAGCAGGAAGTAGGCGTACCACAGCGGATATTCGAGCAGGCTGTGCAGGCCGATCATCAGCACGAGCATGAAGGCGCAGCGGCGCACGACGGCGTCGTGCTCGTCGGTGGCGCGCATGCTGTCGCGCAGCGCGCGCCACAGCGACCACGCCAGCAGGCCGACGATCAGCACCGCCGCCGGAATGCCCAGCTCCACGGCCAGTTGCATCGGCAGGTCATGCGTGTGGTCGAAGAAGGCGATGGGCCGGTTCGGGAACGGCGTCATCGTCCAGGCCAGGTTGAACTCGCCCCAGCCGACACCGGTCCACGGGTTGCGTTTCACGAGTTCCCAGGCATTGGCCAGGATCTTCATCCGCTCGGGCGAGCCCGCGCCTTCCGATGCAAGCCGTGACTCGGCGCCGAAGGCATGCCCGCCGCCCGAGTTCGCCCACAGGTACATCGCGTACCAGCTGGCGGCCATCATCAGCGGCGTGGCGACCAGCGACCAGCGCGACGCCGGCTTCAGGCGACGGTCCAGCAGGCCCCACAGGGCGAGCAGGAAGACGCCGACCATGCCGGTGCGCGAGGCGCTGAGGATGACGGCGAAGACGAAGCCGAACAACAGCAGCGGCAGGGCGACGCGGCGATCGGCCTTCCTGAGCGATCCCTGGTCAGCCAGGAACACCGCGGCGACGCTGGACCACATCAGCAGGCTGGCCAGGTGATTGGGCTGGCGCATATTGCCGACGGCGCGGCCGGGGATGCCGGAGCGGGCGATGAGGTGGCCGTCGGGCAGGTCGGGGAGGAAGACCTGAATGATGCTGACGAGGAGGCTCAGCAAGCCAGCGGCGAGGAGGGACCAGCAGAGGGTGGTGAACCATGTCGACCGCGCGCCCGAATCAAGCCCCTGCGCCATCACCAGCAGAAACAGCGCGGCGCCGACGAGGGCGCTGGCCGAGAGCGCCAGGGACAAGGGCAGCCCATTGAGCCATGCCGATGCGCACGGCCCCAGGAGAAGAAGGACAAGGGCCCACGCCGCGGCGCTGCCATTCAGGCGGGGCAATGAGGCGGAGAGGCCGAGCAGCACGCCCCCGGCGCCAAGCAAGGCGCAGAGCTGGTTGTAGAGGGTGGCGGAGGGCGTCTGGCTGAAGGCGATCAGCGGAGCCAGGGTGCCGAGCAGTACGAGCGCTATCGACTCAAGGGCACTACTCGCGGATCGCGGATGGGGCGAGACTGACGGATGCATGATGGGGCCGCATCATCACACGAAAGCAATGGGCCCCTCCGTCCTCAGAACCAGCCGTCGCGCCAGAAGCGCGGGCTGTAATGCTCGGATTCGATCGGCGGGCCTCGTGAGATCACCGGGTTGCCGCTCAGCCATTCTGGAAGAGAGACGCAGATCAGCCAGATCTGGGCCGCGAACAGAACAACGAGGAGCGCTCGCATCGAGGTCGTCACGAGGCTTGAGGCAGGTGCCGCGGCAGGCGATCTGGGCAGCCTGGAAAGGAGCAGCGAGACAGCAAGCACGATCCACATCTGCGACATCGGCATCACGAAGTTGCCGGAAAAGCACCCGTCGACGAGTGCGGCCAGACAGGCCGCGAAGCTGGCAATGGCCAAGGGGTCGTCAGGAATGTCTCTTCCGATCGTCCTGGCCACGCGCCACAGCGTACGAACGACCATGAAGACAAGAAGCAGTGCCAGCGGCAGACCATACTCGGCAGCCACCTGCGCATAGACGTTGTGCGGGTGCGCGGCGTCGCCGTTGAAATAGTGGGCGAAATGCATGGGGCCAACGCCAAGCCACGGGTGGGCAACGATGTCGCCCCAGGCCGTCTTCAGCAGGAAGATGCGAGCCTCGACGCTGCTCGCTTCCCCGTAGGGGCGATAGCCGGGCGGGATCTCGATGCCCAACACGAAGGGGAGCACCACCATGACGGCAATGTGCAGGGCAACTCCGCCGACGGCCACCCAAGCCAAGCGCCGCGCGAACTGCCGACCTGCTCGACCAAACAGTATCGGCGCCGCGATGCCCGCACTCACAAGGGCCACCGTCGTCGCTCTGGCCTGCAGCAGCGAGACCAGGAACAGGGTGAGTACCAGGGCATAGGACGCCAGTCCTCGCCAGCGCCGCTCGAAAGCCGGGTTGCCGACGACGCACAGGAGCAGCGGCACGAAGACTGTCTGCGCGTGATTCAGGAAACGGATGTTCTCGTAGCCGATGGCCAGGCGGAAGTAATCCACCATGTGTTCGTCGATCAGGCTGACAACGGTGATCGACGACACCACCGTCGCGTACATCGCCTGGCCGCACACCAGAGCGATCAGCAGCAAGCGTATGGAATTCGTCCAGGTGCAGGCGAGCGTGCAGACTGCGAGTGACAGCCAGAGCAACACGTCACGAGCGGCAACGTCTGGCAGGGCCGAGGTAAGGGTTGCGCAAGCGACCACCATGCCCGCAGCTAGAGCCATGATCGCCTGAACGCTCGTAGGCATGGCAAATCGTGACCTGGACAACACGGTACCCGTGGCCAATGGCAACAGCAGGAGTTGAAGCCCGCGGCCCAGGTCGTGTGGACCGCCATCGCTCAATCCGCCGAGCAATGGAAGCAGCGTGAGGTAGGCAACGAGCAGGGCCGTCATATGAAAAAGGGCCCCTTTCGGGGCCCTTGCTTGTGCGGGGACGCTATCAGGTGCCCGAGCTCGCGTTGTTCTTGGTGATTGCTGCATAAGCAGCCGCTTGGTCAGTCGAACTGATGTTCGTGGACGTCGTCCAGGTCACGCTCGCAGCACCAACGGTCGGGGTCCACGTGATGGTCTTGCCATCGATGCCAGAGCCAATCCCGGTGCCCAGCGTAGCAGTGATCGCGCCTGCGCTAGTCACGGCCACCGATGCGACCTCCTTGGTTGCGGACGTAGCAGGAATGTTTGCGCTCGTATCAGACTGACCGCATGCCGTAGGCGCGTTGCCAGCGGCAACACCAGTTTCCTGCGCACACAGGGCGACAGCGGCCTTGTAAGAATCGACCGCGCTCAGGGCATTGCCGATCTTGGCCTTGATCGTGTAATCCTTGTACTGCGGAATCGCCACAGCAGCCAGGATGCCGATGATCGCCACGACGATCATCAGTTCGATCAGGGTGAAACCTTGTTGGACGCGCTTCATGCTCATGATGGGTAACTCCGGATGGGTGAGAGGGACAGGAAACTGGTTTGAGGACACTCCCCCTGAATGCAGGGGTCGTGCCAGCCCCAGGCTCCTGCATTTCCGTGACCGGCATCACAACCGTTACTCGTGGTTGCAGGGAATCCGACCAAGCTTGTCAGACTCACCATCCGCAAAGCGGCACTCGCCCTCCAAAGTGACATTTTTTGTCAGCACCCTCCCGCCGCGGCCCAAAAGCGAAACCGCTTGCTTTGCGCGTTAGCACGCGCTCGGCAAGCGGTTGCATCTCGAAGCAAGAAGCGCCGTCGTCAGACCCGCATCACCTGCCCCGCCTCCAGCGCCGTGAAGCGGTGCCGGCTCGACAGCGCCCCGATCTCGCTCATCACCGCATGGATCTCGCCGGGCTTGATGTGGGTGATGCGCACGTCCACGCTGCCGGCCAGCTGGGCCAGCTCGCGGCCCAGTTCGGCCGGGCAGAGGTGCCGGCTGACCTTGGCGAGTTCGTGCTCGTCGTCGCTGAAGGCGGTCTCGATGACCAGGTGGGCCACCTGCATCTCGGCCAGGCGGCGCCACAGCGCGGGGTTCGGTCCGGTGTCGCCGGTGTAGACCCACTGGCCGGCCGCACCCGGCCCGCCATCGACGGCGAAGCCGACCGCCGGCACCGTGTGTTCGGCGCTGAGCACTTCCACGACGCGATCACCCAGCTGCAGGCGCTGGCCGATCTCGAAGGGGTGCAGCGAGATCACTGGATTCTGGGCGTTAGGCAGGCGCGTGAAGTCGGGCCAGATGACGCCGTTGAACACATGCTTGCGCAGCGCGTCGAGCGTCTGCGGCAGCGCATGGATCTGGATCGGCGGCCGGCCTGCCTGGGCCCGGATGCGCAGGACCGAATCAGCCAGCAGCGGGATCGACAGGATGTGATCCAGGTGCGAGTGGCTGACGAGGATGTGGTCGATGCGGGCCAGCGCGTCCAGCGGCAGATCGCCCACACCGGTGCCGGCATCGATGAGCACGTCGTCATCGAGCAGGAAGGCGGTGGTCTTGTAGCCGGCGGCGATGGCACCGGAACAACCCAGGACGCGAATGTTCATCGAGAGGCTGTGCTGCGAATGTTTTTATGAAGCGCTCGCCTGCACGGGGCAGGCATCGCGAGTGGCTCCAATGTACGCAGGCCAGCGAAGGAAACAAGGCAGCTTTGCCTCGTTTATCGATGGAACGTAGTACGCGCCGCGGCGTTCGGCAAGGTGACGTGATTTGCGTCACACGCCGGGCGCGACGCCCGGCTCAGCCCTGGATGAACTGCATCTGCGTACCGGCCAGCTCGATCAGGTCGCCGCTCTTCAGCGAGATCGATTCGCCGGTCAGCGGGATGCCGTTGACGCTGGGGCGGGCCGCGCCTTCGACGTGGGCGAAGACATAGCCGCTGGGGCGCTTGGTGATGGAGGCCACCTGCACGCCGGGCTTGCCGACCGTGGTGACGACCTTGGTGAGGCTGACCTCGCGGCCTGCGGCGGCGCCGGTGAGGACCTTGATGGACGCCGGCGTGGCCGCGGCGGCAGGGCCGGGCAGCGAGCCGAAGGACGAGGGCAGGCCGAAGCCGCTGGGCGTGCCCGCGGCGGACACGGCGGCGGCGCCCAGCCCGACGCCGGGCTTCAGGATCATCGTCTTCTCGTAGTCGCCGCTGTCCTCGACCAGGAACTTGATCTTGTACTTGCCGACCTCAACCACATCGTTGTTGGCGAGCAGCTGCTTCTTGATCGCCTTGCCGTTGATGTAGGTGCCGTTCGTCGAGTTCAGGTCCTCGATGAAGACGTCCGCGCCGACCATCTGCAGCACCGCATGCTCGCCGCTGACCGCCAGGTTGTCGATGACGATGTCGTTGTACGGCCGGCGTCCGAGCGTGGTCTTGTCCTTGGTGATCTGCACCTCCTTGATCACCACCCCATCGAGTGAAACCACCAGCTTGCCCATGCTCGAGACCTCAGTCAGTTTGTCTTTTTAGCTCGTCGGCTGATGCCGGACCGGATTCTGCATCGCAAATTCGCCACATGTGTTGCCGCATGTGATGCCTGCTTCCTCAGGCGCGCTTGCCGAAAGGCCACCAACCGCGCCCTTCCGACTTGGCGCGACCCTCCGCGCGAGCCAGAACTAGCGCGATATTATCCCGGCCGCCCATGTCATTTGCGCCGTCAATGAGCGCCTGGGCCGCTTCAGGCAAAGAAGGGTGGCTCAGAAGCAACTGACCGAGGGCGTCATCCTCGAGCATGTCGGACAGTCCGTCCGAGCAAAAGAGGAAGGTGTCGCCCGGCTGGATCTCGTGCAGATGCAGCTCCAGCATCACCGCATCCTCGACGCCGACGGCCCGCGTGACCAGGTTCTTGTTGCTGGAATAGACGGCCTCCTCGGGCGTCAGCAGCCCGGCGTCGAGCTGTTCCTGCAGCAGCGAATGGTCGCGGGTGATCTGGCTGAACTGGCTGCCGCGCAGCCGGTAGGCGCGCGAATCGCCCACGTGGCCCAGCAATAGCCCCTCCGGGCGGAACACGCCCAGCACCAGCGTCGTGCCCATGCCGGCATAGCGGGGGTTGGTGTTCGCGGCGTTGAAGATGGCGCGGTTGGCGTTGTCCACGCAGATGTCCATGGCGCGGCGCACGTCGGTCACGCTGGCGCCGGTGCCGGATTCCTTCAGCCAGCGGCCCAGCTCGGCCTTGATGAAGCTGGTGAGCATCTGGCTGGCGACTTCGCCGGCGTTGTAGCCGCCCATGCCGTCGGCCAGCACGGCCAGGCCGACCGGCTCGTCCAGGGCCACCGAATCCTCGTTGTTGTCGCGCGCGCGGCCGACGTCGGTGGCGATGAAGAACTCCAGGGTCATGGCGGCGGTTCGGAACTGTCAGGTGGGGCCGGGGTGGCGGCATTCTGCCCCGCTTCGGCTCCGTCGAGCCTGAGCGTTTGCGCGAAGGGGTCGGCCGCGGCGGGCGGGTCGTCGCCGAGGGGCAAGTCGGGCGCCTCCTGCAGGCCCTGGGCGAGCACGGCCTCCAGGTCCTGCGCCATCGCTTCGCCATTGGCATAGCGCAGCTCGGGGCGCTTCTCCAGCGCCAGCGCCAGCACCATGGCCAGCGACTCGGGCAGGTCGGAGCGGAAATGCCGGACGTCCGGCGGCGGCTGGGTGGCGATCTTCTGCATCAGCCTCGCCATCGACTCGGACTGATGCGGGAGCTTGCCGGTGAGCATCTGGAACAGCATGACCCCCAGCGAATAGAGGTCGCTGCGGCCGTCCACCTTGAGGCCGGCCAGCTGTTCGGGCGACATGAAGGACGGGGTGCCTAACACCAAGCCTGTACGGGTCCGGCTGCCGTCGGCGATGCGGGCGATGCCGAAGTCCATCACCTTGAGCTTGCCGGCGGGGCGGTCCAGCATCACGTTGGCCGGCTTGATGTCGCGATGGACGACGCCCTGGCGGTGCGCGTAGTCCAGCGCACGGGCCAGCCGGATCACCAGGCCCAGCACCTCGGCCGCGGGCAGCAGCGTGGACGAGCGGGTGAAGTGGCTCAGGTCCTGCCCGTCCACGTACTCCATGACGATCCAGGCATCCTCGCCGGCCTCCCCGGCATCGAGGATCTGCAGGATGTCGGGGTGCTGCAGGTGGCCGGCGGCTCGGGCCTCGCGCATGAAGCGCTGGCGCACGTCGGCGAGGTCGTCGGCGGAGAACTCCCGCTGCAGGGCCAGCAGCTTGACGGCGACGCGCTGGCCGGTCTGGGTGTCCTCGGCCAGGTGCACCGCGCCCATCGAGCCGCGGCCCAGCTCGCGCTCCAGGCGGTAGCGGGCCAGTGCGGAAGGCGTTGCCGACGATGGCGAGGCAGCCGGCGCAGCGCCGCTGCCGCCACCCTTGCCGAGCAGGCGGCGCCAGAAGCCGGGGGAGTCGCCGTCGCTCATGGTCGGGGCTAGGCCGCCGCGGCCTCGCGTTTTTTCAGCACGAGGCCGGCCACGAGCACGATGAGGGCGCCGGCCGCGCTGGCCGCATAGTTCAGCGTGCCGCTGGCCGCCTCGGGCGCCAGCCAGGGTCGCAGAGCGGGGTCTTCCAGCGCCATGCCACCGGCGATCCAGCCCAGCAGCATCGCGCCCAGCGTGATGATCAGCGGGAAGCGGTCCATCAGCTTGATCACCATCTGGCTGCCCCACATGATGATGGGGATCGAGACCAGCAGGCCCAGCACCACCAGCACCATCTCATGGGCCTTGTCGCCGGACTGCGCCACGCCGGCGATGGCGATGACGTTGTCCAGGCTCATCACGAAGTCGGCAATGATCACCGTGCGCACCGCCGCCCAGAGGCGTTCGTTGCCGGGGATCTTGGCGTGTTCGTCCTCGTCCTCCGGCAGCATCAGCTTGACGCCGATCCACAGCAGCAGCGCCGCGCCGACCAGCTTCAGGTAGGGAATCTGCAGCAGCGTCAGCGCGAACAGGATCAGCACGATGCGCAGCACGATCGCGCCAACCGTGCCCCAGAGGATGCCCAGCTTGCGCTGCGCCTCGGGCAGGCGCCGGCAGGCGAGCGCGATGACGACGGCGTTGTCGCCACCGAGCAGGATGTCGATCAGGATGATCTGGCCGACGGCGAGCCAGAAATCGGCGGTCAGGAATTGGTCCATGGGGATGGGGGATCTTATGCCAGGGTCCGGCCCGGAATGGAACAAGCCGCCGGCTGCGGCGCAGCGGGCGGCTTGTGAGGGGAGCTAACGGGTTAGCTCAGCGGGCTCTGGATTACAGCAGGCCCTTGAGCAGCTTGCCCATTTCCGACGGGTTGCGGGTCACGGTGAAGCCGCACTCTTCCATGATGGCGAGCTTGGCATCGGCCGTGTCGGCGCCGCCGGAGATCAGCGCGCCGGCGTGGCCCATGCGCTTGCCCGGAGGGGCGGTGACGCCGGCGATGAAGCCGACCACCGGCTTCTTCATGTTGGCCTTGCACCAGCGGGCCGCTTCGGCCTCGTCCGGGCCGCCGATCTCGCCGATCATGATGACGGCGTCGGTGTCCGGGTCGTCATTGAAGGCCTGCATCACGTCGATGTGCTTCAGGCCATTGATCGGGTCGCCACCGATGCCGACAGCCGACGATTGGCCCAGGCCGATCTCGGTCAGCTGCGCCACGGCTTCATAGGTCAGCGTGCCAGAGCGGGACACGACGCCGATGCGGCCCTTGCGATGGATGTGGCCGGGCATGATGCCGATCTTGATCTCGTCGGGCGTGATCAGGCCGGGGCAGTTGGGGCCCAGCAGCAGCGTGCGCTTGCCGCCGGCGGCTTCCTTGGCGCGCATCTTGTTGCGCACTTCCAGCATGTCGCGGACGGGGATGCCTTCGGTGATGCAGATCGCCAGGTCCAGGTCGGCCTCGACGGCTTCCCAGATCGCGGCAGCGGCGCCGGCGGGCGGCACGTAGATCACCGAGACGGTGGCGCCGGTCTGCGTGGCGGCTTCCTTGACGGTGCCGAAGATGGGAATGTCCGAGAACTTCTCGCCGGCCTTCTTCGGGTTCACGCCCGCGACGAAGGCGTTCTTGCCGTTGGCATAGGCCTGGCAGCCCAGCGTGTGGAACTGGCCGGTCTTGCCCGTGATGCCCTGGGTGATGACCTTGGTGTCTTTGTTGATGTAGATCGACATGATTGGTTCTTTCCTTGTCTGGGCCAGGCTTTAAGCGACGGCGGCGACGATCTTGGTCGCGGCTTCGGCCATGGTGTCGGCAGCGATGATCGGCAGGCCGGATTCGGCCAGCATCTTCTTGCCCAGCTCTTCGTTGGTGCCCTTCATGCGCACGACCAGCGGCACGGACAGGTTCACGGCCTTGCAGGCGGTGATCACGCCTTCGGCGATGGTGTCGCACTTCATGATGCCGCCGAAGATGTTGACCAGGATGCCCTTGACGGCCTTGTTCTTCAGCATGATCTTGAAGGCCTCGGTGACCTTCTCGGCGGTGGCGCCGCCGCCGACGTCCAGGAAGTTGGCCGGCTCGCCGCCGAACAGCTTGATGGTGTCCATCGTGGCCATGGCCAGGCCGGCGCCGTTCACCAGGCAGCCGATGTTGCCGTCCAGGCTGATGTAGGCCAGGTCGAACTTCGAGGCTTCGATTTCGGCCGGATCTTCTTCATCCAGGTCGCGGTAGGCGACGATTTCCGGATGACGGAACAGCGCGTTGGCGTCGAAGTTGAACTTGGCGTCCAGGGCGATCAGGTTGCCCTTGGAGTCGCAGTTCAGCGGGTTGATTTCAACCAGCGACGCGTCCGTGTCCATGTAGCACTTGTAGAGCTTGGCGAAGAGGTCGACGGCCTGGTCCACCGAGCCGCCGGAGAGGCCGATGGCCGCGGCGATCTTGCGGCTCTGCGCTTCGGTGATGCCGGTCAGCGGGTCGATGTACTCGGTGATGATCTTCTCGGGCGTGGAGTGGGCCACTTCCTCGATGTCCATGCCGCCTTCGCTGGAAGCGATGAAGGCCACCTTCTGCGTGCCGCGGTCGGTCACCAGCGAGATGTACAGCTCATTCTTGATGTCGGCGCCGTCTTCGATGTACAGGCGGCGGACCTTCTGGCCGACCGGGCCGGTCTGGTGCGTGACCAGCTGCATGCCCAGGATCTGCTCGGACAGCGCCTTCACGTCGTCCAGGCTGCGGCCCAGCTTGACGCCGCCGCCCTTGCCGCGGCCGCCGGCGTGGATCTGCGCCTTCACGACCCAGACCGGGCCGCCCAGCTTCTGCGCGGCTTCGACCGCTTCTTGCACCGTGAAGGCCGGGATGCCACGCGGCACCGGCACGCCGAACTGGCGCAGGATTTCCTTGGCCTGGTACTCGTGAATCTTCATAGGGGTCTCGCTGTTGGAAGGAAAAGATGAAAAGAAGATGAGGAACGAAGAATCAGCTGGGCAGCGCCCCGTCCGCGCGGTACCAGCGGGGGTAATGCACGCGAACGTTCTCGCTGTCGCGGCGCAACGCGTGGCATTTGTCGAGCTGGAAGGGCGGCTGGCCGCCTTCCGGGTCGCCTTCGCGGGTGTCGATGACGACGCCGGCGAAGGCCTGGATCACCGCCGTCGGCAGCACCTGGCACAGCTCGGTCAAGTGGGTGCAGCCCTGCACGCCGGCCAGACGGTCCTTCACGCCGAGGCGGAAGCCCTTCAGCAGGTTCAGGCCGATCAGGCGACGGTAGGCCTGGCCGTGCTGGTCGCAGACGCCGGGGTAGGGCATCCAGAGCGTGTCGGAATCGGCATCGATGATGTTGAGCTGGCGGTCGACCGCCAGCCGCAGCACCATGTGATGCACCGGATCGCCGGCCTTGCGGATCTCGCCGGCCAGTTCGACGTCGCGGGTCTTCGTATCGGTCAGCTGCGCCTCGACGTCGAACAGGCCGTCATCGCGCGCAAACACCTGCACATCAAGGGCACGGCGATGCATCAGGCGGCGCTGAACGGCGGGGGGCGAGGCGGACATGGGATACGGGAAATTCGATTGCGCCACCGTCGGCGCGCGGCCGGCAGAAGGCACGGCGCGGGCATGCGCAACGCAGGAATGTAGCATGTTGCGCCGCATCAACGGTTTGTGACCCCTGGCGCAGAAGCCGATTTCGGCGCGAATTTCAATCCCGAAATGCGCGGTGTTATTCCCCTTCGTCGGCCTCGTCGGCCGGGCGCCTGGCTTCGTCGAGAAGACGGCGGATCACGTCCGGCGCAAAGCCGCGGGCACCGAGGAAACGGGCCTGGCGAGACATCTCCAGCCGGTCCGGTGCCGTGGCGGCGCGACCGAACTTGCGCGACCACACGGCCCGCGCCCGCTCCAGCTCGCTGGCGCGCAGCTGCGCCTGCTGTTCGGCGTCAAGCACCAGGCCATGCTGCGCGAGTTCCTGGCGGATCCGCTGCGTGCCGTAGCGGGCAGCGCGGGCATTGACGCGGGATTCGACAAAGCGGGTTTCGCTCAGGTACCCGTGGCTGTGCAGCCAGGCGATCAGGCCGTCGACCTCCTGGGCTGCCGCCTCCTTGTCGTCGTCGTCCTCGGCGTCCTGCGGCTCGCTCCCGGCTTGCTGCTCCCGCGCCTTGCGCAAGGCCTGCTCGGCGCGAATCCTCAGCAGCTTGCGGCGCAACTCCTGCGGGCTGTGCTCGCGCTGGGAGAGCAGGGCGATCGCCCGCATCTTCAGCGTGGTGGGAGGTTTCCTGTTCATCATCACAAAAGACACGGCGCCAAGCCCTGCCGGGGTTGGCGCCGTTATCAGGCAGCTCAGCGAGCTAGTTACTTATTCTTCGCCGCTTTCGGCCACGCCGATCAGCGAGACGCCGACCGCCTCGCGGATCTTGTTCTCGATCTCGACGGCGATGTCCGGGTTCTCGCGCAGGAACTCGCGGGCGTTGTCCTTGCCCTGGCCGATCTTCTCGCCGGCGTAGGCATACCAGGAGCCGGACTTCTCGACGATCTTGTGCACCACGCCCATGTCGATGACCTCGCCCTCGCGGCTGATGCCCTCGCCATAGAGGATGTCGAACTCGGCCGTCTTGAACGGGGGCGAGACCTTGTTCTTCACGACCTTGACCTTGGTCTCGGAGCCGATCACCTCCTCGCCCTTCTTGATCGAGCCGATGCGGCGGATGTCCAGGCGGACCGAGGCGTAGAACTTCAGCGCGTTGCCGCCGGTGGTGGTTTCGGGGCTGCCGAACATCACGCCGATCTTCATGCGGATCTGGTTGATGAAGATGACCATGCAGTTGGTCTTCTTGATCGTGGCGGTCAGCTTGCGCAGGGCCTGGCTCATCAGGCGGGCCTGCAGGCCGGGGAGGGCGTCGCCCATCTCGCCTTCGAGTTCGGCCTTGGGCGTCAGCGCGGCGACCGAGTCGATGACGATCAGGTCCACCGAGCCGGAGCGCACCAGCGAGTCGACGATCTCGAGCGCCTGTTCGCCGGTGTCGGGCTGGCTGATCAGCAGTTCCTGCAGGTTGACGCCGAGCTTCTGGGCGTACTGGATGTCGAGCGCGTGCTCGGCGTCGATGAAGGCGCAGACGCCGGAGAGCTTCTGCATCTCGGCGATGACCTGCAGGGTCAGCGTGGTCTTGCCGGAGGATTCGGGGCCGTAGATCTCGACGACGCGGCCGCGCGGCAGGCCGCCGACGCCCAGCGCGATGTCCAGGCCCAGCGAGCCGGTGGAGACGACCTGGATGTCCTCGATCACCTCGCCTTCGCCCAGGCGCATGATCGAACCCTTGCCGAACTGTTTTTCGATCTGGGCGAGTGCGGCCTGCAGGGCCTTGGCTTTTTCGGTGTTCAGGGATTTGACGGGAGCGTCCATGGAGTTCTCCGGATTTGACTGGGCGGATTATCTACGAATCTGTATGTTTGTACAGTAGTCGCGTGTTTGGGGTTTGGCAAGCGAATGGACGCATCGTAGGGGGTAGGTAGCTCATACGGTGAGCCATCGAATCAGCACCGACAATGCAGGCAAAGGCGGAGACAACAAGCATGCGCATCCTCATCGCGGAAGACGACCAGGTGCTGGCCGACGGGCTCTTGCGCTCGCTGCGCGCCTCGGGCTATGCGGTGGACCAGGTGGGCACCGGCACCGAGGCGGACGCGGCGCTGGCCGCGCACGAGTTCGACCTGGTGATCCTGGACCTGGGCCTGCCCAAGCTGCACGGCCACGAGGTGCTGCGCAAGCTGCGCGCGCGCGGCTCGGCGGTGCCGGTGCTGATCCTCACCGCGGCCGACAGCGTCGAGCAGCGCGTCAAGGGCCTGGACCTGGGCGCCGACGACTACATGGCCAAGCCCTTCTCGCTGCAGGAACTCGAGGCGCGCGTGCGGGCGCTGACGCGGCGCGGCCTCGGCACCGCCTCCACCGTCATCAAGCACGGCCCCTTGTCCTTCGACGCCACCGGCCGGGTGGCCTACATCAACGAGCAGATGATCGAGCTCTCCGCCCGCGAGCTCTCGCTGCTGGAGGTGCTGCTGCAGCGCGCCGGGCGCCTGGTCAGCAAGGACCAGCTGGTCGAGCGCCTGTGCGAATGGGGCGAGGAAGTCAGCAACAACGCGATCGAGGTCTATATCCACCGGCTGCGCAAGAAGATCGAGCAGGGGCCGATCCGCATCGCCACCGTGCGCGGCCTGGGCTACTGCCTTGAAAAGATAAGCGCCTGACCTTGGACAACGCTCCGGAGAAAGGACAACGCTCGCTGTTCGGCGAGATCCTCGACTGGATGCTCGCCCCGCTGCTGCTGATCTGGCCGATCAGCGTGGCGCTGACCTGGCTGGTCGCGCAGGGCATCGCCAACAAGCCCTATGACCGCGAGCTCGGCGAGATGGCCCGCACGCTGGGCCAGCAAGCGGCCGCGGCCGAAGGCCCGCGCGGGGGCCGTTCGCGCTATGCGCTGGCGCCCGAGGCCGCAGCGCTGCTGCGCGCCGACGAGACGGACACGGTCTTCTACCAGGTGCAGGGGCCGAAGGGCGAACTGCTCAGCGGCGACAGCACCCTGCCCTCCCCGCCGCTGGCCGAGGATGAAGCCGGCTCGCCCTGGGAGCTGCGCTACCGCGACGACGAGATCGGCGGCGATCGCGTCCGCATTGCCTATCTGTGGGTGACGCCCGAAGGCAAGGACGCCGGTGGCCCGCTGCTGGTGCAGATCGCCGAGACCCTGGGCAAGCGCTCGCGCCTGACCAACGAGATCATCAAGGGCGTGATCCTGCCGCAGTTCGTGATCCTGCCGCTGGCCGTGCTGCTGGTGTGGCTCGCCCTGGCGCGCGGCATCGCGCCGCTGAACGAATTGCAGCGGCGCATCCGCTCGCGCGACAGCTCGGATCTTTCGCCGATCGACGAGCGCCGCATTCCCGACGAGGTGGCCCCGCTGGTGCGCGCGATCAACGACCTGCTCGGCCGGCTGGACCAGTCGATCGGCGCGCAGAAGCACTTCCTCGCCGACGCCGCCCACCAGCTGAAGACGCCGCTGGCTGGCCTGCGTACGCAAGCCGAATTCGCCCAGCGCGAGATCGACGAGGGCCGCAGCGAGCCTGCCGAGCTCAAGCGCTCGCTGCAGCAGATCGCCCTCTCCAGCCAGCGCGCCGCCCACATGGTCAACCAGCTGCTGGCAATGGCCCGCGCCGAGGACAAGGAACACGCCGCCCGCCGCACCGAGGTCAACCTGCCCGACATCGCCACCGAGACGGTGCGCGACTTCGTCCCGCGCGCCTTCGACAAGCGCATCGACCTGGGCTACGAAGGACCGTCCACGGAGGCCAGTGCCCTGCGCGTGCTCGGCCACCCGCTACTGATCCGCGAGCTGATCCGCAACCTGGTGGACAACGCGCTGCTCTACACGCCGCCACACGGCACAGTCACCGTGCGCATCGTCGAGGACCCGTTCGGCCAGGTCAGCGTATTGCAGGTGGAGGACTCCGGCCCGGGCGTCGCCGAGGCCGAACGCGAGAAGGTCTTCCAGCCCTTCTACCGGGCGCTGGGCACGAACGTCGACGGCTCAGGCCTGGGCCTGGCGATCGTGCGCGAGATCGCGCAGCAGCATGAAGCCGAGATCACGCTGGATGAGACGCGCCCGCGGCGAGCGGTGGACGAGAGCCACGGCCCTGGCGCCCGCTTCACCGTGCGCTTCCATGCCCATCCGCTGACGTAACGCGTTAGCTGTCAGGACTGGATCAGTCGCCGGGACTTGGAAATCGACATCAGCAAGCCCAGGCCCACCCCCAGCGTCACCATCGCCGTCCCGCCATAGCTGATGAAGGGCAGCGGCACGCCCACCACCGGCAGGATGCCGCTGACCATGCCCATGTTGACGAAGACATAGGTGAAGAAGGACAGCGTGACCGCCCCGGCCATCAGCCGCGAGAACAGCGTCGGCGCCTCCGAGGCGATCATCAGCCCGCGCAGGATCAGCGCGGTGAAGCCGAGCAGCAGGCCCAGCGCCCCCACCATGCCGAACTCCTCGCCATAGGCCGCGAAGATGAAGTCGGTCGTGCGCTCGGGGATGAACTCCAGATGGGTCTGCGTGCCCTTCATGAAGCCCTTGCCGGTCATGCCGCCGGAGCCGATGGCGATCTCGCCCTGGATGATGTGGAAGCCCTTGCCGAGCGGATCCTTGGTCGGGTCCAGCAGCGTGCAGATGCGGTTCTTCTGGTACTCGCGCAGCACCGGCCACTTGGCCTCGGGCTGGCAGATCGCGTCCTCGCTCATCACCAGCGCCGTGATCGCCACCGCCCCGATCACGAAGGCCGGGATGATCAGCCGCCAGGACAGCCCGGCGAAGAAGATCACGTACAGCCCGGCCGACAGCACCAGGATCGCCGTGCCCAGGTCCGGCTGCTTGGCCACCAGCCCGACGGGCACCGCCAGCAGCGCGAAGGCCGCGACGAAGTCCGGCAGCCGCAGCTGACCCTCGCGCTTCTGGAACCACCAGGCGAGCATCAGCGGCATCGCGATCTTCAACAGCTCCGAGGGCTGGATGACAACCCCGACGTTGAGCCAGCGCGTCGCCCCCTTGCGCGTGATGCCGAACAGCGCCGTGGCCACCAGCAGCGTCACGCCCACCGTGTACAGCGGAATCGCCAGCGCCATCATCTTCTGCGGCGGGATCTGCGCGACGATGAAGATGATGCCGATGGACAGCAGCGTGTTGCGCAGATGGTCCGGGAAGCGGGTGCCGCTGTCATAGCCGGCCGAGTACATGCAGATCAGGCCCAGCGCCATCAGCCAGCCGATGGCCAGCGACAGCGGCAGGTCGAAGCCGGCGAACCAGGGCTTGATGCGGCGCCAGAGGCTGGGCTTGTCGAAGACGTGGCTCATCGTGATGCTCCCGAAGCAGGCGCCGATGCGGCCGAAGCAGCAGCCGCCGGCGCCGAGGCCGCCTGCCCCGGCAGCGGCACGTCCTCCACCCGGCGCGGCGTGCCCACCGGCGCCGTCGTCTGGCCGAGCTGCGTCTTGGCGATGTCGTCCTCGCTCGGGTAGACGCCGTTCAGTACGTAGTCGATGACGCGGCGCGCGATCGGCGCGGCCGAGGTGGAGCCGAAGCCGGCGTTCTCGACGATCAGCGCCAGCGCGATCTGCGGATTCTCCAGCGGGGCGAAGGCGATGTAGAGCGAGTGGTCGCGCTTGCGCTCGTCGGCCTTGATCGAGCTGTAGGTCTGGCCGGCCTTCAGGCCGATCGCCTGGGCCGTACCGGTCTTGCCGCCGCTGGCATAGGGCGCACCGACGAACACGGCCCGCGAGGTGCCCTCCAGCGTCACGCCGTTCATCGCATTGCGGATGATGGCCACGTCCGCCGGCCGCAGCGGCAGCGGCGAGAGCGCATCGCTGGCGGTGCGCCGGTCCTCGTGCTTCACCACGTCCTCCACGTCGCGCACCAGCCGCGGCTTGAAGCGCAGGCCGCCGGTGGACAGCGTGGAGACCGCCGTCGCCAGTTGCAGCATCGTGAAGTTGTTGTAGCCCTGGCCGATGCCCAGCGAGACGTTCTCGCCGGGGAACCATTTCTGGTTGGCCGGGCTCTTCGCGAAATAGCGCCGCTTCCACTCGGTCGAGGGCAGCACGCCGGTCACTTCGCCGGGCAGGTCGACGTCCGTCCTGCGGCCGAAGCCGAAAGGCTCGAGCTGCTCGTGGATCAGGTCCACGCCCATCTCGACGGCCAGGCTGTAGAAGTACACGTTGGACGAGGTGACGATGGCCAGCCGCATGTCCTTCGGGCCGGCGCGGTCGCCTTCCGCCGAGCCGAAGGTATGGCCGCCGAAGCTGTAGGTCAGGTTGTCCTGGATCACCAGGTGCGGGTCGCGCTTGCCGGTGTTCAGCGCGGCCATCGCCATATAGGGCTTGAAGGTCGAGCCGGGCGGATAGGTGCCGCGCAGCGCGCGGTTCAAGAGCGGCTTGTCGATGTCCTCGTTCAGGTCGCGCCAGCTGTCGGCGTCGATGCCGTCGACGAACAGGTTCGGGTCGAAGCTGGGCTTGGAGACGAAGGCCAGCACCTCGCCGTTGCGCGGGTCGATCGCCACCAGCGCGCCGCGGCGCTCGCCGTAGAGCTGCTCCACCAGCGCCTGCAGCTTGATGTCGATGGACAGGTTCAGCGTGTTGCCGGGCGTCGGCGGGCGATGGGCGAGGCGGCGCACCGCGCGGCCGGCGGCGCTGGTCTCCACCTGCTCGAAGCCGGTGACGCCGTGCAGCTCGCGCTCGTACTGCTGCTCCAGCCCCAGCTTGCCGATGTACTCGGTGCCGCGGTAGTTGGCCTGGTCCTCGTCGGCCCAGTCGTCCATGGCCTTCTTCTCGGCCAGGTTGATGCGGCCGATATAGCCCAGCAGGTGCGCGCCGACCTCGCCGAAGGGATAGCTGCGGAACAGCCGCGCCTTCAGCTCCACGCCGGGGAAGCGGAAGCGCTGCGCCGTGAAGCGGGCCACCTCGGCGTCGGTCAGCTTGGTGCGGATCGGCAGCGACTCGAAGTTCTTGCTCTCTTCCAGCAGCCGCTTGAAGCGGCGGCGGTCGCGCGGCTGCACCTCGACCACCTTGGCCAGCTCGTCGATCGTGGCGTCCAGGTCGGTCACCTTGGTCGGCGTGATCTCCAGCGTGTAGGCCGAGTAGTTGCTGGCCAGCACGACGCCGTTGCGGTCCTTGATCAGGCCGCGGTTGGGCACGATCGGCACGACGGTGATGCGGTTGGCCTCGGCCCGGTCCTGCAGCGTCTCGTGCTGCAGCACCTGCAGGTAGATCAGCCGCGCCACCAGCAGGCCGAAGCAGAACAGCACGAAGCCGGCCGCCACGAAAAGGCGCAGCCGGAAGCGCGAGAGCTCGCGCTTGATGTTCTTGATGACCGACATCGCTAGATCACAGCGGACGATTGAGGTCGCGGTCCGGCGCGCGGCGCTGCGGCGCGAGCAGCAGCAGCGTTGCCAGCGGCCACAGCAGCGCCTCGAACAGCGGCGCCAGCACCAGGCTCCAGCCCGGCCACATGCCACCCACCATCATCCGCACCACCAGCGCCAGCCCGTGCGCCAGCACGAACAGCGGCAGCACGTGCAGCGCCTGGGTCAGCAGGTCGAACCAGAGCAGGCGGCGATGCAGCGCGATGGCGCCGAAGGACAGCAGGCTGTAGGCCAGCGCATGCTGGCCCAGCAGCGAGCCGTGGTGGACGTCGATCAGGAGACCGAAGGCGAAGGCCCAGCCGATGCCGACGCGGCGCGGCTGGTGCACGCCCCAGAACACCAGCACGACGGCCAGCAGTTCGGGCATGGCGGCAATGCGGCCGAAGGGGATCATGTCCACCGTCAGCGCGACGATCAGCGTCAGCGCGATGAAGAAGGGGTTGACCGGCAGCAGCAGCTGGCCGGAGCCGCGCGGCATGATCATCGCGTGGCCTCCTCTTTGCTGGCGCCTTCCTTGGCAGCCTTGCTCGCCGCGGCCTTGGCGGCCTTGGCCTCCTTGGCCTCGGCGCGCTTGGCCGCCTTCAGCGTCGCTTCGACCGCCGCCGCGCTGGCGGCCGCCTCGGCGGCTTCCACGCGGGTCGCCTCGAAGGCCTCCAGCGGCTCCAGCACCAGCACGTGGCGGGCGCTGTCGGCCTCGGCCACCGGCACCAGGTTGACGCTGGCGAAACTGGTGTCGCCGCGGCGCTCGACCTTGCTGACCTTAGCCACCGGCAGGCCCGGCGGGTAGATGCCGTCCAGGCCCGAGGTGGCCATCAGGTCGCCGGGCTTCACGTCGGCGTTGGCGGCCAGGAAGCGCAGCTCCATGCCGGAACCGTCGGCCGCCCCGAAGGCGGCGTTGCGCTGCTGGGTGCGGGTGTTCAGCACGGGAATGGCGGCGTCCTTGTCGGTCAGCAGCGTGACCTCGGCCGAGAGGGTGTAGACCCGCGTCACCTGGCCCAGCACGCCGGCGTCGTTGATGACCGGCGAGGAGAGCTTGACGCCGTCGCGGCTGCCGCGGTCGATGACGACGCGGCGCGAGAACGGGTCCGGCGCTTCGTAGAGCACCTCGGCGGCGATAGACGTCACCGTCAGCGCCGGCCGCAGCTCCAGCAGCTTGCGCAGGCGCTCGTTCTCGGCCTGCAGCTGCTCGGCGCGCGAGAGCCGCTCGGCCTGCTTGACGAGCTGCTGGCGGGCGAGGTTTTCCGCGTCCATCGCGCGCTGCATGCCGCGCAGGTAGTCGCCGGCCGCGTCCCAGCCGTCGACCGGGGCGAGCAGCGCACGTTCGACCGGATGCAGGGCCAGCGCCAGCGCCGCGCGGGCCGGCTGGGTCAGCTTGAACTTGGCGTCAGCCACCATCAGCAGCACGGCCAGGGCGGTGCTGAAGGCCAGGCGCGTCAGCGCCGAAGGCCCCTGGCGGAAGAACGGCGGCGGGGTGCGATCGAGGGTGCCGAGGGGCATGGCTCAGGGATCGTCTGAAGAAGGGATCGCTGCTCGGTCGTGAGGCGATCCCGGGGGGCCGCTTTATTCCGAGGTGAAGATCGAGCCGAGGCGCTCCATCCGCTCCAGCGCCATGCCGCAACCGCGCACCACGCAGGTCAGCGGGTCCTCGGCCACCAGCACCGGCAGGCCGGTTTCCTCGGCCAGCAGGCGGTCCAGGTCGCGCAGCAGCGCGCCGCCGCCGGTCAGCATCATGCCGCGCTCGGCGATGTCGGCGCCCAGTTCCGGCGGGGTCTGCTCCAGCGCGTTCTTCACGGCACTGACGATCTGGTTCAGCGGATCGGTCAGCGCTTCCAGGATCTCGTTGGACGAGATCGTGAAGCTGCGCGGCACGCCTTCGGAGAGGTTGCGGCCCTTGACCTCCATCTCCTTGACCTCGGAGCCGGGGAAGGCGGAGCCGATGCTCTTCTTGATCGACTCGGCCGTGGGCTCGCCGATCAGCATGCCGTAGTTGCGGCGGATGTAGTTGATGATGGCCTCGTCGAACTTGTCGCCGCCGACGCGGACCGAGCCCTTGTAGACCATGCCGCCCAGCGAGATCACGCCGACCTCGGTGGTGCCGCCGCCGATGTCGACGACCATCGAGCCCGAGGCCTCGGCCACCGGCAGGCCGGCGCCGATCGCGGCGGCCATCGGCTCCTCGATCAGGTAGACCTCGCTGGCGCCCGCACCGAGCGCAGATTCACGAATGGCGCGGCGCTCGACCTGGGTGGAACCGCAGGGCACGCAGATGATGATCCTCGGGCTCGGCTTGAGCATCTTCGAGTCGTGGACCATCTTGATGAACTGCTTGAGCATCTGCTCGGTGACCGTGAAGTCGGCGATCACGCCGTCCTTCATCGGGCGGATCGCCTCGATGTTGCCGGGCACCTTGCCGAGCATGGCCTTGGCCTCGCGGCCGACGGCCTGGATGGCCTTCTTGCC
Organism: Pelomonas sp. KK5; assembly: GCF_001984095.1. Classification (GTDB taxonomy): domain Bacteria; phylum Pseudomonadota; class Gammaproteobacteria; order Burkholderiales; family Burkholderiaceae_C; genus KK5. The sequence goes on from NZ_LYVQ01000037.1 coordinate 24,048, forward strand.
GTTCGGGCCGCCTTCATGACGGATCGACACCACGGAGGGCTCGTCGAGGACGATGCCCTTGCCGCGGACGTAGATCAGGGTGTTGGCGGTGCCGAGGTCGATGGCGAGGTCGGTGGAGAAGTAGCGACGCAGGGAAGAGAACATGGTGTCTGTTGCGAGGCGCTGCGGGGCATCTGGGCCGGTGGGCCGGAGATCGCCGGGCGGGCGCTGGATGGTGTGCGGTTCTGGGCAGTATTGGGACCCATAAGCAACGAGGCCGCCCGGACAACATCTGGCAAGAAGTCCGGCAGCCCCGAAGCGCATGAGATAAGCGTAGATAATACCCGATCACCCCCCATTTGCCCGCCGGCGCGCGCCCTTTTCGACGCGGTTTGCGACGAGGTTTGCGTCCAGAAACGCTGCCGCCGCGGGCACCCTTCCGGACCCGGTTTTCGCATGGCCCTTACCCCACAAGACGTGAGTCGCATCGCCCACCTGGCGAGGCTGGAACTGCAGCCCGCCGAGAGCGCCAAGCTGCTGACCGAACTGAACGATTTCTTCTCGATCGTCGAGCAGATGAACGCCGTGGACACCAGCGGCGTGGAGCCCCTGTACACGCCGCTTTCCGCCGTGCACGAGGTGGCCCTGCGGCTGCGCGAGGACGCGGTCAGCGAGAGCGACCAGCGCACGCTGAACCAGCGCAGCGCTCCCGCAGTCGAAGACGGTCTGTTCCTGGTTCCCAAGGTCATCGAATGAGCAAGTCCCTGCACGAATTTGGCGTGGCCGAACTGGGCCGCGCCCTGGCGGACAAAGCCGTCTCCAGCGCCGAAATCACGCAACACCTTCTTGCACGTGTTACCGCCCACGAGTCGCTGGGCAGCTTCCTGCACGTGGATGCCGAGCAGTCGCTGGCCGCGGCCCGCGCTGCCGACGCACGCCGCGCCGCCGGCGAGTCGGGCGCCCTGCTGGGCGTGCCGCTGGCACACAAGGACATCTACGTCACCAAGGACATGCCCACCACCGCGGGCTCGAAGATCCTCGGCGGCTACCTGAGCCCCTTCAACGCCACGGTGCTGCAGAAGCTGTTCGACGCGGGCACGGTCTCTCTCGGCAAGCTGAACTGCGACGAGTTCGCGATGGGCTCGGCCAACGAGAACTCGGCCTACAAGCCGGTCAACAACCCCTGGGATGCCGGCCGCGTGCCGGGCGGCTCCTCGGGCGGCTCGGCCGCCGCGGTGGCCGCCCGCCTGGTGCCCGCCTCCACCGGCACCGACACCGGCGGCTCGATCCGCCAGCCGGCCTCCTTCACCGGCATCACCGGCATCAAGCCGACCTACGGCGTGTGCTCCCGCTACGGCATGATCGCCTTCGCCTCCAGCCTGGACCAGGCCGGCCCGATGGCCCGCTCGGCCGAGGACTGCGCGCTGCTGCTGTCGGCGATGAGCGGTTTCGACGAGCGCGACGCCACCAGCGTCCAGCAGCCTCCGCAGGACTTCCATGCGCAGATGCTGGCCGCCCGCGAGGGCGCCACGGCCACGCAGCCGCTGAAGGGCCTGCGCATCGGCCTGCCCAAGGAGTTCTTCCCCGAGGGTCTGGCGAGCGACGTGAACACCGCCGTGCGCGCCGGCCTGGCCGAGCTGGAGAAGCTCGGCGCCACGCTGGTGGACGTGAGCCTGCCGCGCACCCAGCTGGCGATCCCCGTCTACTACATCATCGCCCCGGCCGAGGCCAGCTCGAACCTCAGCCGCTTCGACGGCGTCAAGTTCGGCCACCGCGCCGCCCAGTACGACGACCTGCTGGACATGTACAAGAAGACCCGCGCCGAAGGCTTCGGCGACGAGGTCAAACGCCGGATCATGATCGGCAGCTACGTGCTCAGCGAGGGCTACTACGACGCCTACTACCTGCAGGCGCAGAAGCTGCGCCGCATGATCGCCGACGACTTCCAGCGCTGCTTCCAGCAGTGCGACCTGATCGCCGGCCCGGTGGCGCCGACCGTCGCCTGGAAGCACGGCCAGGGCAAGAACGACCCGACCCAGGCCTACCTGGCCGACATCTTCACGCTGCCCGGCTCGCTGGCCGGCCTGCCCGGCATGAGCGTGCCGGTGGGCTTCGGTGAGAGCGGCATGCCCGTCGGCCTGCAGTTGCTGGGCAACTACTTCAAGGAGGGTCAGCTCTTGCATGCGGCGCACGCGCTGCAGCAGGCGACCGATTGGCACCGTGCCGCTCCGTCCGGATATTGAGTTATGTCGACTACAGCACCCAAACTGATTCGCGGCTACGAAGTGGTGATCGGCCTGGAGAACCACGTCCAGCTCTCCACCGTCTCCAAGATCTTCTCCGGCTCGTCCACCGCCTTCGGTGCCGAGCCGAACACGCAGGCCTCGCCGGTGGACCTGGCGCTGCCCGGCACGTTGCCGGTCTTGAACCGCGGCGCCGTCGAGCGGGCGATCCGCTTCGGCCTGTCGGTCGGCGCCAAGATCGCGCCGCTGTCGATCTTCGCCCGCAAGAACTACTTCTATCCGGACCTGCCCAAGGGCTACCAGATCAGCCAGTACGAGATCCCGGTGGTGCAGGGCGGCAAGCTGGACTTCTTCGTCGGGGACAGGAAGCACACGGTCAACCTGACCCGCGCCCACCTCGAGGAAGACGCGGGCAAGAGCCTGCACGAGGACTATCACGGCCAGTCGGGCATCGACCTGAACCGCGCCGGCACGCCGCTCTTGGAGATCGTCTCCGAGCCCGACATGCGCTCAGGCGCCGAGGCCGCCGAATACGCCAGGACGCTGCACGCGCTGGTGATGTGGCTGGGCATCTGCGACGGCAATATGCAGGAAGGCTCGTTCCGCTGCGACGTCAACGTGTCCGTGCGCAAGCCCGGCGAGCCCTACGGCACGCGCCGCGAGATCAAGAACCTGAACAGCTTCAAGTACCTGCTGCAGGCGGTGGACTTCGAGGTCAACTGGCAGATCGACGAGATCGAGGACGGCCGCAAGATCCAGCAGGCCACGGTGCTCTTCAACCCCGACACCGGCGAGACCCGCGCGATGCGCAGCAAGGAAGACGCGGCCGACTACCGCTACTTCCCCGATCCCGACCTGCCGCCGCTGGTCATCGCGCCCGAGTGGGTGGAGCGGGTCAAGGGCGAGATGCCCGAGCTGCCGGCGGTGATGGCCGCCCGCTTCGAGAGCGCCGACGGCCTGCCCGCCTACGACGCCACGATGATGACCCAGAGCCTGGCCACCGCCCGCTACTACGAGGCGGCGCGTGACGCCTGCCAGGCGCCCAAGCTCGTCGCCAACTGGGTGATGGGCGAGATCTCGCGCCGGCTGAACGCCGAGGAGAAGGGCATCGAGGACGCGCCGGTCAAGCCCGCCACGCTGGCCACGCTGATCGCCCGCATCCAGGACGGCACGATCTCCAACAACTCGGCCCGCCAGGTGTTCGAGGCCCTGTGGACCCAGGGCGGCGAGGTCGACGCGATCATCGAAGCCAAGGACCTGAAGCAATCCAACGACACCGGCGAGCTGGAACGCATCCTCGACGAGGTGCTGGCCGCGAACCCGAAGTCGGTGGAGGAATTCCGCGCCGGCAAGGACAAGGCCTTCAATGCGCTGGTCGGCCAGGCGATGAAGGCGACCAAGGGCAAGGCCAACCCGGCCGCGGTGAACGAGCTGCTGAAGAAGAAGCTCGCAGGCTGAGTTACTGGACGGCGGTGGGCCAGGGCAGGCTGCCCGGCGGCGCCCCGCCCCAGAGCTTCTTCAGGTGCGCCAGCTCCGCGTCGTAGCGGCTGTTGATGCGCACCAGCTCGGCCTTCTGGTTCTCGATCAGCTGTTGCTGGGCCTCGACGCCGGCGTCGTTGGCGTCGAGCTGCTGCTTGAGCTTGGCCGGCAGCGGCTTGCCCTTGTAGAACTCGGCCTCGTCCAGCATCGGCTTGCGCTCCAGCGCGAGGTCCTTGATGCGGCGCTCGGAGATGCGCATGGCCTTCTCGGCGTCGTCCACCGCGGACTGCCGCGCGCGGCGATGCGCGGCCTCGCTCGGGAAACGCTGCATCAGGTTGCGGTCACGCCGCACCGCGTCCTGCTGGGCGGCACGCTCGGCGGCCAGCTTGCGGTCGCGGATCTCCTGGGCGGCCCGTTCGTCGGGCGAGAGGAAGGGCGGCAGCACGGAGCGCAGCGAGCCGTCCGGATTCAGCACCCGCTGCTCGCGCGAGGAACATTCACCAATCGGGCGGTCGCTGGTGAGCTTGCGGCCGTCGGCCGTCGTGCAGGTGTAGATCGCACCCTTGCCGTTCTCGCCGGCCTGGGCCAGCGCGTCACCGGCAGCCAGCAGGCCGCACAGCAGCAGGAACGAATGCTTCATCGCAACGACGACGCCAACGGGATAACGCATCAGACTCCGTAACGGTCTCGGTAAGCCTGCACCGCAGCACGCGAACCGGCGATATCCGCACCGTCGCCCACCGCCTCCAGATACTGCAGCAAGTCCGCCAGGCCGGCAATTGCGCTCACCGGCAGTTGCAACTGCTGCTTGACGTACTGCACGGCGGACCACGGCATGTCCACGCCGTCCTGCGCCGCCTTTTCCTGGCGGTCCAGGGCAATCGACACGCCACAGGGCGTGGCGCCGGCCGCCTGGATCATTGCGATCGATTCGCGCACCGAGGTGCCGGCGGAAATCACGTCGTCGATGATCAGCACCCGGCCCTGCACCTTGGCGCCGACCAGCGTGCCGCCCTCGCCGTGGTCCTTGGCTTCCTTGCGGTTGTAGGCGAAGGGCTTGTTGTGGCCCAGCCGCGCCAGCTCGATCGACACCGCCGCGGCCAGCGTGATGCCCTTGTAGGCCGGGCCGAAGATCATGTCGAACTGCAGGCCGTCGGCAAGCAGCCGCTGGGCGTAGAACTGCGCCAGCTTCATCAGCTTGGCGCCGTCGTCGAACAGGCCGGCGTTGAAGAAGTACGGGCTCATGCGGCCCGCCTTGGTCTTGAACTCGCCGAAGCGCAGCACGCCCGCCTCGACGGCGAAGGCAACGAATTGCTGGGCCAGCGGATCGGGGATGGCGGGGGAGACGGCGGCGTTCATGGCGGATTCAGGCGATGGAATCCGGCATTGTAGAGGCCGCCGCAGGCCCGGTCCCCAGGGGAAACCGGGCCCTGAAGGGCGTCAGAACAGGGCCTTGAACTGCAGGCCGTAGGTGCGCGGGTCGTTGATGAAGCCGGTCAGGTTGTTGAAGTCGATCTCGCCGGTGTTCACGATCTTGTTGGTCAGGTTGCGCACATAGGCGGCCACCTCGTACTTGCCGTTGTGCCAGATGTAGCCGCCGCGCAGGCCGCCCTCGGTCAGCGCCTTGCCCGTTTCCTCGACCGACTTGTACAGCGTGAACTGCACCGAGCTGCGATAGGTCCAGTCCGTGTAGACGTAGATCTCGCTGCCATCCGCCAGCGGGACGCCGTAGCGCAGGTTGAAGTTGCCCACGTACTTGGGCGCATTCGGCAGGCGGTTCCCATTCACGTAGAAGCCGCCGCCGGCCGCTGCCGGGTTGAGCATGGTGCAGCCGTTGCCGCAGCCGCCCACCGTCAGGCTCGGATCCTTGATCTTCGTGTCGTTGATCGAGCCCGAGAGGTGGACCATCAGGTTGTCGATGGGCAGCAGGTCCAGGTTGATCTCCAGGCCGCGGCCGGTGGCCTTCTTGGCGCTCTTGACGCTGTTGCTGTTGGAACCTCCGCCGACTTCCGTCAGTTGCAGATCCTTGACGTCATAGCTGAATACGTCAGCGGACAGGCGAGCGCGACGATTCCAGAAGTCGCCCTTGATGCCGAACTCATACGAGGTCAAGGTTTCAGGCGTGGCCAGCGTCATCGGGCCGAAGGTGCTGGCCGGCAGGATGGCGGACGCACGGAAGCCGGTGCCGACCTTGGCGTAGACGCTGGTGTTCTTGTCGATCGAGTAGACCGCCGAGGCGTCCCAGGTCCACTTGCTGTCCTTGGTGCTGGCGCTCAGCCCGTTGGCGCTGTTGAGCGCTTCGCCCGCGACGGCTGGCCAATAGGAGTTCAGCGAACGCTTGTCTTCGGTGTAGCGCAGGCCGCCGCCGAGCTTCAGGTCGTTCGTGACCTGGAAGGTCAGCGCACCGAACAGGGCGTAGGCACGGTTGCTCTGGTTCGTGTCATAGCTCAGGGGAACGGGGCTGGGCGGGAACGGCTGGTAGTCGACGGTCTCCCAGCGGTAGCGCTCGTCGAAGGCGAAGATGCCCGCCTGCCATTTCAAGGCGCCCTCGCCCTTGGACTCCAGGCGCACCTCCTGGGTCAGCTGGCGGTGGCCGTGCAGCGCATCGGAAGTCTCGGCCGAGAACGGGATGAAGCCGGGGCCGGAGACCGGCGTGAACTGATTGCCGTAGCCGCCGTCCACATCGCCGCGCGAGTAGGGCTGGACCGTCTCGATGCCGGTGATCGAGTAGATGTCGAAGGTGGCGAGGGACCACTTGAGGCGGGCACTGCCGCCGGTCGCGGTGATCTTCTGCGTGTTCATGCCGTCGAAATACGCGGTCTTGGGATCGAAGCCGTCCACGAGATCATTCGTCCCGGGCTTGATGATGTTGGCCCGGAACAGGCGCGGGCTGCCTTCCAGATCGCGATGGTGGATGTTGAACAGCGCGCTGAAGTCCGTCGTCTTGTAGAGGGCCTGGATGCGCACGGCCTTGTCGGTATAGCCCTCGGTCTTGGCCGTCAGGGTGACGGGCGCGGTGTTCGTCACCCAGTTGCCGCGGTGCTGGTCCTGCGCGGAGATGCGCACGGCCCAGTCGCCCGTCATGGGCACGTTGGCAGCGCCTTCCAGCGTGTAGCTGTTGAAGTTGCCGACGCCGACGCTGACGTAGCCGTCCTGCTTCTGCGACGGAGCCACCGAGTCGAACTTCACCACGCCCGCCGGCGTGTTGCGGCCGAACAGCGTGCCCTGCGGGCCGGCGATCACTTCCACCGCCTTCACGTCGAAGACCGGGAAGCCCTTCAGGATCGGGTTCTCCTGGACCACGTCGTCGTAGACCAGCGAGACCGGCTGCGAGGCGTTCAAGTGGAAGTCCGTATTGCCATAGCCGCGGATGTAGAAGCGCGGGAAAGCGCGGCCGAACGAGGACTCGATATTCAGGCTCGGCAGCCGGCCCGAGAGCATGCGCACGTCCTGCCCGCTGGCGTTGAGGGCATCGAAGGCATCGCCGGAGATCGTCGAGACGGCGGCTGGCACGTCCTTGATGTCCTCGACGCGGCGCTGCGCCGTGACGGTGACCGTATCGAGCTGGCTCTTGTCCTGCTGCTGCGCCAGTGCCGGCCAGGCGGCCAGGGCCAGCGCAATGGCGAAAGGCAATTGTTGCTGCTTCATGCGTTCCACTCCACGTGAATTGACCAAGCGAAGCGTGTAGCAACAAGCAGGCCACAGTCGATGACAAGGCCCTTTCGCGTTGTCGGCTGTTGCGCGGCCGCCGCGCGGCACGCTCAGGCGATACTGCGCGCCCTGCTTTTCCATTGCCTCCCATGCGCTTCATAACGGCCAACCTCAACGGCATCCGCTCCGCCTCCACCAAGGGCTTCTTCGACTGGCTGCCGCAGCAGCAGGCCGACGCCGTCGGCGTCCAGGAGGTCAAGGCCCAGCACATCGACGTGGACGGCAAGTTCTGCACGCACGAGAAGCTCAAGGGCCACTTCCACTACGCCCAGAAGAAGGGTTACTCCGGCGTCGGTCTCTACACGAAGGAAGAGGCCAGCGACCTGATCACCGGCATCGGCGTCGAGGAGTTCGACAACGAGGGCCGCTGGATCGAGAAGCGCTTCGACAAGCCCGGCCGCAAGCTCTCGCTGATCAGCTGCTACTTCCCCAGCGGCTCCAGCGGCCCGGAGCGCCAGGAGGCCAAGTTCCGCTTCCTCGCCGAGATGTACCCGCGCCTGCTGGAGCTGAAGGCCGAACGCGAGTTCATCCTGGTGGCCGACGTCAACATCGCCCACAAGGAAATCGACCTGAAGAACTGGAAGGGCAACCTGAAGAACTCGGGCTTCCTGCCGGAAGAGCGCGCCTGGCTGACCCGGCTCTTCGACGAGGCCGGCCTGGTCGACGTGTTCCGCACGCTCAACGACAAGCCCGAGCAGTACACCTGGTGGAGCAACCGCGGCCAGGCTTACGCGAAGAACGTGGGCTGGCGGCTGGACTACCACCTGGCCACCCCCGGCCTGGCGGCGCTGGCCAAGCGCGAACACATCTACACCGAGAAGAAGTTCAGCGACCACGCGCCGCTGACGATCGACTACGACTTCAAGCTGTGACCCTGTAGCGCTGCTGAGTCCAGCGAGGCCAGCAGCGACTCGACGCCCAGCTCGAAAGTGCGGTCCCATTCCGCCGGCTTGAAGTAGCGCGAGGCCGCCACCAGGTGCGGGCACTCGCGGGCGATGAACTCGTCGCTGACCGGCTCCACTGCCGAGGGGCCGCGCGCATAGCCCGCGGTCTCGTCCAGCCCGGCGCCGATCAGGTAGTAGCCCAGCGTGCGGAAGTGGCGCGCCGCCAGCTCGCGGTCCGGCACCACGGCTTCGACCGCGCGCAGGATGCCCTCGATGAAGCGCACGCCGGTCTCGGTGTTCAGCCGGTGCAGCGCCACCAGCGGGAACAGCGCCGGGAAGCGGTGCGCCATCGCCCGGTAGGCGTGCATCAGCGCGCGCAGCCGCGGAAGCGGCGCCAGCGTCTCGGGCGGCCACTCGAAGGAGGCGATGGCATGGTCCACCAGCGCGTCCATCAGCTGCGCGCGGCCGGCGAAGTGGTGGTAGATGCTCATCGCCTCGCAGCCCAGGCGCTCGCCGAGCTTGCGCGTGGAGAAGCCCGCCAGGCCCTCGGCCTGCACCAGCTCCAGCGCGGCGGCCATGATGCGCTCCCGGCTCAGCCCGGCCTGCGCCGGCGCCTTGCCGCCCTGCCGGCCGGAGGGGCCGCGCCGCCTCGATTCCCTTGTCGTCGCCATGGTGACTTTACGGTGTAAGGTTTTCGTCCAACAATCGACTTACAGCGTAAGACTACCTCATTGCCCACCGTCAAGGAGCGTTCTTATGGAGACCATCGACCTCGTCGGCCTGGCCGTGCCGGGCCTGTACTTCACGATGCTGGCGGTGGAGGCGCGCTGGCCGGCGCGCCGCTTCCCGCCGCGGCGCGGCTGGCGCTGGCTGGGCATCGGCTGCCTGCTGCTGATCGCCGCCGTGGGCGCCGTCACGCCGCTGCTGCTGCCGCTGGACTGGCTGGCCGCGCACCGCTGGCTCGACGGCAGCGCGCTGGGCGTGGCGGGCGGCACCCTGCTCGGCTGGGTCGTGCTTTCGGCCCTGAGCTATGCCTACCACCGCGCCTGCCACCGTTCGCCGCTGCTGTGGCGGCTGCTGCACCAGATGCACCACAGCCCGCAGCGGGTGGACCTGTCCGGCGCGGCGCTGTTCCACCCGCTGGAGATGCTGGCGCAGACGCTGATCCAGCTCTTCGTCACCGTGATCGTGCTGGGGCTGGACCCGCTGGCGGCGGCGCTGGTCGGCGTGGTGGCGGCCTTCTACGGCATGTTCCAGCACTGGAACGTGCGCACGCCACGCTGGCTCGGCTACCTGATCCAGCGCCCCGAGGCGCACTGCGAGCATCACCGCATGGGCGTGCATGCGCTGAACTACGCCGACCTGCCCTGGTGGGATCTCATCGCCGGCAGCTTTGCCAATCCGGAGCGCTTCGAGGGCGAGTGCGGCTTCGAGCCGCCGGCAGACCGGCGCCTGGGCGCCATGCTGGCCTGGCAGGACGTCAACGACCCGCTCTACGGCCGGGCCAGCCGCGGTGCGGCGATGACGGCAAGCGTCATCCCGCCGCGATCAGCCCCACGATCGCTTCGTCGCTGAGCCGCATCGGCATCGAGCGGGCCGACAGCAGCGCCACCACGGCATGCTCCTGGCGGGCGCTGTCCCGCATCACCGGCTTCAGCCGCGGTTCGCCCTGCGCGTTGGTCAGCGCGGCGACGATCGGCAGGTGGGCCTTCTCGCCGTTGCGCACCACCAGGCCCTGCTCGCCCGAGGCCAGCCGCACCAGGCTGCCCGGCGGAAAGATGCCGAAGGCCTTGATCAGCGCCGCCGCCAGCGGGCTCGAGTCGGCCACCTGGTGCAGCTCGCGGCCGGCCTGGGCCGCGCTCATCGCCGGGCGCGTGGCGCGGCCGGACAGGCGGGCGGTGTAGATGTCGGCGAAGCGCAGCATCTCGGCCAGGTCGCTGATGTCGCTGCGGCCGCGCGGGTAGCCGGAGCCGTCCGGCAGCTCGTGGTGCGTCGCGACGGCGTCGAGCCAGTCCTGGTCATCGATGCCGGCCTCGGCCAGCATGTCCGCGCTCTTGACCGGGTGCTCGTGGATGGTCTCGCGCTGCAGCGCCGTCAGCGGCGAGATCTGGTGCGCCAGCCGCGCCTGCAGCTCCAGCATCGAGATGTTCATCGTCAGCGCGGCCTGGAAGGCGCGGCGCTGGGAGGTCGGATCCCAGCCGAGGTAGCGCGCCGCCGCCAGGCAGGCGGTGGCGGCATGGATCGAGTGGCTGACGCCGTAGTGCGCGTCCTCGGCCTGGCGTACCACCTGCGACAGCGCCACCTCCGGCGCGTCGTCGATCAGCGAGAGCAGCAGGCCGGTCGCGCCCCGCAGCGCCTCGGCCATCTGGGCCGAAGGGGCCGCCAGCGCGCGGCGCGCGTCGTAGGCGGAGCGTTCCCAGTCGGCCGACAGGCGGGCCACGCGGCGCTCGGCTTCGTCAGCGCGGGACGAGGACTGGACCGCGTTGGCCAGCTCGTCGATCTCCACCACCGCGCCGCGCCGGAACAGCGATTCCAGCTGTTCCTCGTCGGCGATCACCTGGCCGCGGGCGAGCAGCAGCAGATGGCTCGCATCGCGCACGCTGAAGGGCAGCGGCGCGCCGAGCACGATGCGGTTCTTGACGGAGGAGAGGGTACAGACGCGCATGGGGATGCGTCGCACTGTACTTGATCGTTACATGTGCTAACGCCCAGGTTCAACTGACGCGCTGGTGAATTGTTCACCTGGCAAGACCTGGCCCCGCGCGCATGCCCCGGCCCTAGGCCGCGTCGAAGCCGGTGGCGCGGCCCACCGCCTCCCAGGCGGCGAGGTCCTTCAGCAGCTGCTCGGCATGGCCGCGCACCGCGTCGACCGAGTCCGCGCCGAGCTGCAGCCGCAGCGGCGTCACCTCGGCCTCCAGCGCCTGGACGACCGCCGGCGGGATGCGCGCCGGATCGCCCGGCTGGTTGCCATGCATGCCGCGGGCGAACTCGCGGGTGCCGCCGACGATGTCGCGGTAGGCGGCCATCTCCGGCATCTGGCGCAGCGCGTCGGTGGTGGCGAACTCGGTGCGGAACGAACCCGGCTCCACCACCAGCACCTTGATGCCGAAGGCCGCCACCTCCAGCGCCAGCGCCTCGGACAGGCCTTCCAGCGCGAACTTGCTGGCCGAGTAGGCGCCGAAGCCGCCATAGGACATCTGCCCGCCCATGCTGGAGATGTTGACGATGGCGCCCGAGCGCTGCTCGCGCATCGCCGGCAGCACCGCCTGGATGGCGGCGAAGGCGCCGAAGAAGTTGGTGTCCATCTGCGCGCGCAGCTCGGCCTCGGGCGTCTCCTCGACGGCGCCGACCGTGCCGTAGCCGGCGTTGTTGACCAGCACGTCGATGCGGCCGAAATGAGCCAGCGCGGCGGCGACGGCGGCCTGCGCATCGCCCTCGCGGGTGACGTCCAGCTTCAGCGCCAGCACGCGATCCGGCGCCTCGGCCACCAGCGCGTCCAGCTTGGCCGGCGTGCGGGCGGTGGCGACGACGCGGTCGCCGCGCTGCAGCGCATGGCGCGCGAAGGCCATGCCGAAACCGGACGAGGCGCCGGTGATGAACCAGGTCTTGGTGGTGGTCGTTTCCATGGTGGGTGCTCCGCTTGAAAGAAGGGTTAGGAAGTTCGGTGAGGCAACTCTAGGCGGTCTCATTACTGAAATAAACTGGTCCCACTCGAATGCCTTGTGCGATCTCATTCATGAATGGAGTCTCGCCATGCGTGAGCTGCTGCCCCACCTGCCGATCGTCGTGACCGTGGCCCGGCTGTCCAGCTTCGCCGCCGCGGCCAGCCAGCTGGGCATGAGCGCCAGCGCGGTGAGCCACGCGGTCAAGACCGTCGAGAACCGGCTCGGCCAGCCGCTGTTTGCCCGCACCACGCGCAGCGTCTCGCTGACCGAGGCCGGGCGCGAGCTGCTGCCGCGGCTGCAGGCGGCGCTGGACGAGATGGGCGCGGCGCTCGAATCGCTCAGCGCGCAGCGCGGCGAGGTCGGCGGCCTGCTGCGCATCAACGCACCACGCATCGCGCAGAGCCTGGCGCTGACGCCGATCCTGGCGGCGCTGGCCGGGCGGCATCCGAAGCTGAGCGTGGAGGTGCATGCGGACGACGCCTTCGTGGATATCGTGGCCGGCGGCTTCGACGCCGGCATCCGCCTGGGCGACGCCGTGCAGCAGGACATGGTCAGCGTGCGCCTGACGCCGCCGCTGCAGGTGGTGCTGGTGGCGACGCCGGCCTACCTGAAGGCGCGCGGCATGCCGAAGATGCTGGCCGACCTGGCCGGCCACAACTGCATCGGCTACCGGCTGCGCGGCTCGGGCAGCCTGTTCGACTGGGAGCTGGCCGATGCGGCCGGGCAGCGCATCGCCGTGCGCACCACAGGCACGGCGGTGATCACGGACGCCACCTATGCCCGCGAACTGGCGCTGTCGGGGC
>NZ_LYVQ01000038.1 GCF_001984095.1 Pelomonas sp. KK5
GCGCAGATCGACCTGTTCGCCGCGCCACCGTCGGCGCCGGTGGCCGCAGAGCCGAGTGCGCTGGACCAGGCGATGCAGCAAGTGGACCCCGATGCCCTCTCTCCGCGGGAGGCACTGGACCTGGTGTACAAGCTCAAGAAGCTCGCCTCCTCGTAAGTTTTCATGACCGGCACCATCGTCTTCTCCCACGCCAACGGCTTCCCCGCCGGCTGCTATCGCGTGCTCTTCGAGACCTGGGAGAAGGCGGGCTGGCGCGTCCACGCCCTGCCCTGCTTCGGCCACGACCCGGCCTACCCGGTCACCAGCAACTGGCGCCACCTGCGCGACCAGCTGATCCGCTTCATCGACCAGGACGTGAGGCCCGAGGGCAAGGTGATGCTGGCCGGCCACTCGCTCGGCGGCATCTTGAGCCTGCTCGCCGCCTGCAAGCGCCCGGACCTCACCGAAGGCCTGCTGCTGCTGGACAGCCCGATCGTCAGCGGCTGGAAGGCCCACAGCATCCAGGTGATGAAGGCGACCCGGCTGATGAACCGCGTCTCGCCCGGCAAGATTTCCGCGCAGCGTCGCCATGTCTGGCCGAGCCGCGAGGCCGTCCACGAGCACTTCGCCGCCAAGCACAAGTTCGCCCGTTGGGACCCACGCGTGCTGGCCGACTACATCGCCAGCGGCTTCGAGGAGCGCGAGGACGGCAAGACCCACCTGCTGTTCCGCCGCGAGGTCGAGACCCGCATCTACGACACATTGCCCCACCACCTTGACACGCTGCTGAAGCGCCATCCGCCGCAATGCCCGGTGGGCTTCGTGGCGGGCACGCAGTCGGAGGAACTGCGCCAGGCGGGCGCGGCTGCGTCCAAGGCCCTGGCGCGGCGGCACTTCGTCTGGATGGAGGGCTCGCACCTCTATCCCTTCGAGCGGCCGGACGATACGGCGGCGCTCGCCCTGCAGATGTTCGAGGCCTTCCGTGCGGATTCGCAATTAGGAAAAGCGACCTCGCTATAATCGTAATTTCCCACCACAGCGTCATCGCGACGATGGCGCTGCAAGACCAATGACCAAGTACGTCTTCGTCACCGGCGGTGTGGTGTCCTCTCTCGGCAAGGGCATCGCGTCGGCCTCTCTGGCTGCCATCCTCGAATCGCGCGGCCTCAAAGTCACCCTCATCAAGCTCGATCCGTACATCAACGTCGACCCCGGCACGATGTCCCCGTTCCAGCATGGCGAGGTGTTCGTCACCGACGACGGCGCAGAGACGGACCTCGACCTCGGCCACTACGAGCGCTTCATCACCACGCGGATGAAGAAGAGCAACAACTTCACCACCGGCCAGATCTACATGTCGGTGCTGGAGAAGGAACGCCGCGGCGACTATCTCGGCAAGACCGTGCAGGTGATCCCGCACATCACCGGCGAGATGCAGGAGTTCATCCGACGCGGCGCGAGCCACGGCACGCCCGAGGCGGTCGATGTCGCGATCGTCGAGATCGGCGGCACCGTCGGCGACATCGAATCGCTGCCCTTCCTCGAAGCCGCGCGCCAGATGAGCCTGAAGATGGGGCCGACCAACGTCGCCTTCGTCCACCTGACCTATGTGCCCTGGATCGCCGCCGCCGGCGAGCTCAAGACCAAGCCGACCCAGCACACCGTGCAGAAGCTGCGCGAGATCGGCATCCAGCCGGACGCGCTGATCTGCCGCGCCGACCGCCGCGTGCCCGACGACGAGCGCGAGAAGATCTCGCTGTTCACGAACGTGCCCGAGTACGGCGTGATCTCGATGTGGGACGTCAACACGATCTACAAGGTGCCGCGCGTGCTGCACGAGCAGGGCCTGGACCAGCTGATCTGCACCAAGCTGCAGCTCAACACCAAGTCCACCGACCTGAAGCGCTGGGACAAGCTGGTGCACGAGGTCGAGAACCCCGCCCGCACCGTCACCATCGCGATGGCCGGCAAATACACCGACCTGTCCGACTCCTACAAGTCGCTCAACGAGGCGCTGCGCCACGCCGGCATCCACAACCACGCCGGCGTCAAGATCGAGTACGTGGACTCCGAGATGCTGAACGCCGACAACATCGGCCAGCTGGAGCAGTACGACGCGGTGCTGGTGCCCGGCGGCTTCGGCAAGCGCGGCGTCGAGGGCAAGATCCTCGCCGCCCAGTTCGCCCGCGAGCACAAGATCCCCTACCTGGGCATCTGCCTGGGCATGCAGGTCGCGACGATCGAGTACGCCCGCCACATGGCCGGCCTCGACGGTGCCAACTCGACCGAGTTCGACCCGCAGTCCAAGCACCCGGTGATCGCGCTGATCGACGAGTGGCAGGACGCCGACGGCACGATCCAGAAGCGCGACGAGAAGAGCGACCTCGGCGGCACGATGCGCCTGGGCGCGCAGAGCTCCGACGTCAAGCCCGGCACGCTGGCCCACGGCATTTACGGCCCGGTCGTCACCGAGCGCCACCGCCACCGCTACGAGGCCAACGAGCATTACCTGGACCGCCTGCAGCAGGCCGGCCTGGTGATCTCCGCGATCACGCAGCGCGAGAAGCTGACCGAGATGGTCGAGCTGCCCACCAGCGTCCACCCCTGGTACGTCGGCGTGCAGTTCCACCCCGAGTTCAAGTCCACGCCCTGGGACGGCCACCCGCTGTTCACGGCCTTCATCAAGGCGGCGCTGGAGCACAAGGCCGAGCACGCGCAAGGCCAGGGAGCCTAACGATGAAGCTGTGCGGATTCGACGTCGGCATCGACAAGCCCTTCTTCCTGATCGCCGGCACCTGCTCGATCGAAGGGATGGAGATCACGCTGGACGTGGCCGGCCGCCTGAAGGAAGCCTGTTCGTCCCTCGGCATCCCGCTTATCTACAAGGGCTCCTTCGACAAGGCCAACCGCTCGTCCGGCACGACCAAGCGCGGCCTCGGCATGGAGGCGGGCCTGAAGATCCTCGACGAGGTCCGCCGCGTGCACGGCCTGCCGATCCTGACCGACGTCCATGAGGCCTCGCAGGTGGCCGAGGTCGCCAGCGTCGTCGACGTGCTGCAGACGCCAGCCTTCCTGTGCCGCCAGACCGACTTCATCCGCGCCGTGGCGCAGTCGGGCAAGCCGGTCAACATCAAGAAGGGCCAGTTCCTCGCGCCCTGGGACATGAAGAACGTCATCGACAAGGCCCGCGCCGCTGCCACGGAAGTGGGCCTGCCCGAGGACAGCTTCCTGGCCTGCGAACGCGGCGTCAGCTTCGGCTACAACAACCTCGTTGCCGACATGACGAGCCTCGCCGAGATGCGCAACTCCGGCGCGCCGGTGGTGTTCGACGTGACCCACTCGGTGCAGAAGCCGGGCGGCCTCGGCGGCAGCAGCGGCGGCGCGCGCGAGATGGTGCCGGTGCTGGCCCGCGCGGGCGTGGGCGTCGGCGTGGCGGGCCTCTTCATGGAGACTCACCCGAACCCGGCCGAGGCCTTCAGCGACGGTCCTAACGCCGTGCCTCTGCGGCATATGAAGACCTTGCTGGAACAGCTCGTGGCGCTGGATCGCGTGGTCAAGCAGCAGCCTTTGCTCGAGAACGACTTTTCCTGCTGAGAGCGACACGATGGCCGCCTTCATCATCGCCGACGTCACCGTCACCGATCCTGAACAGATGGCCAAGTACCGCGAGTGGAGCACCCGCGCGATGCAGGAGCACGGCGCCGAGGTGCAGGTGCGCGGCGGCGCCGTCGAGGTGCTGGAAGGCGACTGGCACCCCACCCGCCTGGTCGTGCTGAAGTTCGCCGACCACGCGGCCGCCCGGGCCTTCTACGATTCCGAGACCTATCGCCACGCCCGCACGCTGCGCGAAAACGCCGGCGTGATGCGCATGCTGATCGTCAACGGTGTTTGAACTTCTTGTTCAGCGCCCGTAACAAAAACGCGGCACGATGTGGGCCGCACGGATTTGCAACCTCCTGGAGACTTGAAGAATGAGCGCAATCGTTGACATCGTCGGCCGAGAGATCCTCGACAGCCGCGGCAACCCGACCGTCGAATGCGACGTGCTGCTGGAAAGCGGCGTGATGGGCCGCGCTGCCGTCCCCTCGGGCGCCTCGACCGGCTCGCGCGAAGCGATCGAGCTGCGCGACGGCGACAAGAGCCGCTACCTGGGCAAGGGCGTGCTGAAGGCCGTCGAGCACATCAACACCGAGATCTCCGAGGCCGTGCTGGGCCTGGACGCCTCCGAGCAGGCCTTCCTGGACAAGACCCTGATCGACCTGGACGGCACCGAGAACAAGAGCCGCCTGGGCGCCAACGCGATGCTGGCCGTCTCGATGGCCGTGGCCCGCGCCGCCGCCGAGGAATCCGGCCTGCCGCTGTACCGCTACTTCGGCGGCATGAACGGCTGCCAGCTGCCGGTGCCGATGATGAACGTCATCAACGGCGGCGAGCACGCCAACAACAACCTCGACCTGCAGGAGCTGATGATCATCCCCGTGGGCGCGCCTTCGTTCCGCGAAGCGCTGCGCTGGGGCGCCGAGGTCTTCCACGCGCTGAAGAAGATCCTCAACGACAAGCACATCAGCACCGCCGTCGGCGACGAGGGCGGCTTCGCCCCCAGCGTCGAGAACCATGAAGCCGCGATCCAGATGATCCTGGAAGCGATCGACAAGGCCGGCTACACCGCCGGCGAGCAGATCGCCCTGGGCCTGGACTGCGCCGCCAGCGAGTTCTACAAGGACGGTAAGTACGTGCTGGAAGGCGAAGGCGGCATCTCGCTGGATTCGCAGCAGTGGACCGACATGCTGGCCAGCTGGGTGGACAAGTACCCGATCCTCTCGATCGAGGACGGCATGGCCGAAGGCGACTGGGACGGCTGGAAGATCCTGACCGACCGCCTGGGCAAGAACGTGCAGATCGTCGGCGACGACCTCTTCGTCACCAACACCAAGATCCTGCAGGAAGGCATCGAGAAGGGCATCGCCAACTCGATCCTGATCAAGATCAACCAGATCGGCACGCTGACCGAGACCTTCGCCGCCATCGAGATGGCCAAGCGCGCCGGCTACACCGCCGTCGTGTCGCACCGCTCGGGCGAGACGGAAGACTCGACCATCTCCGACATCGCCGTCGGCCTGAACGCCGGCCAGATCAAGACCGGTTCGCTGAGCCGCTCGGACCGCATGGCCAAGTACAACCAGCTGCTGCGCATCGAGGAAGACC
The DNA here is from genome assembly GCF_001984095.1 of Pelomonas sp. KK5. Lineage (GTDB taxonomy): Bacteria > Pseudomonadota > Gammaproteobacteria > Burkholderiales > Burkholderiaceae_C > KK5. Next base: position 5,185 of record NZ_LYVQ01000038.1, read on the forward strand.
TGGGCGACATCGCCGTCTACCCGGGCCGCGCCGCGTTCTACAACCTCAAGTAAGCGTGATGAGGAAGCCGCAGCCGGGAGGCTGCGGCTAAACTCCCGCCCGTGCGCACGCTGACCGTCATCCTCCTGCTCGTGCTTGCCGGCTTCCAGGCCTCGCTCTGGTTCGGCAAGGGCAGCCTGCCGCGCGGCGTGGCGCTGCGCGCCGAGCTGGCGCAGGCCGAGGCCGCGAACCTGCAGGCACGTGCCCGCAATGCGCAGCTGCAGGCCGAACTGCGCGACCTGCGCGAAGGCCTGGAAATGGTCGAGGAAAAGGCCCGCTCCGAGCTGCGCATGGTCAAGCCCGACGAGATCTTCGTCCAGATCACCCGCTGACCGACATGCTCGACGGCCTGCTGCAATGGGTGGGCATGCCCGCCTTCGAACTGCTGGGCAGCCCGATCACCTGGACCGAGGTGATCGCCTTCGTTCTGTCGATCTGGATGGTCGTCTGCAATATGCGGGTCAACGTGCTGGCCTGGCCGCTGGCGCTGGTCGCCTCGCTGCTGTACTTCCTGCTGTTCTGGAGCGGCAAGCTCTATGGCGAGGCCTCGCTGCAGCTGCTGTTCGCGGCGCTGGCGCTGTGGGGCTGGTGGCAGTGGCTGCGCGGCACCGATGACCACGGTGATGCCCTGCATGTGCGGCGGCTCGACCGGCAAGGCCTGACCCTCGCGCTCCTCGCCACGCTCGTCGCCTGGCCGCTGCTGGGCCTGTTCCTGAAGCACCAGACCGACTCCCCGCTGCCCTACTGGGACGCCTTCCCCACCGTCGCCAGCCTGCTCGGCCAATGGCTGCTGGGCCGCAAGTACCAGGAGAACTGGAGCGTGTGGGTGCTGGTCAACACGGTCAGCGTGGCGCTGTTCGCGTTCAAGGGCTATTGGCTGACGGTCGTGCTGTACGCGGTGTTCATCCCGATGTCGGTGGCCGGCTGGCGGGCCTGGCAGCGGCAGCTGGCGCCGGCATGAAGATCGCCATCGTCGGCGCGGAGAGCACCGGCAAGACGGTGCTGGCGCAGGCGCTGGCGGCGCAGTTGGCCGAAGCCACCGGCCTTTCCTGCATCGCCGTGCCCGAGCTGCTGCGCGGCTGGTGCGAGCGCGAGGCCCGCACGCCGCGGCCCGACGAGCAGGCCGGCATCGCTGCCGAGCAGGCCGCCGCCATCGATGCGGCCGAGCGCGATCACGACATCGTCATCTGCGACACCACGCCGCTGATGACGGCCATCTACAGCGAGTACATCTTCAACGACCGCTCGCTGATCGAACAAGGCCAGGCCTTCCACCGCCGCTGCGACATCACGCTGCTGACGGCGCTGGACATCGAGTGGGAATTCGACGGCCTGCAGCGGGAAGGCCCGCACGTACGGCCACCGATCGACGCATTGATCCGCAAGGCGCTGCTGGACGGCGGCCTCGGCTGGTCGCTCATCAGCGGCCGCGGCCAGGCCCGCACCGACGCCGCGCTGAATGCGATCACGCCCCTGCTGGCCCGCCCGGGCAACGGCCTCTTCAGCCGGCTTCAGCAGCGTCAGGCCGCCCTGCCCGCCTGGACCTGGCCTTGCGATTGCGACGTCCCCGAATGCGAACACGCGACATTCCGGCGTCACAATCCATCCGATGAAAAGAACCGTTAGCGCGCTTCTGGCTCTCTGCCTCGCCGCCTGCGCCACCGCGCCGCAGTCCCCGGTCGAGCTGCGCATCCTGGCGCTCAACGACTTCCACGGCAACCTGCAGCCGCCTGCCGAAGGCTTCAAGGACAGGAGCCGCAACATCACCGTGCAGTCCGGCGGCGCGGCCTGGCTGGCCAGCGCGGTGCGCGAGCAGCGCGCCGGCCATCCGAACCACATCTTCGTCGCCGCCGGCGACCTGATGGGCGCGAGCCCGCTGCTGTCCGCGCTGTTCAACGACGAGCCGACGATCGAGGCGCTGGGCGCGATGGACCTGGCGATCTCCTCGGTCGGCAACCACGAGTTCGACCGCGGCGCCGACGAGCTGCTGCGCCGCCAGTACGGCGGCTGCCATCCGAAGACCGGCTGCCAGGGCGGCCATGAATTCAAGGGCGCGAGCTATCACTACCTGGCCGCCAGCACCGTCGTCGAGGCCACCGGCAAGACGCTGCTGCCCGCCTACGAGATCCGCCGCTTCGAGGGCATCCCGGTCGGCTTCATCGGCCTGACGCTGAAGGGCACGCCCGGCATCGTCACGCCCAGCGGCGTGGCCGGCCTGCGCTTCGACGACGAGGCCGAGACGGTCAACCGCCTGGTGCCGCAACTGCGCGCGCAAGGCGTCGAGGCGATCGTCGTGCTGATCCACGAAGGCGGCTTCCCGACCGGCAGCTACAACGAATGCCCGGCCATCTCCGGCGCCATCGTGGACATCGTCAAGAAGCTGGACAAGGCGGTGGACCTGGTCGTCAGCGGCCATACGCACATGGCCTACAACTGCCGCATCGACGGGCGGCTCGTGACCAGCGCGGACAAGTACGGCAATGTGCTGACGGCCATCGACCTGAAGCTCGATCGCAAGACCGGCGACGTGATCTCGGCCCAGGCGGAGAACATGATCGTCGACCACGCCCGCTTCCAGCCCGACCCGGCCGTGCAGCAGCTGATCGCCGGCTATGACCAGCGCTCGGCCCCGCTGGTGCAGCGCGTGATCGGCCACATCAGCCAGACGCTGACCCGCGAGCAGGATGCCGCCGGTGCCACCACGATGGGCCAGCTGATCGCCGATGCCCAGCTCGTCGCCACCGCCGGCGATGCGCAGATCGCCATCACCAATATCGGCGGCGTGCGCTCGGAGCTGAGCTTCAGGAACGGCGGCGCGGTCAGCTACGGCGATGCCTTCACCGTCCAGCCCTTCTACAACAACCTGGTCACGCTGACGCTCAGCGGCGCGCAGCTGCGCCAGGCGCTGGAGCAGCAGTGGCTGGACCAGCCGAAGTTCCGGCCGCTGCAGGTCTCGCGCGGCTTCGCCTATCGCTGGGACGCCGCCAAGCCGCTCGGCCAGCGCGTGGTCGACATGCGGCTGAACGGCCAGCCCATCGCCGCGGACGCCTCGCTGCGCATCACCGTCACCACCTTCCTCGCCGCCGGCGGCGACGGCTTCAAGGCCTTCACCGAAGGCAGCGCGCGCCACACCGGCATGCAGGACATCGACGCGCTGGAGCAGTACCTGCAGTCGCAGCCGCTGACCCAGCCACCGGCGCTGGACCGAGTGGTCCGCATCAACTAACGGGTTACTTGAGCAGACTGATGTAGTCCAGCAGCTGCGCCCCGCCGGCGCTGCCCAGCGGGATCAGCACCGCCTTCAGCAGCGGCTGGTCGAACAGCCCGGCGAAGGCGCCGCCGTCCATCGTCTTGACCTCGTCGATCAGGCCCTGGAAGGGCGTGGCCAGCTCGGCCAGCGGCCCCTTCTGGCCCTTGAGCCAGCGCAGGTCGGCGGTCATGTGCTCCAGCGCATGCGCCCGCGTGTTCTCGACCGCGTTCTTCAGCAGCACGCTCAGCAGGATCAGCAGCGCCAGATAGCCGCAGACGGCCAGCGCCACGGCCGGCGTCATCGACCAGTTGTCGAACACCCGGCTGCGCGCCAGCAGCAGGATGCCCAGCACGACGAAGGGCCCGATCACCAGCGGCGCGATGCGGCTGGTGCGGCGGGCCACCATCTGCATGTCGATCCAGTCGTCCAGCAGCGTGTGCAGGCCGTCGGCGGCGTTCTCGGCCGTGCGTTCGTGCGGCAGGCGCTGCATCGTGCGGCACCACAGCTGCGCGCGGCCCGCGTCGCCCAGGCCCTGGGCAAAGCGCAGCAGCGTGGCCCGCGGATAGAAGCTGCGCCCCTGGTCCAGGTGGATCACGAAGCGGTAGACCAGCAGCGTCGCGTCGGCCACCAGCACGATGGACAGCGGCAGCAGCAGCACGACCAGCGCCAGCGTGACCAGCATCAGGTGCTGGTGATAGGCGCCGCGCACCGGCAGGTCGATCAGCCGCGAGCCGCCCAGCACGCCGGCGATGTTGGCGTTGCCGCCGCTGAACACCCACCACAGGCCCAGCGCGACGATCATCGTGCCGACATAGCTCATCGCCGTGCGCGCCAGTCGCGGCCGGCCGGCGCCGCGCCAGCGGTACTCGCGCCACAGGAAGGCCACGTCGGAGGAGCCGCCCTGCGCGCGCCGCCAGCGCATCACCGAGACATGGCGCAGCCAGCTCCAGGCGCTGGCGTACTTGGGCAGCATCGGCATGGCCAGCCATTCGGTGTCCTCGTTGAGCGAGTTCATCACCTGGTCGAGGCTGAGGTCCAGCGCCCACAGGATGGCCACCACCGCCGCCAGGTGCAGCAGCTCGGTCGGCCAGGCGCTGATACCCTCGAACCAGGCGATCGTCTCGCCGCCGATCTCGTGCACGCCCTGCAGCCGCCACACCAGCGCGACGGCGCACAGGCACAGCACCAGCACCAGCAGGAAGTAGACCGCGCTGCTCAGCAGCGGCCGCCCCGGCCGCGGCGCCGGCCGGCGGCCCAGGCGCTTCAGCAGCCAGCGGGCCAGCACCAGCACCGCCGGGCTCAGTGCGAGGCCGCAGAGCACATAGGCCAGCACCGCCAGCCAGGGCTTCTCGACGAAGGCGCCCTGGCGCAGGAAGGCGACCATCATGCAGAACACGTAGACCAGCGCCAGCAGGTGCGCGCTGGCCAGCAGCATGGCGGTCTTGCGGATCGGGCGGCGGTTCTTGTCCTCGTCGAAGGCCACCATCGTGGCCCGCAGCGCGCGCAGCGAAGGCGTCGAGGGCCAGAACATCAGCGCCGTCATCAGCAGCGCCAGCAGCATGCCGGCGATCAGGCCCTGGCCGCGGTCGGCCTTGCCCGAGAGCAGGCGTGGCACCGGGCTGTCCAGCTGCACCGCCTCGCTGCGGCCGATCTCGTACAGCAGCGGCCGGGCGATGCGCCGCCGCAGGTCGTGGGCCTCGTGCTCGCGGCAGGCGGTGGACAGGCAGGCCGCCTGGCGCGCGGCCAGGTAGGTGGCGCTCTGGTAGGCATCGCGGAAGTAGGCGCTGGGCGGCTCGACGCCGGCGCCGCCGCTTTCGCGCCGCGTGGCCTGCATCTGCAGCGGCAGGCTCGTGGCCACGATCAGGTTGCGGCTGAAGGGCAGCACGCGCGGATGGAGGAAGCGCGCATCCATGTCCGTCGTGAAGAAGATGCGGTCGGCAAAGCGCTCGTGCAGCGCCTGCAGCACCAGCAGCTTGTCGTGCACGTCGAAGCCGACGACGCCGATGGCGGCGATCGGCGGCTGGCCCGGGTCGGCATCGCTGTCCACCAGCGCATCGCTCAAGCGGCGCAGGTAGTCGAGCTGGTCGCGCGCCTCGGGCCATTCGATGGCGAGGGCCGGGTCGGCCGTCGGCTTGGCGCTCGTCTGCGGCTGGGCGGGATCGCGGGCGGTGACGCCGTCGATGCCGCGGAAGTAGTAGGCCGGCTCCAGCTTGAGCCGCCAGCGCTCGCCCCGGCCTTGCGCCTCCAGGCCCGCCCGCATGTCGCCCAGCAAGCCGCGGGCATAGGCCGAGTCGCGCTCGGTGACGACGACGATGCGCCGCGGCTTGCCGCGCGGCAGGCGCAGCTTGATCTCGGCCACCAGCGCGCGGGTGAGCAATTCGTCGGTGGCGATGGTGCGAGTGAAGGAGACCGGCGTCGCGGCGCTGCCGCCTGCCGTTCCTTGCGGGTGCAGCACCTCGTCGAACTTCTGCGTCAGGAACGGTGCCATCTGCTGGCCGCCGAGCTCCGGCAGGTAGCGTTCGGACGCGGTGGACGCGGCATTCAGGAAGCGGCCGCCGGCCAGGAGCGCATAGCCCTGCTGCAGCTCGTTGCGACCGGCGTTCTCGCGCTCCACCGCCGGATCGGCCGCGCGGCAGCGGGCCGCCAGGCCCAGGCCCTGGTAGCGGCCGGGGTCGTCGCCGGCGCGGTCGAGGTCGCGCAGCGCATTGCGCAGGCCGTCGGTGGACGAGGGCCCGATGACGGCCAGCTCCGGGTCGGCCCGCGGCGCCCCGCCCTTGGGCTTGGCGCAGCTCCACTGGCCCCACAGCTGCTCCATCAGCAGGGCCAGCGCGTCGAGCTTGGGCTGCGGCAGGCCGCTCTCGTCCACCCACACCAGCATCACCCGGCGGTAGCTCGTCGCATCGGGCGCCTCGGCGTCCAGCAGCTCGAAGGGGACGTAGTAGCGCTGGTCGATGCTGCCGCCGATCTCGCGGGCATCGGTGCCGGACTGCAGCAGCCGGTGGTCCACCGACATCAGCCCCATGTGCTCGGCGTCGTCGGGCATGTAGCCGGCCGACATCAGGCCCGTCAGCACCGCATAGCGGGTGCGGCGCCGGCTCTCCTCGGCGCCGACGAAGGGATGGCCCGGCACCATCACCGCCAGCACCAGCGTGCGCTCGCTGGCCGGCGCGGCCATCCAGCGGCGCAGCAAGGACGCGCGCAGCAGGTCCGGCGCCGCGCCTTCCGAAGGTTTGGCGACCGGGCGCAGGCCCTTGCAGCGCTGCAGTTCCTCGCCGCTCTTGCCCAGCTTGCCGCAGCGCTCGTCGCGCTCGGCCTGGTAGCGGCGCATCGCGATGAAGGGGTCTTCCCACAGCCGCGCATCGACCGGCAGGTCCTTGGTGACCGGCGCCTGGGCGCGGTCCTTCTCCGGCGGGCGCAGCACGTCGAAGGCATGCGGCACCAGCTGGGTGCCGGCGATGAAGGCCAGCAGGACGGCGATGCTGGCCCAGGGGATGCGGCTCGCCGCCATGCGCTGCTCTCCCTCCTGCGCGATCGGTCGCACAAAGGGGCACGCTCGCAGATCGGCGCCGCCCGGTCAAGGCCGGCCATCCGTCAAGGGATGGAGTTATTGAACCGGGACGGTACTTCCCGTTGGCGGATGGCTGCGGCTATCCTGCGCCATGGACACCATCCGCGGCATCGTCTTCGACCTCTACGGCACACTCTGCGACGTGCATTCGGTCGCCCAGCAGTGCGAGCGCTTCTTTCCCGGCCAGGGCCAGGCCTTGAGCCAGCGCTGGCGGCAGAAGCAGCTCGAATACACCTGGCTGCGCAGCCTGATGGACCGCTACGAGGACTTCGAGCAGGTGACCGAGGACGGCCTGGTGCACAGCTGCGAACAGCTTGGCCTGGCACTGGACGAGGCCCGCCGCCGCACGCTGTGCGAGGCCTATCTGCGGCTCTCGCCCTTCCCGGAGGTGCCGGCCGCGCTGCGGGCGCTGCAGGACATGGGCCTGCCGCTGGCCATCCTGTCCAACGGCTCGCCGCGCTCGATCGACGCCGTGGTCGAACACGCCGGCCTGCGCGAGCGCTTCGCGCAGCTGATCAGCGCGGACGATGCCGCCGTCTTCAAGCCGGACCGCCGGGTCTATGCGCTGGTGGAGCAGCGGCTGGCGCTGGACCGCTCCAGCATTCTGTTCGTTTCGTCCAACGCCTGGGACGCCACCGGCGCGGGCCATTTCGGCTTCCCGACCTGCTGGGTCAACCGCCGGGGCGATGCCTTCGAGCAGATGGGCCAGCGGCCCACGCACGAGGTGCGCGGGCTGGACGAGCTGCCGGCCTTCCTACTGGACCGTGCCGCTGCCGGACACTGAGGCCGCGTTGAACAGCTGGGCCACGTCCACGCTGTCGAAGTGGTACTGCAGGCCGCAGAACTCGCAGTTGATCTCCACATTGCCGCGCTCGGCGACGACGCTGTCGATCTCCTCGCGGCCCAGGCCCTTGAGCATCGAGCCGACCCGTTCGCGCGAGCAGGTGCAGGCGAAGCTCGGGTGCTGGGGCTCGAAGCGGCGCACCGACTCCTCCCAGAACAGGCGGCGCAGGATGGTGTCGGCATCCAGCGTCAGCAGCTCTTCCGAGGTGAGCGTCGAGGCCAGCATGCTGATGCGGTTGTAGTCCTCGGACAGGCCGATCTGATCCTCGTTGCGCTCGGCGACCTCGCCTTCCTTCAGGTTGCCCTCGCCCTTGATCGGCAGGCGCTGGATCAGCAGGCCGGCGGCCACCTCGTCGTTGGCGGCCAGCACCAGCTTGGTATCCAGCTGCTCGGACTGCAGCATGTAGTGCTCCAGCACCTCGGAGAGCTTCTGCAGCGGCTCGCGGTGGTCGCCATGCAGCGGCACGACGCCCTGGTACGGCTGCTGGCCGGGGAACTTGTCCTTCGGGTCGAGCGTGATCGCGCAGCGGCCCTTGCCGTGCACGTTCAGCATCGCTTCCAGCTTCGCGCCGGCCGGCACCTCGCCGACCACCTTGGCGGTGGCACGGAACGTCAGGTCCGGCTGCACCTCGGCCACGGCCAGCTTGACCGGCCCGTCGCCGAAGATCTGCAGCACCAGCGCGCCGTTGAACTTGATGTTGGACTGCATCAGCACGCCGGCCGCGGCCATCTCGCCCAGCAGCGCGCGCAGCTCGGGCGGATGGGCGCCGACGGCCTCGCGGCGCTTGAGCACCTCCTGCCAGCCCTCGGTCAGGCGCACCAGCATGCCCCGCACCGGCAGGCCTTCGAACAGGAATTTATGGAGTTCGCTCATGGATGGATGTCTTTTCTGCTTCAGTCGATTCGTTTGAGGCCCGCGCGGTAGCGGGCGGCGTTCTCTATGTAGTGGCGACTGGTCAGTTTCAAAGCCTCGATCTGTTCGGGTCTCAGCTCGCGCACCACGCGGGCCGGCGCGCCGACGATCAGCGAGCCGTCGGGGAACTCCTTGCCCTCGGTCACCAGTGCGCCGGCGCCGACGATGCAGCTCTTGCCGATCTTCGCGCCGTTGAGGATCACCGCGCCGATGCCGACCAGCGAGAAGTCGCCCACGGTGCAGCCGTGCAGCATCACCTTGTGGCCGACGGTGACGCCCTCGCCCAGCGTCAGCGGATAGCCCATGTCCGAGTGCAGCACCGAGCCGTCCTGGATGTTGGAGCCGGCGCCGATCGTCAGCATCTCGTTGTCGCCGCGCAGCACGGCCTGGAACCAGACGTTGGCACCCTCCCCGAGCGTCACCCGTCCGATCACCTCGGCGCTGTCTGCCACCCAGGCCGAATCGGCCACGTCCGGCACCAGGTCGCCGAGTTGATAGATCGCCATGCCATGCCTCCCGGCAAAAGGAGGCGATTTTAGTTAAGTGCGGCCGACTGCGTCTCTCAGCCGCTCCAGCCCGCTGCGGCTGACCGGCACCAGGCTGCCGTCGGCCAGCCGCGCGGCATGGCCCTCGGCGCCATGGCGTTCGATCGCGGCGAGGAAGGCCACGTTGACGATGGCCGAGCGGTGCACGCGCACGAACGCGGCCGGGTCCAGCTGGGCCTCGATCTCGGAGATCTTCTGCAGCTTGAGGCGGCTGCGACCCTGCGCATGCACGGCCAGGTAGTCGCCCTGGGCCTGCAGCCATTCGACCTGCTCCACCGGGATCACGTGCAGCTGCTCGCGCTCGCGGATCAGCAGGCGGCGCAGGGGCTCGCCGCCGCGCGCCGCCGCGGCCAGCAGCGCGGGCTCCGTCGACACCTGGCCGAGCGCGGCCGCGCGGGCCAGCGCGGCATCGAAGCGCTGCTGGGTGAAGGGCTTGAGCAGGTAGTCGACCGCATGCAGCTCGAAGGCCTTGATCGCATGCGCGTCATACGCGGTCGTGAAGATCACGCCGCTGCGCCGGCCACTCGCCTCCAGCACCTCGATGCCGGACAGGCGCGGCATGTGGATGTCCAGCAGCACCAGATCCGGCTTGAGCGCTTCCATCTGGCGCAGCGCCTCTTCGCCGTCCGCGCATTCGGCCACGAGCTGCAGGCCCGGATGGGCGGCCAGGTATTCGAGCAGCAGCCGGCGGGCCAGCGGCTCGTCATCGGCGATCAGGACGGTCTTCATCTTCTGCATGGACCGCGATCATGCCTCGGGCAGGCTGAGCGCCACGACGAAGCCTTCGTCGGCGCCCTGCCGCCACTCGATGCGGGCGCGCCGGCCGTACAGCACCTCCAGCCGCGCCCGCAGGTTGCGCAGGCCCAGGCCCGCACCAGCCGCCGGCGCCGCCAGCGGATCGAAGGGGTTGCTGACCTCGAGTTTCAGCTGACCACCCTGCAGCGCCGCCGCGACCCGCACCGTGCCGCCGCCCAGCGGCGCGACGCCGTGCTTGACCGCGTTCTCCACCAGCGGCTGCAGGCACATGGCCGGCACGTCGCAGCCGCGCGCCTCGGGCTCGATCTCCCACTGCAGCTTCAGCTGCGGGCCGAAGCGCCGCTGCTCGATGGCCAGGTACTGCCCGCACAGCGCCAGCTCCTCGTCCAGGCTCAGCCACTGGCGATCGGCCAGCGCCAGCGTGCGGCGGAAGAACTGGGCCAGCTCGATGGCCATCTCGCGCGCGCCGGCCGGGTCCATCTGCGTCAGCGCGCTGATCGAGTTCAGGCAGTTGAACAGGAAGTGCGGATTGACCTGGGTGCGCAGCAGCTGCAGCTCGGCCTCGCGGGCCAGCGCGAGCGCCTCGGCCTGGGCCTGGGCCGCCGCCTGGGCGCGCTCGAAGGCGATCAGCAGCTCGTGGGCCAGCAGCGCCAGCAGGTAGGCGCCCAGCGCCGCGGCGAACAGCAGCAGCCAGGCCAGCGAGCTCAGCTGCATCAGCGGCGGCGCGCCGAACAGCGGCCCGATGCCGTTCCAGGACACGGCCAGGCCCAGCCCCGCCAGCGCGGCCACCAGCGGCGCGCCGACGTACAGCGCCAGCAGCGCCGGCAGGCGCCGCTCGGGCAGGCTGCGGCAGAGGAAGTAGGAGGCCAGCGCGATGAAGCCATAGGCCAGGCTCAGCGGCAGCGCGAAGGCCAGCGCACGCGGCCAGGGCCCCTGCCCGGCCAGGCTCAGCACCCCGGCCAGCGCCGCGCCGGCCAGCAGGCAGGCCAGCACGAAGCCGAGCAGGCGGCGGCGGCTCTTGAAGACCGGATGCATCAGTTGCGGATGGTCACGCCGCCCATCACGATCTCGCCGTCGATCAGCAGCCGCCCGGCCGGCGCCGCCGGCGGCACCGTACGGTCGTCGACGCCGGCCAGCACATGGTCGGCCCGCACGCCCACGGTCCAGCTGCGCGGCACCTTGATCTCGATGCCGCCCATCACCACCTTGACGAGCAGCACCGCCTCGCCGCTGCGCATCGCCGCATCGCGCAGGTCCAGCTCCACGCTGCCGAGCACGGCGCTCAGCTCGCCGCCCTGGAAGTTCTGCGAGGCGTTGCTGAGCACCGCGCTGCCCATCACCGCATCGGCCTGGATGCGCTCGCTGTCGTCGGCGACGACGTCCGGCCCCAGGGGCAGCGGCATGCCGTGGCGGCGCGCCCAGCGGGCCTGGCGGCGCTGCCAGCGCCGGCGGCCCCAGCGGTCGTCGCGCAGCAGGAAGCTGGCGCCGAACAGGATCAGCAGCACCGGCCACCAGTCGCGCCAGTGCAGCTGCAGATAGCCCAGGTTCTGCGCGGTCAGCGCGGCGCCGACGAGGATCAGCGCGATGCCCGGCAGCACGCTCCAGCGGCTGAACAGGCGCACGGCGCCGAGCGCGACCAGCACCAGCGGCCAGTAGGGCCGCAACTCGGCGGCGTCGACGAAGCCGGCGTTGCCCAGCAGGGCCACGAGGCCCACGCCGATGATGAACAGGCCGATCACGAGGCGGCTCAATTGACGGTGGAACAAGGCGGGTCTCCATGAGGTGATGATGTCCATGCCGCCAGCATCGCCGCCCGACGCCGCCCGGGCGAGCGCTTTTCGGCGAATCGACGGCGCGGCTCGACGAATGGCTACCGCCCATCCTTCTTAGAATGCCGGCATGAGCAGCACCGCCCCCACCGTCACGTCCCAGTACGAGGACTTCATGCGCCATGTGTTCGAGCACGGCGTCACCAAGACCGACCGCACCGGCACCGGCACGCGCAGCGTGTTCGGCCACCAGATGCGCTTCGACCTCAGCCAGGGCTTCCCGCTGGTGACGACGAAGAAGGTGCACATGAAGTCCATCCTGCTGGAGCTGCTGTGGTTCCTGCGCGGCGACTCCAACGTCAAGTGGCTGCAGGAGCGCGGCGTGACGATCTGGGACGAATGGGCCCGCGCGGACGGCGACCTGGGCCCGGTCTACGGCGTGCAGTGGCGCTCCTGGCCGACGCCGGACGGCGGCCACATCGACCAGATCGCCGAGGTGGTCAAGCAGCTCAAGACCAACCCGGACTCGCGCCGCATCATCGTCAGCGCCTGGAACGTGGCCGAGCTCTCCAAGATGGCGCTGATGCCCTGCCACGCCTTCTTCCAGTTCTATGTGGCCGAGGGGAAGCTCTCCTGCCAGCTCTACCAGCGCAGCGCCGACATCTTCCTGGGCGTGCCCTTCAACATCGCCTCCTACGCCGCGCTGACGATGATGCTGGCCCAGCAGTGCGACCTGGAGCTGGGCGACTTCGTCTGGACCGGCGGCGACTGCCACATCTACAGCAACCACTTCGAGCAGGTGCAGACCCAGCTCGCCCGCGCGCCGCTGCCCTACCCGAAGCTCGTCATCAAGCGCCGCCCGGCCTCGATCTTCGACTACGAGTATGAGGACTTCGAGGTGGTGGGCTACGAGCACCATCCGGCGATCAAGGCGCCTGTGGCCGTATGAAGATCAGCCTCATCGCGGGCGTCGCCCGCAACGGCGGCATCGGCCGCGGCAACCAGCTGCTGTGGCGCCTGCCAGAGGATCTGGCCCGCTTCAAGGCGCTGACGCTGGGCCATGCGGTGATCATGGGCCGCAAGACCTGGGATTCGTTGCCCGAGCGCTTCCGCCCGCTGCCGGGCCGGCGCAACATCGTGCTGTCACGCCAGCCGGGTCTGATCCTCTCTGGAGCGGAAGTGATCGGCAGCCTTGATGAAGCGCTGGCGGCCTGCAGCGGCGACGATAGCGTCTTCGTGATCGGCGGCGCCCAGGTCTACGCCCAGGCGCTGCCGCAGGCCGATCGCCTGGAACTGACCGAGGTGGACGCCGACTTCGAGGCCGACGCCTTCTTCCCGGAGTGGGACCGCGGGGCCTTTGCGGAAACGGCGCGCGACAAGCGCACGTCCGCCGAGGGCCTGCCTTACGACTTCGTCACCTATCAGCGCAAATAACTGGTTACTCGAGGGAACACACCATGTCAGGACACGGCTTTCACGTACACGGCCCGCACGACCACGAGATCGAGCACGTCGCCCAGCACGGCGCCAGCGACGGCTTCGCCAGCAAGATCGCGGTGATGACGGCGGTGCTGGCCACGATCGGCGCGGTCTTCGGCTACATGGGCGGCTTGACGCAGGCCAATGCCGGCCTGTTCAAGAACGACGCGGCCATCCACAAGACCGCGGCCTCCGACCAGTGGAACTACTACCAGTCCAAGAGCAGCAAGCAGAACATGGCCGAGCTGGCGATGGACCTGACCAGCAACGAAGAGGCCAAGGCCAAGTACAAGGAAAAGATCGCCCGCTACGAGAAGGAGAAGGCCGAGATCAAGCTGGCGGCCGAGAAGCTCGAGCACGAATCCGAGGAATGGAACGAGAAGAGCGATCACCAGCTGCACGAGCACCACCGCTGGGCCCAGGCGACGACCGCGCTGCAGGTCGCCATCGCGATGGCGGCGATCACGCTGCTGACCAAGAAGAAGTGGATGGAGCACCTGACGATCGCCGCCGGCCTGATCGGCATCGGCCTGGGCGTCGCCGCCTGGATGCACTACTGAAGATGACGGCGGCGGCAGCAGCCTTGCGTCCGATGGTCGGCGCGGAGTTCGACGCCTGGCTGGGGCTGACCATTCCCGCCTTCGCCACGCAGAAGATCGCCTCCGGCCAATGGGCCGCGCGCGAGGCGCTGGCCCTGTCCATCAAGGCCCACGAGGAACTGCTGCCGCAGGGCCTGGCGACGCCGGACAACCACTTCTTCATCGTGCAGGACGAGGCCGGCGGGCGGGTAGGCATGCTCTGGTTCGCCGAGCAGGCGCGCGGCGCCGAGCGCATCGCCTACCTCTACAACATCGAGATCGACGAGGCGCAGCAGCGCCGCGGCCACGCCCGGCGCGCGATGCAGGGGCTGGAGCAGCAGGTGCGCGAGCGCGGCCTGGCCGGCATCAGCCTGCACGTCTTCGGCCACAACACCGGTGCGCAGGCGCTCTACACCGGCCTGGGCTTCCAGCCCACCAACATCACGATGTTCAAGCCGGTGGCTTGAGACCGGCAGCCCGTTCTCACGCGTAGGCCCAGCAGGCCTCGGCCGGCAGTTCGACCCAGTAGTCGCGCCCCGGCTCCCGCGGCTCCTGGCCGAAGGCCCGCAGGCGCTGCTCGCCGCTCTCGAACAGGTACTCCCAGCGGTCGCCGAGGTACATCGACGTGACCAGCCTGGATTGCACGCGGTTCGGCCCCGGCTGGTCGGCCACGGCCACCCGCTCCAGGCGGACCACCACCTGGGCTTTCTCGCCCACTCGCAGCGTGCCGCGGCCCTGCGCCAGCAGCGGCCCTGCCGGCCCGGCCAGGCGCACCGTGCCGGCGCCGACCTGCTCGACGGTGGCCTCGAAGCGGTTGTTGCTGCCCATGAACTCCGCGGTGTAGAGCGTCTGCGGTGCGCCGTAGAGCTCCTGCGGCGTGCCCTCCTGTTCGATGCGCCCGTTGCGCAGCAGCAGGATGCGGTCGCTCATGGCCATCGCCTCGGTCTGGTCGTGCGTGACGCACAGGGCCGAGAGATTCAGCCTGACGATCAGCGCGCGCAGCCAGGCGCGCGCCTCCTCGCGCAGCTTGGCGTCGAGATTGGACAGCGGCTCGTCCAGCAGGATCACCGGCGGGTTGTAGACCAGGGCCCGGGCGATCGCGACGCGCTGCTGCTGGCCGCCGGAGAGCTGGAAGGGGTAGCGCTCGCCCAGATGGCCCAGGCCCAGGTTCTCGAGCGCGGCCTGCACACGCTGGCCGACCTCGGCGGCGGGCACCTTGCGCAGCACCAGGCCGTAGCCGACGTTCTCGGCCACGGTCCGGTGCGGCCACAGCGCATAGGACTGGAACACCAGCCCCAGCGAGCGCCGCTCCGCCGGGAGATCGATGCCGCGTGCCGCGTCGTAGAGCGCGGCGCCATCCAGCAGGATGCTGCCCTGCGAGGGATGTTCCAGCCCCGCCACCGCGCGCAGCAGCGTGGTCTTGCCGCTGCCGGAGGCGCCGAGCAGCGAGACGACCTCGCCCGCATTCAGCTTGAAGGAGACGCCCTTGAGCACCGGGACGGCGCCGTAGCCCAGATGGATGTCGTTGACGACGAGCTTGCTAGTCATGGAGCTTGATCCCGAAACGAAGTGCCACGGCCAGACCCACGCTGACCATGACGATGTTGATGACGGACAGTGCGGCGACGAGATCGGTGGCACCCGAGGCCCACATCGAGACCAGCAGCGCGCCGATGACCTCGGTGCCCGGCGACAGCAGGTAGATGCCGGTCGAGTACTCGCGCTCGAAGATCAGGAAGATCAGCAGCCAGCTCGACAGCAGCCCGAAGCGCACCAGCGGCAGCGTGACGTGGCGGCTCACCTGCGAGGCGGTGGCGCCCACGGTGCGGGCCGCCTCCTCCAGGTCGGGCCCCACCTGCATCAGCGCGCTCTGCACGATGCGCTGCCCGTAGGCCAGCCAGATCACCGTGTAGGCGATCCAGATCGCGAACATCGAGTTGCGCCATTCCTTCAGCCCGGGCACGAACAGGAACACCCAGAGGAAGGCCAGGCCCGCCAGCAGCCCGGGTATCGCGCGCGGCACGAGGACGAGGTAGTCCATCAGCTTGGTGGCCGCGTCGTTGCGCCGATGGCCCGCGAACGAGATGGCCGCGTAGCAGGCCACGGCCAGCGCGCCGCCGATCACGCCGATGCCCAGCGTGTTCAGGATCGCGCGCACCAGGTTGTCCTGCTGGAAGACGTCGCGGTAGTGCTCCAGCGTGAAGGCGTCGACCAGCGAGATGCCCTCGCCCCACTGCGAGACGAAGGAGCGCAGCACGATGCCCGACACGGGCACGAACACCGACAGGAACAGCCACAGCGCCACGATGCCGATCGCCAGCCAGCGCCATCCGCCCAGGCGCAGCGGCACCTGGCGGCCGCCCTTGCCCTTGATGGAGACGTACTTGTTGGCGCTACGCAGCAGGCGCCGTTGCAGCAGCACCAGCGGAAAGGTCACCAGCACGATCAGGATCGCGACGACGGCCATCAGGTGGTACGAGGGCACGCCGAGCTTGCTGGCAAGCTTGTACATGTAGGTCGTCAGCACCAGGTAGCCGTTGGGGTCGCCGAGCACCAGCGGCAGGCCGAAGACCTCGAAGCCGAGGAAGAAGACCAGCACGCCGGCGAACAGCACCGAGGGCATCACCATCGGCAGGCTGACGTCGCGCGCCACACGCAGCGGCGAGGCGCCGGCGATGCGCGCGGCTTCCTCCACATCGCTGCCGAGGTTGCGCAGCGCCGAGGAGGCATACAGGTAGACGTGCGGCACATGGGTGAGCCCCGCGATGACGGCGATGCCGCCGATGGAGTAGACGTCCCACCACTCGGCGATGCCGAAGGCCTGCCGCCACCACAGCGTGTAGAAGCCGCTGGGCCCGGCCGACACCACGTAGCCGAGCGCCAGCACCACCGCCGAGACGAAGATCGGCGTCAGCAGCAGCGGCTCGATCCAGCGCCGGCCCGGCAGGTCGGTGCGCACCATCAGGAAGGCGAGCAGCGCGCCGAGCGGCACGGCGATCAGCACCATGCCGCCGGCGATCAGCAGCGAGTTGCGCAGCGCGAACCAGAAGTCCGGATCATCGAAGACGAAGCGGTAGGCGTCGAGCGACACCTCGTGCTTCGGCATGAAGAACGGGGCCGACAGCAGGCTCTGGTAGGCGATCATCACCAGCGGGAGCAGCACCACCAGCACGGTGATGCCGATCACCAGCCCGCGGCCGATCCCGGGCAGCCCCGGGAATCGGCCGCGCGGGTGCGCGAGGGTTTGCGTCATGGACATCGACGTCACTCCACAGGGTTCGTGCCAGGGGGCTCGTCAGGCGCTCACTTGCGCGCGACGTAGGAACGCCAGGTCTTGATGAACTCCAGCCGCTTGCCCTGTTCGAGATAGGTCAGCAGGTTCTGGTCGATGGCGATCGGGCGCAGGCTCGCGCCCATCTCCTTCTGCAGCGCATGCGCGGTCATCTCGCCCTCGACGTCCGGACGGATCGAGTACAGCTCCGAGGCCGTGGACAGCGTCGTCTGCCCCTTCCTGGACAGCAGGTAGTCCAGCCACAACCTGGCCGCGTTGGGGCTCTTGGCCGCCTTCGCGATGAAGGCCACGCGGCTCATCACCAGCGTGTGGTCGCGCATCAGCTGGTAGGCCATGTTGCTGTCCTTCTTCGCCCGGGCATGGGCGTAGGACGTGATCATGTTGTAGCCCATCACCTGCTCGCCCGAGGAGATGCGTTCCATCATCGTGCTGCTGGACGACTGCACCTTCACGCCGGCGCCGGCCATCGCCTTGACCAGGTCCCAGGTCTGCGCGGCGTTCACCTGCACGTCGGCCGTCAGATAGAGGAAGCCGACGCCGGCCTTCTCGATGTCGTAGGTGGTGATCTTGCCCTGGAAGCGGGGATCGGCCAGCAGCCTGATCAGCTCGGCATGGGTCTTGGGCACGTCAGCGGCGGGGAGCAGGCGCTTGTTGTAGACCAGGCCCAGCGGCTCGAAGGTCGTGCCGTAGGCCGTCTTCTGGTAGACGGCCCACGCGGGCAGCGCCTTGGCCTCGGGCGACTCGTAGCTCAGCGCGTAGCCGTCGGCCACGAGCTTGACGGCCTGGTCCATGGCCGAGTTCCAGACCACGTCCGCGCTGGTGGTGCCGGCCGCGGTCTCGCTGATGAAGCGGTTGAAGAGCTCCACGCTGTTCATGTCCATGTACTCGACCTTGACGCCGGGATACAGGCTCTCGAACTCCTTCACCAGCGGCTTGCCGGCCGCGGCGTCGGTGGGGGTGTAGACGGTGACCTTGCCCTCCTTCTTGGCGGCGTCGATGATGGCCTGGTAGCTGGCCGGATAGCCGGCGGGCACCTGGGCCTGCGCCGTGGCGAAGAAGGCGGTGGCGGCCAGCGCGAGGCAGGCTCGGCGGGTGATGCGATGGGTCATTGATGGCTCCTGGTGCGAGGGGCTTAGAAGCGGTGCTGGATGCCCACGCCGAAGCTGGACTGCGTGTCGGCGAAGGCCGCGTCGTCGCGCGAGACGCTGACGACGCCGCTCCTGGCCTTGGCGTTGGACGCGACGGCGTACAGCCAGGTGCGCTTGGACAGCGCGTACTTCGCGCGCAGGGCCAGCAGGTGCGGATCGTCGGGCGTCAGCGGGCCGGTCTTGACGTTCTGGAAGTAGTAGGCCGGGGTCAGGTCCAGCACCGGCGTCACCGACCAGGTGGCCCCGACCCAGGTCAGCGTGCTCTTCTGCTCGGCGCCGCTGGTCGGCGTCTTCTTGTACTGGCGCTGGGCCAGGAAGAACTTGACCGGCTTCATGTCGTAGCTCAGGCCCCAGTGCACGGTCTGCTCCTTGCTCACGGCACCGGTCTGGCGATCGCGCTGGTCCAGCACCAGCACGGCGCTGAAGGCGTCGAGGTCATAGCCCGCGGCCAGGGCGGCATAGCGTCCGGTGGCCGCGCCCTCGCCCGCCGCCACGCTCGCGCCGAGCTTGACGGGGCCGAACTTGCCGTCGTACTTGATCAGGTTGGAGGCGGCGGTCAGCATGCCGTCCTTGCGCGTGCCGGCGGCGCCGGCCGAGGTCGCCCAGGAGTAGAACGGCGCGTAGCCCATCGGGTCGAAGGGCAGGATGAAGTCATAGGCCGTCGTGTACGAGCGGCCGGCCACGATGCGGCCGAAATCGCCCTGCAGGCCCACCGTCGCCTGGCGGCCCCAGAACGACGAGCCGGCCGCGCCGGTGTCGAAGCCGACCTCGCCCTCGAGGTTGAACACGGCCTTCAGGCCGCCGCCGAGGTCCTCCACGCCGCGCAGGCCCCAGCGCGAGGTGTTCAGGCCACCGGAAGTCACCGCGACGCGGCTGTCGCCTGCAGCATTCATGTGATTGCGGTACTCGACCAGCGCGTCGGCGATGCCGTAGACGGTCACGCTGCTCTGCGCGGAGGCCAGCAGCGGCACGGCCAGCATGCAGGCTGCTGCGAGGGGTTGGAAGGTCTTGTTCATCGGGTCTCCTGTGGGTTTTGACGGAAGGGGCGAAATGCGAAGGCAACAGCAGGCCCCGGCCTGCCGCGATGGCAGGCCTGCCGATGCCGATTGGGAAAGACGGAGGAAGGGGGGAGGAAGCTCAGCGGCGCTTCATCGCCGGAGTCCGAAGCGGCCCGCCATGTCGGCGTACTGAAGGGACTGCTGCTCCAGGAAGGCCTGCAGCGCCGGGCCCGTCATCTGCAGCGGGAACAGCCCGTAGTGCGCCCGCAGCCTGTCGAAGGACGGCGTGGCCATCAACTGCTCGAAGGTCGTGCGCCAGGCATGGAAGGCCGCCTCGGACACCTTGGGGCCCATGTAGAGGCCGCGCACGCTGGGCCAGACCATGTCGGCGCCCTGCTCGCGTGCGGTCGGCACATGGGCCAGCAGGCCCGGCAGGCGGCGCTCGGCCATCACCGCCAGCACGCGGAACGGCCCCTGGGCGGGCAGCTTGTCAGCCACTTCGGACGCATCGCCCGCATACACCTGCACATGGCCGGCCTTCAGCGCCGCCGTGGCCTCGCCGCCGCCCTCGAAGGCCACGAAGCGCATGGCCTTGTAGTCCACGCCC
Organism: Pelomonas sp. KK5; assembly: GCF_001984095.1. Lineage (GTDB taxonomy): Bacteria > Pseudomonadota > Gammaproteobacteria > Burkholderiales > Burkholderiaceae_C > KK5. Next base: position 24,970 of record NZ_LYVQ01000038.1, read on the forward strand.
GCGGCCTTGGCCACCAGCGCCGATTTCACCCAGTCCTGGCTGCCGATCGTGCCGCCGCCGGCAAAGGTGATCTTGCCGGGATTGGCCTTCAGCGCGGCCAGCAGATCCGGCAGGGTCTGCCAGGGCGAGCGGCTGCTGACGAGCACGATGCCATAGTCGGCCCCGACGGCTGCCAGCCAGCGCACATCGCCCATCGCATGGCGACCGAAGCGCCCGTTCGCGAGGTTCAGCAGCGATCCGCTGGAGAAGGCCACCAGGGTCTGCGCCTCGGCCGGGCGCTTCGTGATGATCGTGTCGTAGGCGATGGCGCCCACGCCGCCGGGCATGTAGCTGATGTGCATCGGCCGGGCGTGTCCGGCGTCCGCGAGCGCGGCCTGGACGAGCTTGCAGGTCAGGTCGAAGCCGCCGCCGGGCTTGGCCGGGGCGATGCATTCGGGGGGTGGCGTCGGCGTCTGGGCTCCGGCGCCCGGCGCGAACGCCAGGGCAGCGAGGACCAGCCCGACCATCCATTCGTAGGCTGTGCGCATGTGTCTCCTGTCGGTGTTCGTTGCCGGCCCCGGAAGCTTGTACTCCGAGGGCGGCGCGCCACCTGATGGAGAGGCACTCTAAGGAGTCCTACCTTTCAGGCGGCTTTCAGTCGTTGGCCTGATGCATCGGGAGTTTCAGCGTCACCGCGGCGCCCTTTTCCGATCCGTCCAGCGCCACCTGCGCCGCCGCCACTTCCATGCTGCCCTGGTGGCGCTGCGCGACGGCGCGCACGATGGCCAGGCCCAGGCCGGAGCCGGGCTTGTCGACATTGCTGCCGCGGAAGAAGCGCTCGCCCGCCCTCAGCCGCTCCCGGGCCGGAATGCCGGGGCCGTCGTCGACGACGCGCAGGCAGGCGCAGGCGCCGTCGCGCAGGACCTGCACGGTCACCTGGCCCCGGGCCGGCGTGTAGCGCAGGCTGTTGTGGAGCAGGTTCAGCAGGGCCTCGCGAAGCTGGCCCTCGTTGCCGCGCACGTGCACGGCCGTGCCGGCGGGCTCGAAGCCCAGGTCGATGCCCAGTTCCCGCGCCGAAGCCCAGGTCTCCCTGGTGCAGCGTTCGGCCAGGGCGTTCAGCTCGACGGCCGACAGCTGCTCCACGGCCGTGTCCGCGCGTGCCAGCGCCAGCATCTGGTTGGTGCGCCGCACCGTGTCGTCGATCTGCGACTTCAGCGCCACCAGCGCCTCGCGGACGCGCCCCGCGTCCTGCTCCCGCAGTGCGTAGCCCACCTGCGTGGACAGCGTGGCCAGCGGCGTGCGGATCTGGTGCGACGCGTCGTCCACGAAACGGCGCCGGCTCTCGATGAGTTCCCGCTGGCGTTCCAGGTGATGGTTGATGGCCCGCACCAGCGGCGCCGCATCCGCCGGCACCTCGGCCTCGTCCACCGGCGACAGGTCATCGCTGGACCGCGCCGCGACCTCCCGGCGCAGGCGCTCCAGCGGCTGCAGGGCCCAGCCGATGAGCAGGGCCAGCGTCACCGTGACGACGACCACGTTGAGCGCATCCCGCCCGATCGCCTGCAGGAGCAGCCCGCGGGAGAACGCGTTGCGGGAAGTGGTCGACTCCGCCACCTGGATCACCAGCCGCCGTCCCGGCTTGTCCGGGTCCAGTTCCCGCGACAGCGCGCCGACGCGGACCGGCTCGCCGAAGTATTCGGCGTCGATGAACTGCGGCACGCCCAGCTTGAGGCCTCGCTCGGGCAGCGGCAGGCCGGCATTGCCGATCTCGACCAGGCCGTCCTCGGTGCTGACGCGGAAGTAGACCTGCCCGCTCGCGGTCAGCTCGAAGAACTCGAGCATGCGATAGGGCAGCTCCACCGAGAGACCGGTCTCGGTGGAGACGTTGCTGTCGATCGCCTTGATGGCGCCGAGCAGCGAGCGATCGTAGGCCGCATCGGCGGCCTGCAGACCGGTCTTCCAGGTCAGCGCCGACTCGATGCTCACCATCACGAGCATCACCGGGATGGCCAGCATCAGCAGCGTCCGCCGCACGCTGAACCGGTGCCAGGCCGCCGGCAGCCGGGGCAGCCTCACGACGCTTCCAGGACGTAGCCGAGGCCGCGCAGCGTCGTGATGCGGACCTTGCCCGTCTCCAGCCGGCGCCGCAGGCGATGGATCAGGACCTCGACCACCTCGGGCCGGACATCCTGCTCGTCGGAGAAGATGCGCTCCAGGATCTCCTGCTTGGACAGCGGCTCGCCGCTGTGCTGGATCAGCGCGCGCAGCACGCCGTGCTCCCGCGGCGACAGCGTCAGCGCCTCGCGGTCCAGGGTGAACTGCTTGGTCGCCGCGTCGTAGGCCAGGGGCCCGCAGGTGAAGCGGGGCTGCTCGCGGCCGCGGGATCGCCGCACCAGCGCGACCAGGCGCGCCTCCAGTTCCTGGATCTCGAAAGGCTTGGCCAGGAAATCGTCGGCACCTTCGTGCAGCGTGCTGACCTTTTCCATCAGCGAGTCCCGCGCGGTCAGGATCAGCACCGGCACCCGCGAGTCCTTCAAGCGCAGTTCGCGCAGCACCTCATGCCCGCCCTGGCCCGGCAGGCCGAGGTCGAGGATCAGCGCGTCATAGCGGGTCGCCTGCAACTGGCGCGCGACCAGGCGCCCGTCGTCCACCCAGTCGACGACGAAGTCGCTCTGTCCCAGGGCCCGGACCAGCCAGTCAGCCAGTGGGCGTTCATCTTCAGCAAGCAGCAGGCGCATGGGCGAATGCTAGCGGACGGCCCGACGCAGGACAGCGCCGGCTAGACTTCGCTCCTGATTGCCAGCCCCCTTGAACAGACCATGAAATTCGCCACCTGGAACGTCAATTCCCTCTCCGTGCGCCTGCCCCAGTTGCTGGACTGGCTGGCCGCCAACCCCGACCTCGATGCGGTCGTGCTGCAGGAAACGAAACTGACCGACGACAAGTTCCCGACGCTGGAGATCGGCGCGGCCGGCTGGCAGGTGCAATGGTTCGGCCAGAAGACCTACAACGGCGTGGCGCTGATCAGCAAGCAGCCGGCGCAGGACGTGGTGAAGAACATCACCGGCTTTGCCGACGAGCAGGCGCGGCTGATCGCCGGCACCGTCGGCGACGTGCGCGTGATCGGCGGCTACTTCCCCAACGGCCAGGCGCTGGACAGCGACAAGTTCGTCTACAAGATGGCCTGGCTGGACGGCCTGCGCGCCTGGCTGGCCACCGAGATGGCGGCGCACGAGAAGCTGGTGATCATGGGCGACTTCAACATCGCCCCCGAGGACCGCGACTGCTACGACCCCGCCGCCTTCGTCGGCCAGACCCACACCTCGCCGCAGGAGCGCGCCCACTTCCAGGCCCTGATCGACATGGGCCTGACGGACGCCTACCGCATGTTCGAGCAGCCGCCCAAGAGCTACAGCTGGTGGGACTACCGCATGCTCGGCTTCCAGAAGAACAAGGGCCTGCGGATCGACCACATCCTGGTCAGCCATGCGCTAAGGCCCAGGGTCACGGCCTGCACGATCGACCGTGCGATGCGCAAGCTGCCCAAGCCCAGCGACCACGCGCCGGTGATCGTGACGCTGAGCGACTGATCGGCTAACGCATCAGCTCCAGGCACTCGTCCAGCAGTTCGTGCAGCCGCTGGACCCGCGCCTCGCCGAGCTTCGCGTTGATCGAGAGCTGGGCCCGCTTCCACTGCGCCTTGACCTCGGCCCGCAGCGCGCGGCCCGCCGGCGTGGCCTGCACGATGCGCGAGCGGGCGTCCTCGCCCGGCAGCAGCTCGGCCAGGCCCGCGCCCAGCAGCGGCTGCAGGTTGCGCGTCAGCGTGGACGCGTCCAGGTCCATCTCGCGCGCCAGCTGGCCCGGCGCGATCGGCCCCAGCTGCTCGACATGGCCCAGCAGCGAGTACTGCGTGGTAGTCAGGCCCGAAGCGCTGAAGAAGGGCTCGCACTGCGCGGATACCAGCCGCGTCAGGCGGCGCAGCTTCAGGTTCGTGCAGCCCTTGGGGACGACGGTCTTGCTGGACATCGGATGATTGTAGCTACAATCATTGTATCTACAAGGAGTTCACCATGAGCAGCCAGGATCACGACCAAGTTCTGCAGCAATGGAAGGCCGAGGAAGCCGCCGTCCGCTCGCGCCAGATGCCCGTGGGCCTGGCGCGCCCCGACCAGGTGGCGGGCCGGACGGGCCTGGAGGTGATGCACATGATGCTCGACGGCGAGCTGCCGCCGCCGCACATCACCGACACGATGGACTTCATGCTGATCTCGGTGGCGCATGGCGAGGCCACCTTCCAGGGCACGCCCAGGCTGCGGCACTACAACCCGCTGGGCGGCGTGCATGGCGGCTGGTATGCCACGCTGCTCGATTCGGCGCTCGGCTGCGCCGTGCACACGACGATGCCGGTGGGCCGCGCCTACACGACGCTGGAGTTCAAGGTGAACCTGGTGCGCGGCCTCAACGAGCGGGTGCCGCTGGTGCGGGCGATCGGCAAGGTGGTGCACTCAGGCAAGCAGGTCGCCACCGCCGAGGCCTCGCTGGTGGGCCACGACGGCAAGCTCTACGCTCACGCGAGCACGACCTGCCTGGTGTTTGAAACGCGCTGACTGATCATCAGCCGCGCAGCGCCGCGGCGCCCTGCGCGAGCCTGGTGATGCGCGCCCAGTCCTTGGCGTCCACCGCGTCCTGCGGGGTCAGCCAGGAGCCGCCGCAGACCTTCACATTGGGCAGGCTGAGGAACTGCGGTGCCGTCTCGAGCGAGATGCCGCCGGTGGGGCAGAACACGACGTCCGGGAACGGACCGGCCAGCGCCTTCAGCAGGTTGATGCCCCCCACGGCCACCGCCGGGAACAGCTTCAGGAAGCCGTAGCCGCCTGCATTGGCCTGCATCACCTCGCTGGCGGTGCTGACGCCCGGCAGCAGCGGCAGGCCCTGCTCCTTGCAGGCGGCGCCGATCGCGTCGGTGTAGCCGGGGCTGACGCCGAACTGGCAGCCGGCATCGCGCGCGGCTTTCACATCCGCCACGGTGCGCAGCGTGCCCGCGCCGACGATGGCCTGCGGCACGGCCCTGGCCATCGCCTCCATCGCCTTCAGCGCCACCGGCGTGCGCAGCGTCACTTCCAGCACGCGCACGCCGCCGGCGACCAGCGCCTCGGCCAGCGGTACCGCGTCTTCCAGGCGCTGGATGACGATGACGGGGATGACGGGGCCTTGCTCGGCCAGGCTCAGGGTGTTGTCGATCATGTCAGTCCTTGTGGTGTTCAGAGCCAGGTCACCGCGCCTTCTTCGGCCGTGCGGGCGTTGCGGCGCATGCCGGCGAACAGGTCACGGCCGAGGCCGTGGGCGTTGTCGAAGGCGTGCTCGGGCGTGATCTTCGCGTTCTCGCGCGCCTCCCATTCGGCCTGCGGCACCAGGGCCAGCAGCTCGCCGGTGGTGGCATCCATGCGCACCACATCGCCATCGCGCAGCTTGCCGAGCGGGCCGCCGGCCAGCGCCTCGGGGCTCACATGGATGGCCGCCGGCACCTTGCCGGAAGCGCCGCTCATGCGGCCATCGGTCACCAGCGCGACCTTGAAGCCCTTGTTCTGCAGCACGGCCAGCGGCGGCGTGAGCTTGTGCAACTCGGGCATGCCGTTGGCGTGCGGGCCCTGGAAGCGCACGACGACGACCACGTCGCGCTCCAGCTCGCCGGCCTTGAAGGCCTCCTGCATGCCCTCCTGGCTGTCGAAGATCCGGCATGGCGCCTCGACGACATGGCGGTCGTCCGGCACGGCGGAGACCTTGATCACCGCGCGGCCCAGGTTGCCCTGCAGCAGCTTCAGGCCGCCGGTGGGGCTGAAGGGCGCCGCCGCGGTGCGCACCACGGAATCGTCGCCGCTGGCCGGGGTCAGGTCTTGCCAATCGACGGAGCTGCCGTCGGCTGCCAGCGTCGGGACCCGCGCGAAGGGCCGCAGCGAACTGCCCGCCACGCTCAGCACGTCCTCGTGCATCAGCCCGGCGTCCAGCAACTCGCGGATCACGAAGCCCGGGCCGCCGGCATTCTGGAAGTCGTTCACATCGGCGGTGCCGTTGGGGTAGACGCGCGACAGCAGCGGCACGACGGCGGACAACTCGGAGAAATCGGTCCAGTCGATCGTGATGCCGGCCGAACGGGCCACGGCCACCCAGTGGATCAGGTGGTTGGTCGAGCCGCCTGTGGCCAGCAGGGCCACCATCGCGTTGACGATGCAGCGCTCGTCGACCATGCGGCCGATCGGGGTGTAGTTGGCCTTGGGCGCGATCGACAGCACGGTGCTGACGGCCTGCCGCGTCAGCGCCGCGCGCAGGTCGTCGTGCGGGTGGACGAAGGCGGCGCCCGGCACATGCAGGCCCATCGCCTCGAGCAGCATCTGGTTGCTGTTGGCCGTGCCGTAGAAGGTGCAGGTGCCGGCGCCGTGGTAGGCGGCGGACTCGGCCTTCTGCAGTTCGTCGCGGCCCACCAGGCCCTGCGCGTACTGCTCGCGCACCTTGCCCTTGGCGCTGTTGGACAGGCCGCTGCTCATCGGGCCGGCCGGCACGAAGACGCAGGGCAGATGGCCGAAGTGCAGCGCGCCGATCAGCAGGCCCGGCACGATCTTGTCGCAGATGCCCAGCAGCAACGCGGCGTCGAAGACGTCGTGGCTCAGTGCGATGGCCGTGGACATGGCAATGGTGTCCCGCGAGAACAGGGACATCTCCATGCCCGGCTGGCCCTGGGTGACGCCGTCGCACATCGCGGGCGTGCCACCGGCCACCTGGGCGGTGGCACCCAGCGCGTGGGCGGCCTCGCGGATCAGCGCCGGGTAGCCCTCGTAGGGCTGATGGGCCGACAGCATGTCGTTGTAGGCCGTGACGATGGCGATGTTGGGCGCCTTCTCCGCCACGATGCGCAGCTTGTCGTTGGCCGGCATGGCAGCCACCGCGTGCGCGACGTTGGCGCAGCCCATGCGCTCGACGCCACGCTTGCGGCCGGCCATGTGATCGACACCATCGAGGTAGGCGCCGCGGGAATCGGCACTGCGCTGGCGGATGCGCTCGGTTACAGCCGCGAGGGTCTTGTTCATAGGCTGGATCGTTGTAACTCGAGAGGTTGAAAATCGGTAACCATATTACATCGAATGCCCGGCCGCCGGGTTACATCAAGGGTACAGCAGCAGGGCGTCGGCGGGCAGGCAACACGAGCAAGCAACATGCCGGCGTCACATGTCAAGATCATGGCCATGCAAGGCAGTTCCCATGACAACGCCGCCCTCTACGCCCGCACGCTGGCCCAATGGCGCGCCGTGCCCGGGCAGGACCTGCTGCTGTTCGCCTACGGTTCGCTGATCTGGCGGCCGGATTTCGACTACACGGCGTCCTATCCCGCCCGCGTGCAGGGCTACCACCGCGCGCTGCGCATGCAGTCGCAAGTCAACCGCGGCAGCCCCGAGCAACCCGGCCTGGTGCTGGCCCTGCTGTCCGGCGGCAGTTGCCGCGGCCTCGTCTTCAGGGTCGCCCATGCCGAGGGCGAGGCGGTGCTGGAGGCGCTGTGGGCGCGCGAGATGCCGCTGGGCGAGGAATTCCGCCACCCCGACGGCCGGCGCAGCCACCTGCCCGTGCCCACCTACGAGCCGCGCTGGCTGAGCTGCCAGACCACGCAGGGCCCGTTGCGCGCACTCGCCTTCACGCTGTCGCGCCACAGCCCGAGCTGGACCGGCGAGATCGGCGATGCGCAGCTGCTGCACATCTTCGGCCATGCACGCGGCCGCTATGGCACGACGCTGGAGTACCTGATGCGCACCGTGCACGGCCTGCGCGAGCACGGCATCCGCGACGTGGAGCTGGAGCGGCAATGGCACCTCGCCGCGCGGCACGGCCTGTGCGGGCCGCTGGCGCCGCAGCGGGCGGCCCGGGGCCAGGCTCAGGAACGCTGAGGCTGGCCGGTCTCGGCCGCGGCCGCCTCGGCGCGCATGCGGGCCAGGTCGTCCTCGGTGTCGATGTCCACCAGCACGCCCGGGTCGTCCACGTCGACCGCCTGCGAGGCGTAGCGGGCCAGCAGCCGGCGGGCGCCCTCGTCGCCCTGCAGGTCCACCAGCTCCGAGTACAGCTCCGCGCTGAAGCCGACCGGATGGCCGCGCCGGCCCCGGTACTGTGCATAAGCGAGCGGGAAGTGCTCCAGCGCGTCCGCCACGGCGCGGATGCTGCCGGGCTTGAGCAGCGGCATGTCGGCCGGCACGATCAGCCAGCCGTCGGCATCGCCTGTGGCGCTGACGCCGGCTGCGATCGAGTGCCCCATGCCCACCGGGCTCGGGCGGCCGCGCCCGTCCACGTCGGGCAGTTCGACGACGTCCTGGGCGGCCACCAGGCGGCGCACGGCCGGCGCCAGCTGCGCGCTGGTGACGACCACGACGCGCAGGTGCGTCTGCAGCGCATGGTGCAGCGTGCGGGACAGCATCGTGTCGCTCGTCGTCGAGCCTGCGGCGGGTTCCAGCGGCTGCATCAGCTTGTGGCCGGCACCCCGGAAGCGGACGCCGCGTCCCGCTGCCAGCACGACGACAACAGGTCGCCGTTTGCTCATAGCTGAATCCTTCTCTTCGGTGGCACCAGCCCGGACGCGAGGCCCTGGCTGGCGGTTTGTACAGCATGCCGCTGGCCCGGGGCCGGCATAACTGGGACCATTACCTAAGGCTTTCTACCGTCGACAGCCCAGTGGAAGCCCTCCGGAAGCGCCGACAATCGAGCGATGAGCAAGCTATCCGACCTGAGAAAGAGCTACGAACTCGGCGAACTGGACGAGGCGCTGGCCTCCGGCAGCCCGATGGCGCAATTCAGCCAGTGGTTCGAGCACGCGCTGGCCGCGCCCGAGGTCCACGAACCCAATGCGATGACCCTGGCCACCGTCGGCGCCGATGGCCGGCCCTCGACGCGCATCGTGCTGGTCAAGGCCTATGACGAGCGCGGACTGGTCTGGTTCACCAACTACGACAGCCGCAAGGGCCGGGAGCTGGCCGTCCACCCCTTCGCCGCGCTGCAGTTCCATTGGGTGGAGCTGGAGCGGGTCGTGCGGATCGAGGGCCGGGTCGAGAAGGTCTCCGACCAGGAATCGGACGACTACTTCCAGTCGCGCCCGCTCGACTCGCGCCTGGGCGCCTGGGCCTCGCCGCAGAGCCAGGTGATCGAGTCGCGCGCCACGCTGGTGGCCAATGCCGCGAAGATGGCCGTCCGCCACGGCCTGAAGCCGCCGCGTCCGCCTCACTGGGGCGGCTACCGGCTGGTGCCGGAGCGCTGGGAGTTCTGGCAGGGCCGCAAGTCGCGGCTGCATGACCGGCTGGTCTACCGCAAGGACGAGGCCGGTGCCTGGCAGCGGGAGCGGCTGGCGCCGTGACCCGTCGCGTCAGCGGGTGCTCAGCGAGAGCTCCGCATGCGGCTGGGCCCCGTCCGCCACGCGCGGGGAGCTGACGAACAGGCGGCTGTTGGCAATGCCCTTGGCGATCAGCGCATCGCGCACCGCCGCGGCACGCTGGTCGGCCAACTGCCGCAGTTGCTCGTCACTGACGGCCGGCGCCGTGGCGGCCTCGCCCTTTTTCGCGGGTGAAGCGGCGCGCTGTTGTTGTTGCTGCTGCTGCCGGCGCGCCTCGCGGCGCTGCTCGGCCTCGGTGCCGGCCTTGGCCTGAAGTTGCGCCAGCGCGGGCCCGTCGGCCTGGGCATCAGCCCAGCCGGTGATCGTCAGCGCCAGGCCCGGCCGGTCGGCCAGCATCTTCGCCACCTTGTCCAGTTGCTCCGGCGCGCCGGGCGCGGCGCTGCCGGGCGCGAAGGCCGCCTGGCTGGCGTCGCCCTCACCCCCTCCGCTGCCACCGAACAGCAGCGAGAACGGCGCGGTCACCGCCTTGGCCAGCAGGTTGCCGATCAGCTTCAGCACGATGCCGCCGATGCTGAAGTCAGGATCGTTGATCGAGCCGCTGACCGGCAGGTCCAGGTCGATCACGCCGTCCGAGTCCTTCAGCAGGGCCACGGCCAGCAGCACCGGCAGCGTGGTCGCGTCGGGGCTCTCGACCTTGTCGCCGAAGGTCAGCTGGTTGAGCGTGATGCGGTTGCTGGCCTCGAGCTGGCCGCCTGGATCGATCTTGTAGTGCACCTCGGTGGAGAGCTTGCCCCGCTCGATCGCATAGCCGGCATATTTGGCGGCATAGGGCGAGAGCGGGGAGAGTTCGATGTCGCTGGCCTTGGCGGTGACGTCCATCGTCAGCGGAGCACCGGCCGGGTTCAGTTGCCCCTCCACGCTGAGGTCGCCGGTGCCCTGCACCTTGCCGCGCAGGCTCAGCGGCGCCATCGCGGGCTTGCCGGTGGCGAAGGCGCCCAGGCTGCCCTGCAGTTCGGTGAGGTGGGCGCTGTAGTTGGGCTTGACGAAATGGTCGCTGAAATCGATCTCGCCCTTGCTGAACTGTATCTGGCCCACCGTCAGCAGCGCGGCAGGCCCGGAGGCCGCCGGGGCAGGTGCCGAGGCCGCGGCCGGCGCGGCGCGCGTGCCGAGCTCCCTGATGTTGAAGCGCCCCTGCTCGTCCACGTTCAGGCGCATGTAGTAGTCGTCCAGCGCGGCCTTGGCCACGGTGATCTCCGGCGGCTTGCCCGGCAGCAGCCGGGCTGCCACGCCACCGAGCGCCAGCGACTGCCAGCCCAGCAGCTCTCCGCCGACCTGGCGCTGGCCGTCCTGCCAACTGGCCTGGTTCAGGCGCAGGCGACCCAGCGAAGCATCGCCGTTCCACGTGGCTCGCCAGGCTTCGCCCTCGCGGGCTGCCGAGAACTCGCCTTGCAGGCCGAGCTCGGCGCGGCGCAGCTGCAGGCCCCAGGCGCGATCCAGATACGGGTCCAGCAGTTGCAAGGGCAACTGCTCGACGCGCAGCTTGCCACGCAGGCTCGGCGCCATCGCCAGGACCTCGCCCTGCCACTGCAAGCTGCCGTCTTCCCGCTGGACCGGCGTCGAACGCTCGCGGCCGAGGCTGAGGCTCAGGTTCACCGCTATCGGCTCGGCGGTCGGTGGCCAGGCCAGGTGCTGGGCCTTCAGGCGGATCTGCCCCACGCGCACGACGGTGTCCGCCGCGGCCTGGGCATCCTGAAAGCGCAGCGCACCCTGTTCGATGCTGAGGGCCTGCGCCGTCACATGCCAGGCGGGCGCGTCTGCGGCCGGCACCGCTGCGGGCGCGGGCGGGAACAGCGTCTCGTGGCGCCAGCGGCCGTCGGCGGCGCGGGCCGCCTGCAGCAGGGGCTGCTGCAGGCTCAATTCACCGGCCTGGATCCGGCGCGCCCCCAGGTCAAGGT